>NZ_CP043499.1:600000-900000 GCF_009498215.1 Rhizobium grahamii | reverse complement strand
TGAAGGCGCCTGAAACGAACGCGAGCGCGACGATCGCAGCCCAGAAGGGGCTGAATTGGAAGCTGTCGTCTACAAAGCCCGCATATTTCAGAAGGCGCTCGGCACCGCTGGCGACCGAGAAATAAAGAAGAAGGATAACCAGCAATTCGGGGAGCGAGCGCACGACCGTCGTGTAAAGCCCGGCGATCAGGCGGAGCGAGCGATGTTTCGAAAGTTTGCCGGCGGCCCCGAGAAAGCCGAAGATCACGGCTACGATATAGGAGATGATCGATACCTGGAGGGTCATCAGCAGGCCCCAGGCGAAATCGTCGCCCCAGCCTTCCGCACCCCAGCCAAGCAAGTGCCAATATGAGTCCATGCGTTGTACCTGCTCGATCCGGCTTGATTTTGGCGGTCGGCCGGACGGCCCTTGGTTTTGCCGATAGTGAGGAGATCAACTGCGAGGCTGCGATGAGGCCGTTGGGCGATCCAAGGGAAGCAGTCGGACAATTGAGTTGACAGTTGGACGCGGCCGCAGCCGGCGCCCAGCTGTCACGCGATTACTTGCCGAAAATCCACTTGTCGACCAGCTTCTGCAGCGTGCCGTCCTTTTCGAGATCGGCAAGAGCAGCGTTGACCTTGCCGAGGGTATCGGCATCACCCTTGCGGGTCGCGTAGGCAACGCCTTCGCCAAGCGTGGTGTTCTTCGGAACTTCGAGCTTCACTTCGTAGTCGGCGCCGGCGTCCGTCTTCAGGAAGGTCTGGATGTAAAGATCCGGGATGAGAACATAGTCGACGCGACCCGCCACGAGATCGGCGACGGAATTGTCGGCGGTATCGTAGCTCTTGGCTTCGGCGCCGGCCAGGTATTTACCGACATAGGCCGCCTGAACGCTCGACGTCTGCACGCCGACGATCTTGCCGGACACGATCGCCGGGTCGATGATCTTGCCCGAACCGTCAGGTGCATCGACGGTGGTGACCTTGGTGCTGTCGGACTTGGCGCCAACGAAGGACGTGCCTTCGGTGTAGTAGGGCGTGCTGAAATCCACGACCTTGCGACGGTCATCGGTGATCGAGAAGGCGCCGATGATGAAGTCGACCTTCTTCTCGTTCAGCGAGGGAATGAGGCCATCCCATGCCATCTGCTTGATGTCGCACTTGGACTGGAGCTTTGCGCAGACGGCGCGCGACAGGTCGGCTTCAAGGCCTTCCCATTCGCCGGCGGCGTTGACCTGCGTGAATGGCATGTAGGGCTCGGGCGTCATGCCGAGGCGGATCGTATCCTCGGCATGTGCAAGACCTGCGGACAAAAGAAGCGCGACACCGGCGACAATCTTCGTTGAGAAGCTGTGCATACTGTTCTCCCTGTTTTTTCTTGAGGTTGCTATCAGCCGTTGCGGTACCAGCGCAGCGACATGCAGGACAGGCCCGCATCAATCTTTCCGATCTGCGTCGTCTTCATCGGCACGACCTTGTAGCCGAGCTTGTCGAGCATCTCGATCGTGCGCGGGAAATCCGAGCCGACCATAACGACGTCATTGACGCGCAGTGCGTTGGCAGCCGGCTCTTCGCCTTCCGGAATGATGATCTGCTTGAAATCCTTGAAGACGCCCGAGCGGGCAAGGCGTGCCGTCGAAAGCACGCTCTCGTCGTCGAGCAGCGAGCAATCGGTCTTGAAGTGCAGAACGCCTTCGGGCGTTGCGACGATTTCAGCCTTCCGGCCGAGTTTTTCGATGCAGGCGGAGAGAGCCTCGGCGCCGACCTTGTCGGTGCGTGCCGAAAGGCCGATCATCACGCTCTTCGGTGTGGTCAGCACGTCGCCGCCATCTGCAAAGCCGCTGCCTGGCAGATCAAGAACGGTCTCGAACATGTCGCGAAGCGTCGGGGTGATCTCGGCGGTTTCGCCGACGCGGCTTTCCGCACCCGGACGAAGCAGGATCGCGCCTTCCGTGAAGACGAGCGCGGGGTCTTCAACAAAGATCGAGTCCGGAAAGGCTTCAAGCGCAGGAAGGATCGTCACCTCGACACCAGCATCACGCATGGCCGCGATGTAGGCATCATGCTCAGACTTCACGCCTTCATAGGTGGGATTGCCGCGATCATCGGCGCGAAGGCCGTTGACGACGGAACGCGACGGCTCGCGCACGATGATGGAGTTGAACTGAAAAACTGATCTGGCTTGCGACATTTCCGGGTACCTTTATTTTCGTAGGGCTTCTCTATCCGGCTCAACCGGCTGCGTAAAGCAATTGTGTGGCTGCCGGTTCGCGGCGCGACAGGTGAATGCCAGCGAGCATGCAGCGAACCGATCCGCCGGCGAGTTCGATCGTCGAAACATCGAATGGCAGCAGCTTCGTGGTCTCCTCGATCGCCTCGATCTGGGCTGGATCCAGAGCGGCGAGGGCGCGCGCCGACAGCACGACCAGTCGGCCATCCCGCCCGTCGAGCTCGATCGCGTTCCCGGCGAAATTCTCGATCTGCTCGATCGAGAGTTCGGTGACCTTGCGGCCGGTTTCTTCAAGACGGGCAATGATTTCGCGCCGGCGGCTCTCATCCTTGATCATCGCGGATCCAAGCAGTGCGAAATCCGTCCCGATGCACATCAGCACGTTCGTATGGTAGATCGACTTGCCGTGGCGGTCGACGGCATCGAATACCATCGGCTCGAAATTGAAATGCGTGCAGAAGCGCTCCAGAGCGACTTCATTGGTGCGGTTGGAGCGCACCGCATAGGCAACCCGGCCGATATGGTCCAGCACCATGGCGCCGGTGCCCTCGAGATAGACGTGATCCTTCTCGAGACCGGAATAGTCGATCACGTCCTGGACGCGGTAGTCGGTCTTCAGCATCTCGATCACGTCCGAGCGACGTTCGGACTGACGGCTTGCGGAGTACATCGGATAGATGGCCACATGGCCACCCGAGTGCGTGGAGAACCAGTTGTTCGGAAAGACGGAATCGGGCGTGGCAACCGTCTCATCCTCGAACACATGGACGGTGACGCCGGCCGCAGCCAGGCCCTCGGCCATGCGTGTCACTTCACCGAACGCGGCGGATGCGACAGCTGCTGCTGCACGCTGCTCGTCGCTGGACTGAAACGAGTTGTCATTGGCGGTCATCGGGTTCGGCGTGAAGTGATGCGGCCGGATCATTACGACGGATTTTGGAGCCTGCACGGAAAGTCTCTTCATGGCTCAGGCAACGCTCCGCTGCAGGACGGTCTCGGGTTGGCGAAACAGGCCGTAGAGGTTCCGTGGATCTTCAGGCTGGGTGGTAAGATCGAGATCCGTGTAAAAGGCCGTTCCCTGCACGATGTCGCGGAGGTAGCGCAGCGCAGAGAAATCCTCGGTCGCAAATCCCACTGAATCGAAGATCGTGATCTGCTCGTCGGAGCGACGGCCGTTCGCCGCGCCTGTCATGACCTGCCAGAGTTCCGTGACCGGGAAGTCCGGTGCCATCTGCTGGATTTCGCCCTCGATCCGGGTCTGCTCCGGAAACTCGACGAAGACATCGGCACGCCGCAGGATATCGCCCTGCAGCTCGGTTTTGCCGGGGCAGTCACCACCGACAGCGTTGATGTGCACACCGCCGCCGACCATATTGTCTGAGAGGATGGTCGCATTGCGCTTGTCTGCGGTAACAGTGGTGATGATATCAGCGCCGGCGACAGCTTCTTCGGCTGTTGTTGCAACGAGGACGTCGAAGTCCTTATCGCCGATGTTGCTCCGGAACTTCGACACGGCATCGGCGTCGATATCGTAGACGCGCAGGCTCTTGATGCCGAGAAGAGCGCGAAACGCCAGCGCCTGGAACTCCGACTGGGCACCGAGGCCGATGATCGCCATCGTGCGGGAGTTCTTTCGGGCAAGATACTTCGCGGCCAGTGCCGAGGTCGCCGCGGTGCGAAGGCCCGTCATCAGCGTCATTTCCGATACCAGGCAGGGATAGCCCGTGCTCACATCGGACAGCACGCCGAAAGCCGTCACGGTCTGAAGACCGGCGCTAGGATTCTTGGGATGGCCGTTGACGTATTTGAAGCCGTAGTGCTGACCGTCGGAGGTCGGCATCAGCTCGATGACACCCATCTGGGAATGACTGGCAAGACGAGGGGTTTTCTCGAACTGTTCCCAGCGCCGAAAATCCTCTTCGATATAGTCTGCAAGACCAAGCAGGAATGCGTCGATGCCGACGGATCGGACCAACTCAACGACATTGCTGACGCCTACATATTGAACCACGCTTACAGCTCCTCAGGACATTTGTTAGGGAGCAGCGTAGGTACACATAGCGCGAGTTAAAATTCGAAAATCGCAGAAAAGTGCACAAAAAATATGGCAAAATGCTAGGTGAAACTGTACAAATTGCCATGCACATTTTTGACGATCTCGACCACCAGCTGATTTCCATCCTTCGCGAAGACGGGCGGGCGCCGCTTTCGAAGCTCGCGACCATTCTGGGTGTCTCTCGCGGCACCATCCAGGCAAGGCTAGACCGGCTCCTACAATCGGGCACCGCGCTCGGATTTACGATCCGCGTTCGCCAGGACTACGAGGACGGTTCGATACGGGCGATCATGATGATCGAGGTGCAGGGCCGCTCGACGACGAAGGTCATCAAGTTTCTGCGCGGCCTGCCGGAACTCTATGCGCTGCACACCACCAATGGCTCTTGGGATCTTGTGGCAGAGATCCGGGCAAGCAGCCTGCACGATTTCGATCGCGTGCTCAGGGAGGTTCGCACCGTCGAAGGGGTTCTCAACAGTGAGACAAGCATATTGCTGAGCAGTGTCTAGCTGCTGTCGACAGGCTCTGGTCTAGAGAAGGACTGGAGACAGTCCGCTTTCCCCTCTGAAAGCCTTGAAGGCGCCCAGCGATCGCAGAGAGCGGCCATCGTCGATTGCCGCAAGGTCCAGGATGATGGCATTGGCGATCGTCATCGGAACGACAAGGGATTGCGACTCGCCGGCGCCGCCGCGCGATACAGATATCTTGTGCTGTGGGGCGGGATCGATCCGGGCGCTACGAAGGTCGGTCAGTGCGAGGACTTTCGCTTGTTTCTCCGCCGCGACCTTTCGGATTTCTTGAACGAGCGGGGATACCCGTCTGAAGGCCAGCAGCCAGACGATGTCGTCCTGCCTCAAGGTGGCCAGCAGTTCGGGCAGCTGGTGCATCTGGTTACCGAGATCGATAGCCTCGTAGCCGGAGCGATTGAGCCGCAGGGATATGAGCGAGGACAGTGCGGCCGAATGCCCACGTCCGAAGATCAGCACCCGCCGGCAGTCCCGCAGTGCCTCGGAGAATACGCGGATCTCGGCGTCGGATACGGCGTTCCGGACTTGTTGCAGGGCTGCGATCTCGCTGTCGAGAACAGAGGCGAGCAGCGATCCCTCCTCGGCGCGAACGAGACGCGCGGCCATCCGCGCAGCCGGGTTTTCAAAATCTCCGCCGCCCTCCATGAGGTTTGATTGGAGAAATCCCCTGAACTCGGGATATCCCTTGAAACCAAGCCGGCGAGCGAGACGGACCGCTGAAGCCGGGTGGACGCCGGCGCGCGAAGAGACATCCTTGCCGTTCTCCATGGCCGCTCGGATCGGATCTCGTATCAAGACGTCGAGCAGCCGCGTATCGGCCTCCGTTAGCTTGGTCGAGTTGCGGGCAATAAGGTCGCCGAGGAGTTTGGGCATCTGGTCCTGCGTGGTCATATATTCCCTTGCCTGATCCCGATATTAGTGTCCGGCAACGCGCATGGATGCATTGACGTCTTGAGCACCTAGATCGACCCTGTTGCCGCTCTTGCTATCGAAGAAGACGGCCCGCTCGAGATCGCATGTCACCCAGAACGTATCTGCGTTGCACGGAACGTTCCTGCGTTGACTGGTGAGCGTCAGACGTCCGGCCGGGCTGTCGCAATGGAGGATGATGTCTGAACCGGTCATTTCTGACAATGCGAGTTTAACAGGCATTGCTGGTTCAGCTGGCTCTTCGAGGTGGACCGACATGTTCTCCGGACGCAGACCTGCCGTTACGTCCTGTCTTCCCTGCCAACCGGGGAGCTTTTCGACGGGGAGGAAGTTCATGGCGGGAACGCCCAGAAAACTTGCCACAAAGCGGTCCTGGGGACGATCGTAGATCGCGTCAGGTGTATCGAACTGCAGGAGGTCGCCATCTTTCATGACAGCGATCCGATCGGCGAGGGACAATGCCTCCGTCTGGTCGTGAGTCACGTAGACGATCGTCGCCCCGAGCTGGCGATGCAGCTCCTTGATCTCGGTGCGCATGGCAACGCGGAGCGAGTTGTCGAGATTTGAAAGCGGCTCGTCCATGAGGAAAATCGAGCTGTTCCGCGCCATGGCGCGTCCCATCGCGACGCGCTGACGCTGCCCGCCCGACAGTGCGCCCGGCTTTCGATCGAGATAGGGTTGGAGCTGAAGCGTTTGGGCGACGGTTTCGGCGCGAGCGTTGCGCTCCTTCTTCGGCATGCCGCGTAGCTCGAGGCCGAAGGCAATGTTCTCGCGGACCGTCATATGAGGATAGAGCGCATAGTTCTGAAAGATCATGGCGATGTCGCGGTCTTGCGGGGCAAGGTCGTTTGCCCGCCGACCTGATATCTCGATGTCGCCCTGTTCGCAGCGTTCAAGCCCGGCGATCAGCCGCAGCAGCGTTGATTTCCCGCATCCGGACGGGCCGACAATGACAATGAACTCGCCATGTCTGATATCCATCGATACGCCGTGGAGAATTTCCGCTCCGCCTGGATAGGACTTTCTTACATCTCTCAGCTTGATGCCGCTCATTGTGCGGTCTCCTTGAGATGAAGCTCACGGAGCGCGATGGCGAGGCTCGGGCGATCGGTTGTGAAAACCTTGGCGCCCAATGTCAGGGCGCTCTTGATCTGCGTGGCGTTGTGGGCGCCCCAGCAACCGAAATCGATGCCGGCTTCATTGACCATTCGAGCCAGTTCCACATCGGCGGTATCCACGTGCACGCCGATCTCGGGTATCGCGTGGCTTTGGGCCAGGTGGATCACCGCCCTGCAGCCGAGCTGGTGCAGTACGGGCGGGCTGACAAGCCATAGCCGTGGGCGGTCCGTCGCAGCGGCAAGTGCGTCCAGGGTCGCGACCTGGAACGATGAGAAGACTGTTCTCTCCAGCATGCTCGTGTTCGCCAGGCGCTCCACGACGCGCGGCACGAAGTCTCCATAGGGACGACCTTCGGCGTCGGGCTTGATTTCACAACGGAAATCGACCTTGCTGCGGGCATAGATCGCGCACAGCTCGTCCAGTGAAATCGGATGTCCGCCGGCGCCGTAGTTGATGGTGGCGGCGCGGACCTCGGCCTCGGTCAGCTTGCAGATCTCGCCGCTGCGGTCAGTTGTGCGATCGAGGGTCGCGTCATGATGAACCATGATCGCGCCATCCGATGTCGGATGTAGGTCGAACTCGAGCTCTTCCACGGCCATTTGCGCCGTCGCTTGGAAGCCTTGGGGAGTGCTGTCGCCAAACTCGAGCGTTCCGCCGCGGTGAGATGCGATGCGTGTCATCGTATGCTTGTCCTTGTTCATTGATTACTTGACCGCGCCCATGGTGATGCCGCGCACGAGGTGACGTTCGACAAGCAGAAATCCGAGAAGGACCGGTAGAATGGTGAGGGTGGATGCGGCCATGACCAGCGGCCAGTCGACCAAGCCTTCGCCCGGGTTGATGCGATAGAGGCGTGCGAGCCCGATCTGCAGCGTGTAGAAGTCTTCCTTGCCGACAGCGACGAGCGGCCAGATGTAATTGTTCCACTCGGTAATGAAGATGTAGAGCCCCATCGAGAAGATCGCCGGTTTCGCAATCGGCACGATGACCCGCCAGAGCACCTGCAACGGTGTTGCCCCGTCCATGTAGGCGGCCTCGTCCAGCACTTTCGGGATGCCCTTGATGTACTGGCGCAGGAAGAACGCGGCAAAGCCGTTCGAGACGGATGGCAGGATGAGGCCGGCGTAGCTGTCGAGAAGGCCGGCCTTGGCAAGCGTCAGGTAGTTCGGGATCAGGCTGATGTGGCTCGGTATCATCAGCGTCGCGACGGCTGCGCCGAACAGGAG
This sequence comes from Rhizobium grahamii, assembly GCF_009498215.1. NCBI lineage: Bacteria > Pseudomonadati > Pseudomonadota > Alphaproteobacteria > Hyphomicrobiales > Rhizobiaceae > Rhizobium > Rhizobium grahamii. The sequence goes on along the minus strand of NZ_CP043499.1, from coordinate 891,933 downwards.
ATTGCCGCCACGAAACTGGAAGCGCGCGAAGGCGAAGGCGGCCATGGTCGCAATCGTGATGCCGAGCAGGGTAACCAACCCCGACACGATGATGCTATTCAGCAGATATCGCGCGAATTTGTATTCGGCCACCGCGCGCAGATAGTTGCCTGCCGTGAACTCCACGCCGCCGGCGTAATACGCATGCGCCGTCTGGAAGGACATCCAGATCGAATACAGCACCGGTGACAGGAACAGGAGACCGGTGGCGAGCGCCAGGCCCGTCAGGAAAGGATTGTTACGCTTCATAATGCACCCTGCGGCCGATGACACGGGATTTGATCAGCGCCAGCACGATCAGGAAAATGAACAGGAGAACGGCAAGCGCCGAGCCTCTGCCGATATCGAAAAGCTCAAAGCCGACGCGATAGAGCAGGTTGACGAGCATGTCTGTCGCCCCTGCCGGGCCGCCGTGCGTGATAATGTTGACGATGGTGAAGACCTGAAACGCCTCGATCACCGAGATGACCAGCAGGAAGTAGGTTGTTGGCATCACGAGCGGGATGGTGATGCGCCGGAAGACATGGAATCGCTTGCCGCCATCGACGGCTGCTGCGTCGTAGAGTTCCTGGGGCACGGCCTGCAGTCCGGCGATATAGATCACGATGTCGTATCCGAGCTGCTTCCAGGTGTTGACGAAGATCAGGACCCAAAGTGCCAGCTGCGGATCCTGTAGCCAGGCAACTTTTCCGAAGCCCAGCCACGTCAGAACCGAGTTGACCATCCCGTAGTCGGTGGAAAACACCCAGGAGAAGACCACGGCGATCGATACCGCTGACGTCACCGAGGGGAGGAACAGCGCGCCCCGAAGCAGGCGGGATGGCAGCGTTTCGCTAACCAGATAGCTGGCGATCACGACCGCCAGGCCAAGCCTGAGCGGTACGGAAATGAGTGCGAAGATCGCCGTGACGGTCAATGCATTCCAGAAGTCGCGGGACGCCAGCAGCAGCCTGTAATTCTCCAGCCCGACGAATGGCATGTCCGAGGACAGGAAGTCCCAATGCCGGAAGCTGAGGTTCACGCTTTCGAAGATCGGAACGTAGGTAAACACCGCGATGAAGGCGATCAACGGTGCGACAAGCATGTAGGGTGTAAGGATACGAAGCATAGGATCGATCTATGAGGACGGCATGCCCGAGCGGCACACCGTCCTGCCGTTAGAACTCAGTTGCTGGCGCGCTTGGCTTCTTCGCGCGTTTGCGCGGCGAAGTCTTTCATCGTCTCATCGACACCGCGCTGGCCGAGCGCCATGGCTTCCCACATCTTGTATTCAGTGGTGCGCATCCAGGTGACGACAGGCGGACGAGCGCGGCCGTGGGCAAAGTCGAGCTGCTTGATCGCCACGTCGATGCCGGGCTGCTTGGCGAGCGCGTCGACGGCTACCGGCAGTGCGGCGCTCTTCTTGTTGATCGGCAGGTAGCCGGTCGCGGCAAACCAGATCGCATTCGCTTCCGGCGAGGCGGCGTAGCTGATGAACTTGTAAGCGGCGTCCTGAACCTCTTTCGACGACGTCGACAGGATGCCGATACCGGCGCCGCCGATCGGAACCGAGCAGGTCTTGTTGCACGGCATTGCCCGAACCTCGAGCTTGTCGCCGAGCGCCTTTCTCGCGCCGCCGTAATCCCCCGTCGAGTTCAAGGAGATGCCGACCTTGCCGGCATAGAAGGCATCGCGGCCGACGTCTTCGTCGGTGACGCCGTCGGGCGAGGCGACCTTCTGTTCATGCACCAGCGAAGCCATCCATTGGTAAGCCTCGATGGTGTTCGGCTTGTCGAGCAGCACCTCGTCGGTCTTTGCATCGAGGAGTTCGCTGTCGTTCGACATCACGAGACCCCAGCGCGCAAACTGGCCAGGCGCCGCGATACCGCTGATGCCTTCCGATCCGAGCTTCTCTGTGATCGTCTTCGAAACGGCGAGGATGTCGTCGAAGGTCTTCAGTGAAGGCTCGTTCGTGTAGCCGGCGCGCGCAAGGATATCCTTGTTGAAGTAGAGAACGGGCGTCGAGGAGTTGAAGGGAACGATGTAGTTCTTGCCTTTGTAGACACCGACCTCGCGCGCGTAGTCGTAAAGGTCGTCCTTCAGGGGATCAGCATCGAAATAGGGCGTCAGGTCGATGAGGACGCCGCGATCGGCAAACAGTCCGTAGCGGGTCACTTCCATGATGACGGCATCAGGTGCGCGTCGTGCCGGGATCGCTGCCTGCAATTTGGTGACGATGTCGTTGTAGTTGCCGACATATTCGGCCTCGACATGGATGTCTGGATTGGCGGCCTCGAAATTGCCGATGATCTGCTCGAGCGCCTTGCCGTTCGCCTTGCTGAAGCTATGCCAGAACTTGACGGTGGTTTCCGCGTGAGCCGAACCGACGACCGAGAAAAGTGCAGCAGCGCTTGCGGCGATGGTGGTTTGCAATCTTGATGGCATAAATAATATCCTCTGCAAAAGAAATTGCACAACGTTCGTCATGCAAATAGGCCGAGGCTGAGACAGTTTTTTGAATGCGACGTGAAGCTTTGATGACAACGGAGGCTTGGAGCCTGCGGTTAGAATTCCTCTAGTGTACCGGATCGAAGACTTCTGACCTTGAGCGAGGGGATGGGTTGGCCTAGTTGCTTGTCTGGTGCAGGCTCGGCGTCTGCCAAGCCGGAGGAACGTCGATCTTCAAGGACAGCAAAAAAGCCAGCGGGTATGCGTTTACGCTGCTGGCCGTGTTCATATTCGCGATCCAGGACAGTTTCTCCAAATATCTCGGCGAGCGCTATTCACCGATCTTCATCACGATGATCCGATATTGGGTTTTCGCGGCATTCGTTATCCTGCTCGCGTCTCGACGCCCGGGAGGCATTCGCGCGGTGGTGGCAACGAAGCGGCCGGTTCTCCAGGTTGCGCGGGGTATGCTGCTGGTAGCAGAAATCGCGATGTTCGTTTACGGTCTCGCCCATACGGGGCTTGCCATTACGCAGGCGATTTTCCAGGCATCACCCCTGATCGTTACCGTGCTTTCCATCCCGTTTCTCGGCGAACATGTGGGCTGGCGGCGCTGGCTCGCGGTTCTCGCAGGCCTGTTCGGCGTGCTGCTGATCATCAATCCGATGGGAAGCCAGTTCAGCATTTTTCTGCTGCTGCCGCTGACATGCTCATTCATGTTCGCCACCTATAGCGTCGCGACAAGGGCCGTCAGCCGTCATGATCCAGCCGTCACGAGCCTCTTCTATACGGCCGTTGGTGGCGCCGTCGCCATTTCGTTGCTTGGTCCCTTCTATTGGTCACCTATCGCGCCGCCCGACTGGCTGGTCGTCGGAGCACTGGGTCTGTGCGGCGCGGTCAGCCACTATTGCCTCATCCGCGCCTACGACACCCTGCAGGCGTCTGATGTCCAGCCGCTCACCTACCTGCAGCTCGTCGTCGGTGCGGTCATCGCGGTGCTGTTCTTCAACGAGACGCTGAGCTGGAACATGCTGCTTGGGGCAGCCATCGTCGTGAGCGCCGGCTTGTTCACGATGTGGCGAGAACCGCGCGCGCATTCGAAGAATAACCCCGCAAGCCGGTCAGGAATGATGCCCTGAGGGCTAACGCTTTTCACGATCACGTGAGGCGGCGAGCCTTGTCGAAGCCGGCGACTGTAAATGCCGAATCGGACCTTTGTTGAAACGCATGTTTGGTCTAGATGCGAGTTAGCTCCTATACACAGGCTCGTCTCGGGCCGATGAAAGTCTCCATGCATAGCGTTGATACCGACCAGGAAAGTGTCCTGCGTCATCCCGGATACCTCAATTTTGCTGCATCGCGCGTCCTGTCCTCGCTCGCTTTTCAATCGATGGCCGTGGCGATGGGTTGGATGATCTAAGACCAGACGAGAAGCGCCTTCGCACTTGGTTTGGTCGGGTTCTGTCAGTTTCTGCCGATGGTCATATTGACCTTTGTGGTCGGCCAGGTGGCAGATCGCTTCGATCGGCGCCGTATTGGCCTCGTCTGCCAGGTGGTGGAAGGCATAACCGCGCTGGTGCTGGCATTCGCTGCCTGGCAGAATATGCTGAGCGCGACCGGGATTCTGATCGCCGTTGCAATTCTGGGCGCTGCGCAGGCCTTTGAGCGGCCGACAATGGCAGCGCTGCTTCCGACTGTTGTGCCCGCCAACCTGCTGCAGAAGTCGATCGCCACCACGACATCGATGATGCAGACCGCACTGGTTCTCGGACCATCGCTCGGCGGTCTTCTCTATGGCGTTGATGAGGTCGCACCCTTCGCGCTTTCCTTTGTGCTGTTCCTGATCGCGAGCATCAACGTCATATCGATCAAGATGGAGCGGTTGGCGCCGGTTCGTCAGCCGGTCACCCTGCAGTCGGTATTCGCGGGGGTGTCCTTCATCCGAAGCAAGCCTGTCATCTTAGGCACGATTTCACTCGATCTCTTTGCCGTGCTCCTCGGCGGAGCGACTGCGCTGCTGCCTATGTTTGCCCGCGACATCCTGCATGCGGGCCCTTGGGGGCTTGGCCTGCTCCGCGCCAGCCCGGCCATCGGCGCGGTCGTCATGTCGATCTATCTCGCGCGTCATCCCTTGAAGACCGGTGCCGGCCGAAAGATGTTCTGGGCCGTTGCCATATTTGGCGTCGCAACGATCGTCTTCGCGCTGTCGCAGAATATCGCGCTCTCGATCGGGGCTCTCTTCGTGGTTGGTGCGTCAGATACGATCAGCGTCGTCGTTCGCAGTTCGCTTGTGCAGCTGCTGACACCTGACGACATGCGCGGCCGTGTCAACGCGGTGAATTCGCTGTTCATCGGGACGTCGAACCAGCTGGGTGAATTCGAGTCCGGCATGCTCGCGGCACTTCTCGGGCCGGTCATGACGGGTGTTGTCGGAGGATTGGGGACGATCTTCGTCGTCCTCCTCTGGATCAGGCTTTTCCCCGATCTTGTGCGCGTCAAAACTCTCACGGGCGATTAGAGCATCTGAGGTCCGAACAGCACGCCGACGAAGCGTGGATTTCACACATTGAGGCTGCTATTTGTTCGATAGCTGCGGCCTCGATCAAAGATGGCGGCGCCGCCGAATATGCGATTGGCGGCGCCTTTGCTCGGGTGCCGCTGCCAACGCAGTCCTTTCCAAGGGAGAAAACATGTCTGGCGTGACGGACCTGCAAACATTGCTGGCGACCCTGGAGCCGAAGCTTGTTCCAGGCGAGTTCGTTTTTGCCGCCGCGCCGCCGGGCTCCATGGAAGCCTGCATCGCGCTTAACCCCCTCGGCGTCTTCGCAGAGGCGGAGGGGCCGACAGTCATCCTGCCGAAGGACGTTGGCGCGAAGACAGGCTGGCCGCTCAGTTCTCCCTGCCGATGTATCTCCATGACGGTGCATTCGTCTTTGGAGGCTGTGGGGCTAACGGCCGCGATGGCCGGGGCGCTTGCTGCCGAGGGGATTAGCGCCAACGTGGTTGCTGCCTATTACCATGACCACATCTTCGTGGCAGCCAAAGACGCCGACCGTGCAATGGCGACGCTCTGCGCGCTTGCCGAAGGCGCTGCAGCCGCGCGGTGATACGTCCTTGACGCCCACGATAGCTTGCCGCCGCATCGCCTTTCCGCGTTGACCGCAATGCCGGGGCGAGGCAAACCGTTCGGGACGCGCGCAATTGAATGGAACCACCAAGACATGAACAGCCACATCAAGCCGGTCGAACTCGCAAAGGCCGGGCGCCTCGTCAATCACGGCCCAACGGTGCTCGTGTCTGCTCGCCACCAGGGCGTCGACAACGTGATGGCCGTCGCATGGTGCTGCGGTCTGGATTTCGATCCGCCCAAGTTGACGGTCGTGCTCGACAAGATAGCTCATACGCGCAGCCTTATAGAAGCGAGCGGTGCGTTCGTCGTTCAGGTGCCGACGTTCGAACAGGTCGGTTTGACTGACAATGTCGGCACGCTCAGTCTTTATGAAGAGCCAAACAAACTGACGCATGCCAAAGTGCCTTTGTTTGAAATGCCCGGTCAGACTATGCCCTGTGTCGAGGGATGCTCCGCATGGCTCGCCTGCAAGGTGATCAACGAACCGCACGTTCAGGAAGAATACGACCTCTTCGTTGCCGAGGTTACAGCGGCTTGGGCCGACGATCGTGTTTTCCACGGTGGCCGCTGGCATTTCGAAACCGCGGAGCCGAAATGGCGTAGCATCCATCATGTTGCCGGCGGGCATTTCTATGCAATCGGCGAAGCGGTGGACGCCAAAACCCGGTGATCGCGTGCGCCTGACGGCGGGCCTGTCGTGTTCGGTATCCGGATCATGCTGACAGTCCGAGGGTGGCCCTAGCTTCCGCACGGCGGTACGCCTTGCAGCCGCTAATCCTTTGTCGCGAAAGGCGCACGGCTGGTGTCGTTCAGCGTATCGCTCAACTCGCTCAGCAATCCTGACAGCAACGCCAGCTTCTCCTTGCCAAACTGCGTCTCGATCCGATCTCGTGTCCGACTTGTCGCGCGCGCAACGTCGTCGAGGACGGCCGTTCCGCTTTCCGTGATGGTGAGGAGGCGGGAGCGCTTGTCCTCAGGGCTCACTTCCCTGCGGATGAAGCCGCGCTGTTCCAGTCGGTCGACACATTTCGTCACCGACGACCGATCGAGCGCGATTGCCTCGCCAAGCGTACGCTGGTCGATGCGCGGCTGAAGCTGAATGAAGGCGAGAGCCGCAAATTGAGTCGGCGTAAAGTCCTGCGCCCTTGCCTCGTCGAGAAAAATGCCCGTTGCGATTTGATGGCACCGCCGAATGAGAAATCCCGGCGCCTTCCACACGTCTTCGGCCTGAACCACGAAAATCCTCCCCCAGCATTGACGCATCCCAGGTAGTGTCATAACTGATTATAAGGATGCGAACAATATTCGCGCTTAGCTTTGAAGGGGATGGTGAGATCATGCGTCACTGTCTGACGTCAGCCGCGGTCACTACAGAAAATCAGCTAGGGCGAATCCGTCGCTCTGCAAGTGGCGGAACGCCGCGAGCGACGCGCCGCTACCCCGCAAGGGGAAGGGCTGCCGAACACTGTCCGAACAACTCAGGCCGAGTGCGCGCTCAGTCGATATCAGAGACCGCTACCTTCCCCAGCTAGGCACGCGCCCCGTATTTGGCCGAGCGCGTCTTCGCCGCGCCACCCTGTAATTTATTCATAACAACGAGGTTCAACCATGAACGCTAAATTCGACGGCCTCAGCCGAAGACAGGTGCTGCGCTCCGGCGTCGCCGCCTTCTTCGTGCTTGCGGCAGGAAGCGCTGGCGCCACGATCATTCGCGGCGCGCCCCCTTCAAGCCGTTTGATTACAACCCGCCCGAAACGCTGGGGCCGAGCGGCTGGTACTTCTTCAACGCCGAGGAAGCCGGCACCGTCGAGGCGATCGTGTCACGCATCATTCCGGCCGATGAACTGAGCGTCAGCGGCAAGGACGCCGGATGTGCGACCTTCATCGATCGGCAGCTTGCCGGGTCCTATGGGACCTTCGAGCGTCTCTATATGCGAGGGCCGTTCATGGCCGGCACACCTGAGCAGGGTGACCAGTCCGAACTTGTTCCGCAGCAGCGCTACAGGATCGGGATCGCCGCACTCAACGCGCACTGTCGCAGCGCCATGGGCAAGGCCTTTGCCGAGCTTGGCGAGACCGACCAGGACAAGGTCCTCAAGGGGCTGGAGAGTGGCGAGATCAAGCTGGATGCGATCGATTCGAAGATGTTCTTCGGTCAGCTGCTCACCAACACGATGGAAGGCTTCTTTGCCGATCCGATCTACGGCGGCAACCGCGACATGGTTTCCTGGAAGATGATCGGCTTCCCCGGCGCGCGCTACGACTACCGTGAATATGTCGAACGCCACAACGAGAAAATCGACCTCCCGCCGCTGAGCATCGCCGGCCGGCCGGAATGGACAGCAAGGAACTAAGACATGGCGCGCAAACTGCCTTCCACCGACGCAGTGGTCATCGGCCTTGGCTGGGCCGGGGCGATCATCGCAAATGAACTGACCGACCAGGGCCTTGACGTCGTGGCGCTCGAACGCGGCCCGTGGCGCGATACCGCCGCGGATTTCAACGTGGCCTCCGTTGCCGACGAACTGCGCTATGCCCAGCGTCAGGAACTGATGCTGCGGACTGCACAGAACACCATCACTGCCCGCAACAATCCCTCCCAGACGGCGCTCCCGATGCGCAATTGGGGATCGTTCCATCCGGGCAACGGCACCGGCGGCGCCGGCAATCACTGGGCGGGCATCACATTCCGTTTCCAGCCGGACGAATTTCGCCTGAAGAGCCACCTGACCGAAAAGTACGGCGCGTCAGCCATTCCTGAAGAGCTTGTCCTGCAGGATTGGGGCACCGACTGGAATGAAATGGAGCCCTTCTACGATGCCTTCGACAAGATTGCGGGCATCTCCGGGAAAGCCGGAAATCTCCGCGGCGAGATCAAGGAGGGCGGCAATCCTTTCGAGGGACCGCGATCCAACGAGTATCCGACGGGGCCGATGAAGCAGCCCTATGGTCCGACCTTGTTTGCCAAGGCGGCGAAAGACCTCGGTTACAATCCATTCCCGGTTCCGTCCGCGCTGATCTCGGAGCCCTATACCAACCCACTCGGCGTCACGATGGGGCCGTGCACCTTCTGCGGCTTCTGCACCAACTACGGCTGCGCCAACTATTCGAAGGCGAGCGCGATCACGACGATCCTGCCGGCTCTTGTGCGCAAGTCCAACTTCACCGCCCGCACCAACTCCGAGGTGCTGAGGATCACGCTCGATTCCACAGGCAAGAAGGCAACTGGTGTCATCTTTGTCGATTCCTCGGGCGAGGAGTGGGAACAGCCCGCCGATCTCGTCGTCGTGACCGCCTTTACCTTCGAGAATGTGCGCCTGATGCTGCTGTCTGGCGTCGGCACGCCCTATGATCCTGCTACCAATGTCGGCACGACGGGCCGCAACTACGCCTATCAAACGGCAAACGGCGTGCAGCTCTTCTTCGATGACAAGAACTTCAATCCGTTCATTGGCGGCGGCGCCGTCGGCATGGGTATCGACGAGTTCAACAACGACAACTTCGACCACTCGGGCCTTGGCTTCTTCGGTGGCGGCAGCATCCGCATCACTCCGATCGGCGCTGCTCCCATCAACTACCGTCCGACACCTCCTGGCACGCCGAAATGGGGTTCGGATTGGAAGAAGGCAACGGTGAAGCACTACCTGTCGACCGCAAGCGTCGGCTGCGAGGCCTCCAGCTACACGACACGCAACAACTACCTGTCGCTTGATCCGACCTACACGGACCGTCTCGGCAGGCCGCTGCTGCGCGTCACCTTCGACTTCCCTGAAAACGACTTGAAGATGGCATCCTATTGCACTGACAAGGTTGCCGAAATCGCGGAAGCGATGGGTGCCAAGCAGATCGTCAAGAATCCGATGAAAGGGCATTGGAATACCGGCCCCTATCAATCGTCTCACGTTGTCGGCGGTTTCGTCATGGGCGCCGATCCGAAGACTAGCTCGGTCAATAAATACCTGCAGACCTGGGATGTACCGAACCTCTTCGTCGTCGGCGCCTCCGCCTTCCCGCAGAACCCCGGCTACAACCCCACCGGTACGGTCGGCGCACTGGCGTTCAAGGCGGCGGATGCCATCCGTAACCAATATCTGAAAAACCCGGGACCGTTGGTGCAAGCATGAGAAACTCCCTTCTGATTGCGGCGGGCGCCCTAGCGCTGGTCGCACACTCCGCCGCTGCCCAGTCGGCGCGCGAGGATTCTTTCGAGCAGATCGACAAGGGGCGCTATCTTGCTACCCTCGGTGACTGTTCGGCCTGCCATACGGCGCCCGGCGGAAAGCCTTTCGCCGGCGGCGTCGTCCTGAAGACGCCATTCGGCGATCTGGTCGGCCCCAATATCACGCCGGATCCGGAAACGGGCATCGGCCGCATGACGCCGGACGAGTTCCAAAAGGTCATGTCCGAAGGCGAGGGCAGGGGTGGTTATCATCTCTATGGCGCAATGCCGTTCACGGCCTATACCAAGGTCTCGAAAGAGGACAACGCCGCGATCTTCGCCTATCTCCAAAGCCTGGAGCCGGTGAACAACAAGGTCGAAACCAATCAGTTGCCATTCCCGTTCGACGTGCGCGCCAGCCTCTCGGTCTGGAATGCGTTGAATTTCGACAAGGGTGAGTTCAAACCAGACGCTTCGAAAACGCCGGACTGGAACCGTGGCGCATACATCGTCCAAGGTCTCGCGCATTGCGGCACCTGCCATACGCCGAAGAATATGATGGGGGGTGACAAGAATAGTCAGTTCCTCCAGGGCGGCAACCTCGACAACTGGTACGCTCCGGACATCACCACTGACGCGCACAAGGGGATCGGAGCGTGGACGGAGGACGACATCGTCGCCTATCTGAAGACGGGTACAAATCGCTTCGACATCGCCTCCGGGCCGATGGCCGAAGAGGTCGAAAAGTCGAGCCAGCACTGGACCGATGCGGACCTGAAGGCGGTTGCGACCTATCTGAAGGACAGCGGTGAAATCACGATCGTTGTTCCGCAGCCGATCCCGGCAAGCGACGGGCGCATGGTCGCAGGGGCGGCGATCTATGCCGACCGTTGCTCGGCCTGCCACACACCGAACGGTGCCGGCGTGCCGAAGCTGTTTCCGCAGCTCGCCAGTGCGGCCTTCGTCAACAACGACGATGCCACGAACCTCATGCGCGTGGTTCTTGCCGGCAGCCAGTCCGGCGGCACGCATGCGGCGCCGACCGGGCCGTCGATGCCTTCCTTTGCCTGGAATCTCTCCGACAAGGACGTTGCCAATGTGCTGACTTATGTCCGCAACAGTTGGGGTAATGCGGCGCCCGCCGTGGAAGCATCTCAGGTAGAGAAGCTTCGCGAAGCACTGCGCGACTAGCTATCGCACAATCGGGAGGCCGGAAAGAACCGGCTTCCCGAAGCCTGATACTCCGGCCCTAAGAACCTCTCAAAAGGGCTGGGCATACTCCGATGCTCCCGTTTCCCTACGCTATTTGAAGTGGGACCTAAGTCCGTGGCCGGAACTGCTGAATTCTGCTAGCTATTTCGGACAACAGGGAGGACGCCATGACTGCCGCTCGCGAATTTGAGATCGCACATGCACGCAGGCTGACGATTGAAGACAGACGTTGTCTGATGACCCGCATCTTGCAGCAGTTGGAAACCTACAGGGACGTGACGCTCCGGGACGTGCCGGCGGAAAAATGCATCTGGATCGATCGGCTGATCGCATCCGTTTCCGCAAGGCTGCCGGAGATCGTTGCCATGGAGGAAGAGGAACTCCAGAACATACTGCGCGGCTTCCAGAAGCTTCTGGCTACGTTGAATGACATCTCGCAGTCCGAGGCTATATCCCCGACGAGGCATTGAAGTCGTCCGCGCCCGTCGTTAGTCGGCCGGTCAGGTTTTGACGCCTGGGTGAAGGCCGTCGGCGTTCCATCGAATGCCGTCATCGTTCCATGACAAGCCGTGTGTATTGATCCGCCCCAACTTATCTTCCGAGCGAGGGCGACGATCGATGGCGACTTTGAAACAGGTTGCGTTGCGGGCGGGCTGTTCGTCAGCGACTGCGAGCCGGGTCCTGAATCTGAGCGGACCGGTCAGCCAGGCGACTGCGCTTCGGGTACGGCGGGCGGCAGCGGAGATCGGCTACGGATTCGGCGCACCATTCACACGCAATACCCGGCGCCCCGTCATCGGTGTCCTGGTGCCGAGCGTTACCAATCCGGTTTTCGCCTCCTCGCTGTCAGGCATACAGAACCGCATGTTAGCCGCCGGCCACAGCGTTCTGATTGCCCAGTCGAACTATGATCCGGACCAGGAGGCGCATGCGGTCGCCAGCTTGTTGGGCGAGCGCCCGACCGGTCTCATCTTAACGGTCTGCGATGGTGGCACCAGCCTTGCGGCCCAGCGCGACTTGCCGCCGACCGTGCTTCTCGGCAGTTCGCCGAGCGAGCGCTTTCCTGCGGCGGTGACCGTCAACAACTACAAGGCAGGGCACCGGCTGACCGAATTCCTGCTGTCGAGGGGGCACAGCAGGATCCTCTATGTCTCCGGCAACTTCGCCGCCTCGGACCGGGCGCTGCTGCGATATCACGGATACCGGAAGGCGATGGAGGAGGCGGGAGTGGCGCCGCTTCCTGCCATCGAGACGTCTTTTGTCAGCGGCTACGACCAACTGGATCTCGCTCGCGCCCTGCAGGCCCACCGGCCAACGGCGATCATCGGTTCGAACGATCTGATCGCGCTCAGCGTGATCGGAGCGGTACGGCGCGAGGGGCTTTCGGTTCCCGGTGATGTCTCTGTCGCCGGCTTCGACGGCATCGCGATCGGCAAGCTCATCGATCCGCCGCTGACGACCATCGAGATGCCGGATGCCATCATGGGGACGACCGCCGCCTCGCTGCTGCTCGATATCGCCGAGAACAATGCGCCGCGCCGGCATCTCGAGCTCTCCTATGTTTTGCGTGAAGGAGGCACCGTGCGAACCCTTGAACAAGGCGAAAACGCCGCAACCCTCAGGCGCGGCGGTTCCCATTATCATTCATAATGCGTCTTAGCTGCGCGGCAGCATGCCTTCGACATCGGCGGCTGCGTCGTCAAGCGCTTCCTTCGGTTCGGCAGAGCCGTCGACGATACGGGAGAGGTTGTCGACGATCGTCTGGGTAACCTTGACGCCGTTCGATCCCGGGAAGGCATACCACGGAACCATCAGGGGCATCTGGCTGAGGCCGGCCTGGAAGAGCGGGTTCTTCTTGTAGAAGTCACCGAGATACTCAGCCGACTTGGCGGCAAGTTCGTTGTTCGGGACGTAGCCGGTGCCGGGGACGACAACCGAAGCGCCGTAAGGACCGGCGGCGAACTTCGCGAACTTCCAGGCGGCTTCCTGCTTGGCGGTGTCATGGGTCAGGATGACGACGGCGTTGCCGCCGGTCGGCAGGTGGCCCTTTTCAGGATCGATCAGCGGGATCTTCGCCGTGCGCAGATCGAACTTCTTGCCGACATTCTTGATCGTGTTGACGAGCGCGCCAGTCGTCTGGAACTCGAAACCAACCTTACCGGCGGCAAAAGCCTGCTCGCCTGCCGGCTTGGTGAACACCGGCATTCCGCCTTCCTTGACCATGCGGGCGATCAGGTCGACGGCCTTCTGGCCTTCGGGACCGTTGAAGGCGACCTTCTGTTCGTCCGGGCTCAGCATCGAGCCGCCGGCGCCGAAGAGCAGTGCCGAGAACATCCAGTCGTCACCCTGCCAACGGAAGTCGATGCCGTCGACGCCATTGCCGAGTGCCTTGATCTTGCCACCGAGCGCGATGACTTCGTCCCAGGTCTTCGGCGGGTTGTCAGGGTCGCCACCGGCAGCCTTCACCAGATCGGCGTTGTAATACATGATCGGGTTCGAGGTCGCGAAAGCGAGGCCGACCTGCTTGCCGTTGACCTGGGCGAGCTTGAGAATGGTGTCGGAGAAACCCTGCTCGGCCATGTTGCCCTCTTTCTGGACAATCGGCGTCAGGTCGACAGCGACATTGCGGGCGTCGAGCATGCGAAGGCGGTTCAAACCGATGAAGGTGAGGTCGGGCATTTCCGAGGTGCCGGCCTGGCGCAGAATGAGCTGGATGCCATCCTCATAGGTCGCGGACGGGGCGGCGAACTGGATCTTGATGTCCGGGTTTTCTTCCATGAACTTCTTCGAGACCGTGTCCATCACGTCCTTGAAGAAACCTGGCATGGGATAGTGCACGGTCAGCGTTGTTTCGGCATAGGCCGGCAGGGCCGCAGCCATCGACAGCGTCGCCGCTGCGAGGAACTTGGTGAAATGCTTCATCGCTGGTTCTCCTGGGTTCGACCGGTCAGCCTTTGAGACCGGTCATGGTTATGCCTTCGACGAAGCGCTTCTGGGCGAACAGGTAGGCTGCGACGAGAGGGATGGTGATGATGATGGTGGCCGCCATCAGCGCCCCGTAGTCGTCACCGGCTTCCGCGGCGCGGAAGTTCATGAGACCAAGCGGCGGCGTGGCGTATTGCGGCTTGCTGATCACGATCAGAGGCCAATAGAGATCGTTCCAGTGCGCGACGACCGAGAAGATCGCGAATGCGGTGACCGCCGGCCATGCGTTCGGCACGATCACGCGGGAGATGATGCCGAGTTCCGACATGCCATCGAGCCGCGCGGCATTGATGAGATCGTCAGGCATGGCGCGGAAGAACTGCAGGAACAGGAAAATCGCGAAAACCGAAATCGTGAACGGCGCGACCAGCGCGGTATAGCTGTTGAGCAGCGAGAGCTTGTCGAAGCCGACGTAGAGCGGCAGCGCAGTTGCGTGGATCGGCACAAGCAGCCCCAGCATGACGAGCGCCATCATGGTGCGCGCTGCGCGGAAACGCAGCTTGGCCATGGCGTAGGCACAAGGAATGGCGACAATCACCTGAAAGAAGAAAATCAGCGCGCAGACGAGAACGCCGTTCCACAGAAGCCGGCCCATATCGACTTTCGCAAGCGCCTTGCTGAAATTCTCCAGGTAGCGGAACTGCTGCGGGATAAGCGACAGGGCCGCAGTGAAGATATCATCCTGCGCCTTACCGGCCGTGGAGATCATGAAGATGTAGGGCGCCAGGAAGATGATGGCGCCGAGGATCAGGAGCGCCAGCCGCAACACGCGACCGGGCGTCAGACGAGACTGTTCTCTCATGTGTAGTGCACCCGCCGGTCGAGGATACGGTACTGAAGGAACATCAGCACGACGAGAATGGCGAGAAAGACCACGGTCATGGCGGAGGCATAGCCGACCTTCATGTACACGAAGCCTTCCTGGTAGATTGTGAAGAGCAGCACTTCGGAGGCATGGTTCGGACCGCCATCCGTCAATGTCTTCACGGTCTCGAACGTCTTCACTGCATTGGTGATGCTGATGATGACGACAAAAAGCGTGGTCGGCCCGAGCATCGGCCAGGTCACGAGGCGGAAGCGGTCAAGCGACGATTTCGCGCCATCGATCTCGGCCGCGGCATAGAGCTCCCTCGGGATTGCCGTCAGTCCGGCAAGAAACAACACCATGTTGAAGCCGACCGATTGCCAGATGCCGATGATGGCAAGGCTGTAGAGCGCGGTCGATGAGCTGCCGAGCCAGTTGAGCTTGGGCAGACCGGCGAGGCCAGCCAGTGCATTGATCGGCCCGATGGTCGGATGAAACAGATACTGCCACA
Source organism: Rhizobium grahamii (assembly GCF_009498215.1). Lineage (NCBI taxonomy): Bacteria > Pseudomonadati > Pseudomonadota > Alphaproteobacteria > Hyphomicrobiales > Rhizobiaceae > Rhizobium > Rhizobium grahamii. The sequence continues at coordinate 876,665 of NZ_CP043499.1, read as the reverse complement.
CGGTTGCCATCGCGACGATCAGGGAAACGACCGGCAGGAAATAGGCGGTACGGAAAAAGCTCTTCGCCCAGCCTTCACCTTCGATCAGCATCGCGACGCCAAGACCGAGCAGGATCGAAACAGGCGCGACGATTGCAGTGTAGAGCGTCGTGTTCCAGAGCGCCTTGCGGAAGATGCGGTCGCCGAAGAGGTGAGTATAGTTCTCGAAGCCGACGAAGCGGATGTTGCCGACGCCGAGTTCAAAATCCGTAAAGCCGAGGATCAGCACGGCAACGACGGGAAGCAGCACGAAAAGGACAAGGAGCACGATTGCCGGCGTCGCCAGCAACCAGGCGGTGCGCGCCTCGCTGCGCTCGTGCTGGACAGCGGCGGAAGCTGCACCCTCGTGATTGATGGCGATGCTAGCCATGGGCTTTCTCCCTGGAAGCATCGACCGTCAACGGCAGTGTGCGCAGCCGGCGGCCATCTTCGGCAAAGACCAGTGCCTTGTCCGAAGCGAGTGAAAGGGCGATCTGCATGCCGGTGGAAAGACCTGCGGCTTCGGCCGGTGCAAGCTTGGCGACGATTGCTTCCCCGATTGCGTCCAGGCGGCAAAAAAGGAGGACTTCGGAACCGAGAAACTCCATGCGTTCGATCCGCGATGACAACGCTCCCTGCCGATCACCTGCAAGCTGTACGAATTCCGGACGAATGCCGAGCGTCACCTCGGAGCCGGCGAAACCTCTGGCCTCGAGTGCCAGCCTGATATCGCCGAAAGCGACAGTCCCATTCTCGACGCGGGCCGGAAGCAGGTTGATGCGCGGCTGGCCGACGAAGCGGGCGACCTCGATATGGGCGGGATCGTCGTAGATCGTCTGCGGTGCTGCAAGTTGCAGCAGTTCCCCACCGATCATGACCGCGACGCGGTCGGCCATCGAAAGCGCCTCTGCCTGATCGTGCGTGACATAAACGGTCGGCACGCCGGCGCGGCGGTGAAGCTCCACGATCTCGCCGCGGGCGTGGACACGCAGATTGGCATCGAGGTTGGAGAGCGGTTCGTCCATCAGGAAGACGCTCGGATGGCGCACCATCGCACGGGCCAATGCAACACGCTGGCGCTGGCCGCCTGACATCTGTGCCGGTTTGCGATCGAGCAGATGATCGATCTTCAGCGCCTTTGCCGTTTCCTTGACATCGCGGGCGATGCCGGAACGGATCGCGCGGTGGCCGGGCATGAGCGGTCCGACAAACGGAAACCGCTGTGTCCGGCTAAGCCGGCGCATCGCGAGCGGCACGGCGATGTTCTGACCCGCCGTCAGGTGGGGATAGAGCGCGTAGGACTGGAAGACCATGGCGATGTTGCGGTCTGCTGCGGCGACGCCCGACATTTCGCGGCCGTCGATGCTGATCTCGCCGTTATCAGCATGGTCGAGGCCGGCGAGAATGCGAAGGAGCGTGCTCTTTCCGCAGCCCGAGGGGCCGACGAGCGCGATGAACTCACCCGGCTGCACATCCAGGCTGACACCCTTGAGGATGGCGTTGTCGCCGTAAGATTTCGCAATGCCCTTAAGGGAGACCGCACTCATTGCGCCGGCTCCGTCTGGACCTTGTGAGCTTCCTGCGGATAGACCTCGGCAACGATATCATCGAGCACATGCGCCACCATGCCGGGAACGGCGACGATCTGGCTGGTCACGCCCTGATCGAGCTCGTGAACGACAGCACCGATGAGCTTCTCGCCCGGCATCTCGCGTTCCATGCCACCGAGAATGAAGGCCGCGGAAGGACCCCAGACGAGCGAGGTGTCAAGGTGCCGCCCGGCCCATGCCCAATGCAGGTGGCCACTGGCGAACAGCGCGACGTCGTTGGCCGCGATCAGATCGAAGAGCCTGCGACGTTGTGCGGGACGAACGCTCCAGTAGCCCGTGTCGCCCTCATCGGGCGCATCGACGAACAGCGGCTTGTGGGCGAACATCGCGACGCGCCGGCCGGAGCGCTCGGCGAGTGTCTTTTCGAGCCATTCGAACTGCGCTTCTTCTTCGGCGTCCTCGAAACCGAGGAGCAGGCTGTCGATGCCGATCAGCCGCCAGTCGGCGACATCCTCGGCCCAATAGTCCGCGCCGACCACGCTGCGCCAGCGCCCGAGCCGGACCTGGTCGACCGGCTGCAGGGAGCCCGGAAGATGCCCGACGTCGTGATTGCCCGGGACAAGCAGCATGGGAATGGAAACCTGCCGCATCAGATCCATGCAGAAGCGCAGATCTTCTTCCTTGTCGGCGCCATCGACGGAGAGGTCGCCAGTGTGCACGATCAGGTCCGCACCGCTCCTCTCGAGCCATTCCTTCAGAGGCTGCCAGTTGCCGTTGAAATGCGGCTTTGACGGGCTGAAATGGGTATCGGTGATCTGAACAATCTTCACGGCGGGGCTCTCCAGTTCGATGAGCCCCGCCGGAATGCCGGCACCGGGCTCTAAGCTGACGCCTCTTTAGAGCCCCCGAATGTCAGGCCAGTAACAACCGTTTCCACCGTTCTTCCAATTGCGTCATCGGATCGTCACATCCCGGTACGCTGTCCACGTCCGGCTCCAGTTATTCGGCATAGCGGAAATCCCTACTACATACCTGGGGTCGTCGAGAGTAGGAGGATTTTCACGATTCCCGCCCAAAATAGCGGGATATCAGATGATCAAGGGAAAGCCGCCCGGGACCGCCAGCGATGATCGTCAGGAAACAGACTGCCCATGTACCATGGGTCGGCCACGCGTCCGGATAGACGAAAATCTCGATCACCAGGGTCATGCCGAGAAGTGCCAACGCCGAGAGCCGACTGCCGAAACCGATAACGAGCAGCAGTGGAAAGAAGTGTTCGGCAAAGGCCGCCAGATGCGCCGCAACCCACGGATCTATGAAGGGCAGCTTGTATTCAGTCTGGAAAAGATAGACGGCGTTGTCCGTGACATGCCAGCCATCTACCTTGGTCTGTCCCGACTGCCAGAATACCGCTGCAATCGACAGCCGTGCGACGCTCGCAATCAGATCGTGGGGGATTAGCCCGAAACCCCTCATCAGGCACTGCACGCGGGAGGCAAGGCCGCCGCTCGAAGGTGCTGTAAGCATGATGTCCTCATTCATCGTCGTCTCCTGTCGATAGATCTGTAAACACGCCGGCTTGCAGCGCAGCGGCGAGATTGGCGGAAAGGTCGAATTCAGGTGCCGCCGCAAGGGCCTCACCCGCAGCCGCTGCAAAGCTTGCGCCGCTGAAGAGCGCATCGAGAAACTGCGCTCCGCCTGGCGGCAGCCTGTGTACCTCGACGATCATCTCGGGCCGGATGACGAGCGCGTCTTCGCCGCGCCAGTCCTCTATAGGCGCAAAGGGCATCTGGCCTGCGTTCATCGCCCAGATGGTTACCGCGGGATGAGCCGATCGGATAACAGAGGCCGACGGGTGCCGAATGAACACCAAAGAGGCCAGCTGTTCCTCGCGCAAAGTTGCCAGTCGATCGGCTGCCAAGGGGGCTGCGTCGGCGGCGTGATAGGCTTTGCCCCGCGCTGCCTCCAGCCGTATCACATCGGCCAGATAGCCGATCTCCAGAGCCGGCTCGAAGCTCTCGACGAAATCGGCAAAGTCATCGCCATATGCGAGAAGCAGCGGTGAGCGTGGCGGATGCAGGCAGATGAACTGATAGGCCATCCCGGAGAAGAACTCTTCGCCGACGAGCCTTTCGGTCACCGGGAAGCGCGATGCAACCGCACCTACCAACCCCGAAATCACATTGTTGCGGTAGATACCGAAGCGCCGCAGCGGACGAGCCGCGTTCCACGATGCGATCCCGTCAGGGACAGGCAAGGCGCTATCCCGGAGCGCTGCCGCAAATTGCTCTTGAGTGGTGAAAGGCATGGCACGCCTCATCACGCTGCCCGCAGCCGCGTTGCGCGGTCGAGAATGGCACCTGCAGCCTCTGCTTCGGCCCGCAAAACCGGCCAGTCCGGAACGTCGTTGTCCCATTCGACCAGGCTGGCGACCGGCCCTGTGCGGGCAATTAGCTCTTCATAGAGCGCCCAGACTGGGTCCTTGACTGGCGTGTCATGCGAGTCGATCAGCAACGGCGCGCCTTCATCGTCGGTCGTTTCGGAATGGCCGCTCAGGTGGATCTCCCGGATCCATTGCAATGGGAAACGGCTGAGGTAGTCGCGCGGGTTCATGTTGTGATTGGTGGAAGCGACGAAGACGTTGTTGACATCGAGTAGCAGGCCGCAGCCGGTCCGCCGGACGATCTCGGCCAGAAACTCGGTCTCCTCCAGCGTGCTTTCCTCGAACAGTATATAGGTCGCCGGATTTTCGAGCAGCATCTGCCGTTTCAGCGTGTCCTGTACCTGATCGATATGATCGGCAACGCGCGACAGCGTTGCCATGGTGTAAGGCAGGGGCAGCAAATCGTTGAGGAACAGCGTGTCATGCGTCGACCAGGCGAGATGCTCGGAAAAGCTCTCCGGCTCATAGCGGTCGCAAACGCTTTTCAGTCGCTGCAGGTGATCTTTATCGAGTGGCTGCATCGAGCCGATCGACAGGCCGACACCATGGATCGACAGCGCATAGTCCTTGCGCAGCTTGCCGAGTTGGGCATGCGGCGGGCCGCCGGCGCCCATGTAGTTTTCGGCATGGACTTCTAAAAAGCCGACGGGTTGCGGCGTGGCGATGATGCTTGCGAAATGTTCGGGCTTGAAACCGATGCCGGGACGGCGGGGCAATGCAGAGGGTTTCATCCTGTCTCTCCTTGATTGGGTTGGCGGCGCCTTTGCGGCGCCGCCGGTGAGTGCTGCAACCGGATCAGGCCGGAGCTGGGCCCTGCGTCAGCGAGCCGGCTCCATCAGGGGGCTTCATCGACGTGCAGGTTCCGGATGGAACCAGCTTCCAGGCGTTCTTCTGGTAGTCGATCTTCGCCGTGCCGGCGCAGGTCGTGCCGGGGCCGGCAGCGCAATCGTTCTGCCCCTTAAGAGCGATGCCGTAGCACTTCTCCTTGGACACATCCTGAGCCGAAGTGGTCTGGACGCTGCCGATCAGGGACAACGCCGTCGTGACCGAGGCTGCAAAGACAGTGGCGGGGAGTTTGGTCATGGTTTTCTCCGGTATCTCGTGATTTCGGGGAGCGTCGCGGGCCGATCAGGCCGGGGTCAGCGAGCCGTGACCCTTAGGCGTCTTCATCGAGGTGCAGGTGCCGGTCGGAACCAGCTTGAAGGACATCTTGTCGTAGCTGACGGTCGACTTGCCGGCGCAATCATGCTTGCCGGCGGCGCAATCGTTCTGGCCTTTCATGGCAACGCCGTAGCACTTTTCCTTGCTGTCGGCGGCAAAAGCGACCGGTGCCGCAACGGTTGCGAGCGCCGAAGCGATGGAACCTGCCAGTGCGAGCGTAACGATGCTGTTCTTCATTTTATCATCTCCGTGGAATGGCGAGCCGTGATTAGCTTGCACAGGGGGTACGGAGGCGTGGCTGTGGTTGTTACATCTTCACCCACGATTTTTTTACGAAGAGCGATCTTGCCGTTTACGCGATGGCAAGCGAAAAGCCGGAAAACAAAGGTCCGTGAGGCCTGTCTGAAATATTTCTGCATGGGCGGTAACAAAAACGTGTGGCCCTCCGTAGAGGATTATGTCGAATGAAACATTCGGCGCGCGAAGAGGAATGGGCAGGCTGGATGCGCAGCGCCATGGATGGCGATACGCAGGCCTATCACCGTTTCCTTTCCGCCGTGACGCCGCATCTTCGCGCCATGGCGCGCCGCCGCTGCGATCAGTTCGGCGCACCGGCGAGCGAGGCGGAGGATGTGGTGCAGGAAGTCCTGCTTGCCGTGCATCTGAAGCGCGGCACCTGGGACCCGGCGCGCCCGATCGGCCCGTGGCTGTCGACGATCGTGCGCAACAAGCTTATTGACAGCCTGCGCCGCCGCGGCCGCCATATCGATGTGCCGATCGACGACGTGATGGCAACGCTTGAGGCAGAAGAGCAGGCGGGCAATCTTGACCGGCTTGATGCAGAAAACATGTTGGGACGGCTGAAAGACCCACAGCGCGATATCGTCCGCTCGATCTCGATCGAAGGGGCGGGCATCCGCGAAACGGCCGAAAGGCTGAAAATGACAGAGGGCGCGGTGCGTGTTTCGCTGCACCGGGCGCTGAAGGCGCTGGCAGCCCTATACCGGAGTGAGACGAGTGAAGACCGATGATCTGATCAGCATCCTTGCCGCCGATGCACCGGTGCGATCTCGCCTCGGCCCGCTGCTCCGCGGCGCGCTCGTGGCAGGTGTCCTCATCTCCGCAGCGCTGCTGTTCTCCACCATCGGCATCCGCCATGACATGGGAACGGCAATCGAGACCGCCCGCGTGCTTTTCAAGGTCTTTACGACACTGACGCTCGCCGTCACCGCCTGTAGTCTCGTCTTCAGGATCGGTCGGCCCGGCGCGCCGCTGAAGTCTTCTGCGCTGGCGCTGCTGCTGCCGCTTTCGCTGGTCCTTGCAGGCGTGGCAATGGAACTGACAGTTATACCCGAGAGTTCCTGGCGCGCCGCGCTGGTCGGCCGCAACGCGGCCTTCTGCGTCTTTTTCATCCCGGTCCTGTCGCTCGCTCCTCTGGCCGGTTTTCTCTGGGCGCTAAAAAGCGCCGCACCGGCAAGCCCGGCACTCGGCGGCGCCGTCGCCGGCCTTGCCTCTGCCGGTCTTGCCACCGCGCTTTACGCCTGGCATTGCCCTGATGACAGTCCACTCTTCCTGGCGACCTGGTATATGATCGCAACTGCCATCGTTGCTGCCGCGGGTGCGATCATCGGTTCGCGATATCTGAAATGGTAGAAAGCCTCCTCCGCTTTTTCGAGATGCTGCATCAGTCAGGATGATGATGCCGAAGGCCAGCGGCAGGATGAAGTCGCGCCGGCAAGAGCCAACGCGACCGATTGCATCCCATGTGCCACCATGCCGGGAACGGCGACGATCTGGCTGGTCACGCCCTGATCGAACTCGTGAACGACAGCACTGATGAGCCTCTCGCCGGGCATGTCGCGTTCCATGCCGCCGAGGATGAAGGCAGCGGAAGGACCTCAGACGAGCGAGGTTTCAAGATGCCGCCCGGCCCATGCCCAATGCAGGTGGCCACTGGCGAACAGCGCGACGTCGCTGGCGGCGATCAGATCGAAGAGCTTGCGGCGCTGCGCGGGGTCGTCACATGGCCGACGGCGAGAGCTAGCCGCAGCTTATCGGACCAAAGTCCCAGATGCCGTTTCCAGCGGGTGAGGCGTGAAACCTTTCCATTTTTGAGCCGTTGTCGTGGTTATGATCGACACTGAATTGGGTCCGAAATCGGTCAAGGGTGCCAAAGCGGGCGATGACGAGACGTTGCGCCGAGAAAAGCTATCGACTGCCGAAACAGAGCCGCCCCCGGAGGGAATCGAGCCTGACCCCCAATGGACGGCCGAAGAGGCCGAGCAGGCGCGGAAGAAGTACCTTCTGACGCGCTTCTGGATCAGTGCACGCGGATATTGGACCAGGAACGGCGACAAGCTGGCCTGGCCATGCACGATCGCCCTCTTGGCTCTGATCTGCGTCAATGTCGGCTTCCAGTATGGGATCAACGTCTGGAATCGAGCGATCTTCGACGCTCTCGAGCAGCGCAACGCCGATACGGTGTATTATCTGAGTGCTGTCTTCCTGCCGCTCGTGTTCGGTAGCATCGCGTTGGTCACGACACAGGTCGCCCTACGCATGGCCATCCAGCGTCGCTGGCGTTCCTGGCTTACGAAAGCCGTTATCGCCCGCTGGCTGGCGAACGGCCGATATTACCAGCTGAACCTCATTGGCGGCGACCACAAGAACCCGGAGGCACGCATCGCCGAGGATCTGCGGATAGCGACCGAGGCGCCTGTCGATTTCGTCGCCGGTGTCATCGTTGCGTTTCTGTCGGCTTCGACCTTCATCATCGTGCTCTGGACCATCGGCGGCGCCCTGCACCTGGCAATCGCGGGTTCCACGGTTACCATTCCCGGTTTCCTTGTTATCACTGCGGTCATCTACGCCGGCATCACCTCCAGCTCGATGGCGGTGATAGGCCGTCATTTCGTCCAGGTGTCCGAGGTCAAAAATCAGACCGAGGCCGAATTTCGCTATACCCTTACGCATGTCCGTGAGAACGGCGAAAGTATCGCGCTTCTCGGCGGTGAGGAGGAGGAGAGAAACGATCTCGAAAAGACATTCGGCAACGTCATCAAGCAATGGGCGCTACTCGCACGCCAGCATATGCGCACAACGCTCGTCTCCCAGGGGTCGAGCCTGTTTGCACCGGTAGTCCCTGTTCTCCTCTGCGCGCCGAAATTCCTCGAAGGCAGCATGACGCTTGGGCAGGTCATGCAGGCAGCTTCCGCTTTCGCCATCGTTCAGGGTGCGTTCGGGTGGCTGGTCGACAACTATCCACGCCTTGCCGATTGGAATGCCTGCGCAAGGCGTATCGCCTCGCTCATGATGTCGCTTGATGGTCTCGAACGCTCCGAACAGAGCGATGCCCTGGGGCGTATCAAACGCGGCGAAACCAAAAGTAACGTGGTACTCAGTCTCAACGATCTTTCGGTGTCGCTCGATGACGGCACCGCCGTGGTCAAGGAAACCCGGGTTGAGATCGAGCCCGGCGAGCGGGTGCTGGTGGCCGGTGAATCCGGCACCGGCAAGAGCACGCTGGTGCGCGCCATCGCGGGCCTCTGGCCCTGGGGTGGCGGCAGCGTCTGTTTCCATGCTGATCGGCAATTGTTCATGCTGCCGCAACGGCCCTATATCCCCTCGGGAACACTTCGGCGTGCTGTCGCCTATCCCGGAGCCGCCGATCGCTGGACGCTGGAAAAGATCAAGGATGCGCTCGACAAGGTTGGGCTCGATTACCTGACCGACAAGATCGAGGAGGATGCGCCCTGGGACCAGACGTTGTCTGGTGGCGAGAAGCAGCGGCTCGCATTCGCGCGTCTCCTGCTCCACAATCCCGATATCATCGTGCTGGATGAGGCAACGTCGGCGCTCGACGAGAAAAGCCAGGACAGGATGATGGAGATGGTGATCCGCGAATTGCCGAAAGTCACCATCATCAGCGTGGCGCACAGAGCCGAACTGGAAGCCTTCCACAGCCGTAAAGTCACCCTGGAGCGGCGTGATGGCGGTGCGAGGCTTGTCAGCGACGTTGATTTAGTCCCGCACAAGAGAAAACGGAACTTGCTCCTGCGCCTCGTTGAGAAGCCTCTTCCGAAACGCAACGGATCGCTTCGCCGGTGACCTGAATGAACCGACTAGAGTGATCGCTAACCGCAGAGCTACCGACAGAAAATGCGGGTGTTCAACACCGCGGCGGTCCATCGTAACGGTAAACAGCAGTTTAAATTTTGCGTTTCTTACCACTTTGAGCCGCGGGAACGACGAGCACAACGGCTCGGCTAGGGTTCGAATGCGAACACCTTCTTCCAATCCGCCTTCATGTCGACAACGAGCCAGTTTCGTCTGGTCGCCTCATCCAGAGCCTTGTCGAGCTTTCCGAATGGGGATTGCCGATCGTAGGCGTACTCGCGATCGGCGTCCGTGTGATGAACGATCATGGCGAACCCGTGTCCTTCGGCGGCTGTCACCCAGCGAAGCATCTCATAATCGCCGTCGGAATTGCCCGCGACGAAGATCGGTCTACGGCCAATGAATTTGTTGATGCCGGCGGGTTTTCCGGGGCCGTCGTCGATGAAGTCGATCTTCGGCAATCGCCTCAAGACGGGAACGTCGTCGACGATCGCATATTGTGTCGTGATCGTACTGCCGACGACCTGTTGCGGCGGAATTCCATAGAGCTTCTCCGTCACGGGCCGCATGAATTCCACCCCGCCGCCAGAAACGATATAGGTCGCAAAACCGTTGGCGCGCAGATAGTCGAGGAGCTCCCGCATCGGGAGATAGGTCATGTCAGTGTAGAGCTTGCCGGTTTTGGGGTGTTTGGCGGTCGTAAACCAGTCGGTGACGATTTTGTTGAACTCGTCGGTGGTCATCCCGGCATGCGTTGCCATCCCCATCTCGACGATGCCCTTCTCGCCGCCCTTGGCGATGCCTTTCAGGTCTCCGGCGAGTATGCTCTTGAACGGCTCCTTCGTTTTCCACTCAGGATGCTCGGGCGCAAGCGCCTTGACGCGGTCCAGCATGAAGCCGAGCTGGATATAGAAGGGCTGTTCCGTCCATAGCGTGCCGTCATTGTCGAAGACGGCGATCCTGTCCTGTGGCGCGACGTAGCCGTTTCCGCCCTCGGTCGTCGTGGCCCTCACAAAGTCGACAATGCGCTGTTTCGCAGCAGTATCGTTCCAGGACGGAAGCGTTTCCTGGCTTGCGGCGCGCCCTGATAGGGCCATCACCGAAAGGAGAGCGGCGCATGCTATCCCCGTTAACATCCGCAAGGCTCTCATCGTGGTTCTCCCTGGCTTGAAACTCTCTTCACGCAGCGGAATCCGACATGGCTGGTCGACGTGTCCTCAGGCTCCGCATGGCGCGCGGCCGGCCGGTATCGCCGGCAGTAGTTGGGGGCGCAAAGATGCGAGCCGCCTTTGAGGACGCGACGCGCAATCCTGATGTTCGGCTGGCGCGGGTCATAGCTCGCCTCCGCCTCGCCGCCGCGGGGATTGGAGGGAATGCAGCAGGAATGTTTTGCCGGCTCCGGATGCCGTGTCGTCCAGTAGTCGGAGGTCCACTCCCACACATTTCCGATCATGTCGTAAAGGCCATAGCCGTTTGCAGGAAACGACTTCACGGACGAGGTGCGCTCGTGACCCTTGGCCTTGGTCGATCGTGTCGGAAAGATACCCTGCCAGGTGTTCGCCATGGCCTTGCCGCCGGGCGTCAGTTCGTCCCCCAGGCGAATTCACTGTCCGATCCACCGTGTGCCGCGAACTCCCACTCCGCTTCGGTCGCGAGATCCAGTCCCGCCCAGTCCGCATAGGCCTTGGCGTCCGACCATGCGACGTGGACAACCGGATGGTCGAGTTTGCCGCGCAGGTCGCTCAAGCCGCCGAGTGGCTTTCGCCAGTTTGCGCCGAATTTGAAGGTCCACCATTGAGAAATATCTGGGCCGTCGACGCTTTTCGGCTGCACGAAAAGCAGGGAGCCGGCGCGCAGCATTTCCGGAAGAGCGCCTGGATAATCTTTTGGATCCGGCGCCTTTTCCGCCATCGTCACATGTCCGGTTGCATTGACGAACTCCGTGAACTTTCGATTGGTGACGGGCGTCTCGTCGATCCAGAAGCCATCCACACTGACCGGATGAGCCGGCGCCTCCTCCGGATAGTGGCGATCCGATCCCATCACGAAGGTGCCTCCGGGGATCCAGATCATGGAGCCGGGCGCTTTACTGTCGTCGAATGCCAATGCCATGCTTGCTCTCCGAAACAGATCGGAGAATGGTACAGCGTCGTGCGGCGGCTGATAAGTACGCAACGGTAAACGAGGTGGTCGTTTACGTTACACGAGGTCGGTGATCAGGTCTCGCGCTTATGCTTTTGGGATGCCAGGGGACACTGCCGGACGTCCGCGTAACAGTTAATGTTACTGTCGCATGGAACTCATTTACCGTTGCGCACTTATGCGCGGAAACGGCTTCTGTTTCAAACGGACGCGATAGGCCTGCTCTCGGCGGCAGTCGGACGTCCGCCGATTTTGAAGAGGTGAAATAAGCCAAAGTGCACGCACTCACCTGGTTGGCTCTAACGGGATTTGCGGCAGCCGCCCTAGCAGGGCCGGTCCCCGAAACGTCCGTGAGCTCGCACGCAGATTTCGCGGCAGAGTTTCACGGGGAAATCATGAAACCCCAACCTTATGCGAGCCAACTTTCTGCGCCGTCCAACGCGATAGACTGGTGGCTGCGGCTGCCCAGGCGGGACTTTGAAAAATCGGCGCCCGGTTGGTCGGCTCGACCGAAAGAAGATCCGCATAGGTGAGCCGGGATAATGCCGCGTTCGTGGCGTCATGGATTTCGTCCCTCAGGCTTTTTGGCTACGCTCTGACTGCGAGCCGCGATCTTCCATATGAGATCACGAAAAGCCGGCGAATTCGCCCGTTTCAGAGAGAGGCAATAACGTCTGGTTGTGATTCGGATTCGATTCGCTTGATTGCGAAGCTGTGTTGCGAGATGCAATTTCCCTGGGAAGACGGAGCCAATTGTTTCTGAGTTTTAACAAATTTCCGTGGTTGAGCGCGTAACGGTTTCGCAATTGTAACGACTGTCGGGGCGCGTCCCACCTCGACCAGCCATGCGCAAGGTTGGCCGTGTGGAAGTATCGATCAGCAATGTCGGATGTTCATTCCGGCATGTTGGTGTTTCCGTCAGGAATCGTTTGATTGAGCATTTTTAGAAACACTTCAGACAGCGGCCGGCATGTCCGACGTTCGTGTGTCCAGGCGGTGCTCGGTTTCGCGCCACTGGGCCAGCGAGAGCGATCTATTCGCCAGGGCCGCCGTTCCACTCAATTTCGCAACGGATATTAAGTATGACCTCGATCGTCCCGTCTCTCAGTGTCAACGCGATCAGATCGCTATCAAATGCAACAATCGCGGCTTGGACGTCTGAGGATATCGCCGCCCTTTCGACAACGCAGATCAAGGCCCTCTCGGCGAGCCAGGTCTCCGCGCTGGAAACGGAAGATCTGGCGGTGTTTTCCAACACGCAGTTGGGCGCGATCTCGGCAACCGCGATTGGTGGCCTGACCGTCGATCAGCTGGCCGTGCTGTCGAGTGCTAAACTCGAAAGCCTGTCGGCCAGCCAGATCAAGGGGCTGAGCACCAACCAATTGCAGGCGCTTGATCTCAGCCAGGTCGAAGCGCTGACGACGGCACAGGTCGCGGCTCTCAGCGCAGCGCAGATCGCCGCCTTGAGCCCCGAAGACATCGCCACCTTCCTGCCGGCCGAAATCGCAGCGATCAGCACGGTAGCCCTTTCAGGTCTCACGTCCGCCAGCATCGCGGCTCTCAGCACCGACCAGGTCGCGGCACTCAAGACCGCCCAGATTGCCGCGCTGAAGACGACGCAGATCGCCGCCATCACGCCTGAGCAGGTGTCCGCACTCGGCACCGCCCAGATTGCTGCGCTGACGTCGTCTCAGGTCAAGGCGATCACCACGGACAGCCTTGGCGGCCTGGCGTCGAGCCAGATCGCGGCTCTGAATGCCAAGTCGATCGCCGGATTGACAACACAGCAAATTGCTAGCCTCTCGACCAGTCAGGTCGAAGCACTGACCACGCAATTGATCGCGGCGATGAGCGCATCCCAGATCGCGGCGATGACCGCCGATGACATAGCGACATTCCTCCCGGAGGAAGTTGGTGCGATCAGCAGTGTGGCCTTGGCAGGCCTGACTGCCTCAAGCATAGCCGCTCTCAGCAGCGAGCAGATCGCCGCCTTGAAGACCGCCCAGGTCGCGGCGCTGAAGACGAACCAGATCGCGGCGCTGACCTCTACGCAGGTCGCGGCGTTGACGACGGCGCAAATCGCGGCTCTTAGCGCGTCGCAGGTGAAGGCTCTGTCCAGCGACGGTCTCGCTGCGCTGACGCCGGCGCAGGTCGGCGCGGTCAGCACCAAGGGAGTGACGGGCCTTACGACGGGTCAGATCGCGAGCTTGTCGACCGATCAGATCGAAGCCCTGACCGTTAGCCAGGTCGCGACGCTGACCGCGGTGCAGATCGGCGCGATCACATCGGACGGGCTGGCCACGTTTTCGACCGGCGAGCTTGCGGCCATCAGCACCCTGGGCATTGCAGGCCTCTCTCCGGCAACGGTCGCGGCACTCAGCGGCGATCAGATTGCCGCGCTGAAGACGGCCCAGATCGCGGCGCTGAAGACGGCGCAGATCGCGGCACTCACGAACGATCAGGTCAGCGGAATGACCACGGCGCAGGTTGCTGCACTGAGTGCCTCGCAGATCAAGGTGCTGACTGGCGATGCGCTGTCCGGCCTCTCGGAAGCCCAGGTCGCTGCGATCAGCACCAAGGGCGTGACCGGCCTGACCTCGGCACAGATTGCCGGCCTGTCGGTCAGCCAGGTCGAAGCCCTGACGACACAGATGATCGCGGTACTCAACGCGACACAGATCGCGGCGATCTCTGCCGCTGACATCGCGACTTTCCTGCCTGACGAAATCGCGGCGATCAGCACGGCGGCCCTGTCGGGCCTGACCTCGGACGCCTTTGCAGCGCTTAGCCCGAGCCAGGTTGCTGCGCTGAAGACCGCGCAGATCGCGGCACTCAAGACGACGTTCATCAACGGGCTGTCGAACGAGCAGGTCGAAGCGCTGTCGACGGGGCAGATTGCGGCGCTGAATTCGTCGCAGGTACGTGCCCTGTCGGATGCTGGTCTCGCGGCCATGGAACCATCGCAGATCGCGGCACTCAGCACAAAGGCGATTGCCGGCCTGGGATCGGCACAGATCGCAGCGCTTTCCGTCGATCAGGCAGAGGCGTTGACGGCGGCGCAGGTTGCCGCCTTGACCGCGGGGCAGGTGGCCGGGTTCACGACAGCGGACCTTGCGACGTTCCTGCCGAGTGAACTTGCCGCGATCAGCGTTGCCGCTCTGAGCGGACTGGCGCCAAGCACCATCGCAGCTTTCGACGCTGACCAGATCGGTGCGCTGAAGACGAACCAGATCGCGGCCTTGAAGAGCGACCAGATCGCGGCCCTGACGCCGGGACAGGTCGATGCTCTAAGCACCGCACAGGTCGCGGCGCTGACCGCGACGCAGGTAAAGGTGCTGGCGAGTGACAGCCTCGCCGCGCTTTCGGCCTCCCAGATCGCTGCGTTGAGCGCCAGCGCTGTCGCTGGGCTCAGCAGTTCGCAGATCGGAGCCCTCTCCACGGCCCAGGTCGAAGCTCTGACGAGCCTCATGGTCAGCAGCCTCAGCGCCACGCAGATCGCGGCGATCACCCCAGGTGATATCGCAACGTTCCTGCCGGAGGAGGTTGGCTCCATCAGCACGAAGGCGATTGCCGGGCTGACAACGGCTACCATCGCGGCACTTTCTGCCGACCAGCTCGAAGCATTGAAGACGAGCCAGATTGCTCTGCTGAGTTCCGATCAGATTGCCGCTCTGAGCCCGCTCCAGCTTGCGGCATTGACAACTGCCCAGATCGCCGCGCTCTCCAGTTCGCAACTGAAATCGCTTTCCAGCGATACGATCGCCGCTCTTACTCCCTCGCAGGTGGCGGCGCTCAACACGAAGGCGCTTGCAGGCCTGTCTTCCCTGCAGATTGACGCACTGTCGACCGACCAGGTCGAGGCTTTGACCTCCGCACAGATTGCGGCTCTTTCCTCCGCTCAGCTCGGTGCGTTGAGCAGCGCGGATCTCGCCACTTTCCAGCTGGATGAAATCGCAGCGATCAGTACCGCAAGTATTGCGGGTCTTGCGACGGATGTTCTCTCCGGTTTCGACGCCGACCACTTGGCTGCGCTGAAGACCGCGCAGATCGCTGCTCTGTCATCCGCACAGATCGCGGCCCTCACCCCGAGCCAGATCGGGGGCCTCAGCGTGGAGCAGGGGGCCGCGCTGACATCGGCGCAGGTCGGTGCCCTGACTACGGAACAACTCGGCGCGTTGCCGGCAGCAGATTTCGCCGCCTTGTCGACAAAGGCTCTTTCGGGTCTGACCTCGTCGCAGATCGCATCGCTGTCTGCCGACCAGATCGCGGCATTGTCCTCAGCGCAAATCGCTGCGCTCAGTTCCGCCCAGATCGGTGCTCTCAGCACAGCGCAGCTGTCGGCTCTGACCGACGAGAAGATCGCGGCGCTTTCTTCGTCCGGGATTACCGGACTTGGCTCGACGGCGATCGGCGCTTTGTCGACCGCGCAGATCGCCGCGCTGAAGACAAGCCAGATCGCGGCGCTCTCCTCGTCACAGGTCGCAGCCCTGTCGACCGGACAGTTCGGGCTTTTGACCTCGGAACAGATCGGAGCCTTGAGCGCTGGCGCGGTCGGGGGCATCTCCGTTGGCGATCTCGCTGTCTTGAGCGAAGCACAGGTCGCGGCGATGAACTCGAAAGCGATCGCAGCGCTCACGGCTGACCAGGTCTCTTCACTGTCGGTTTCGCAAGTCGACGCGCTTACCGCCGCGCAGATCGGTGCCTTGAACGCTGCGCAAATTGCGGCCCTCTCTCCGGCAAGCATCGACAGCCTTCCTGTCGAAGAGATCAGCGCAATCAGCGCTTCGGCGATTGCCGGCATCAGTTCCAGCGCCTTGGCGGGGCTGACGGTTGAACGCCTGAATGCGCTGACCACCGCTCAGATCGCCGGGCTGACATCAAGCCAGGCAGCGGCGCTAACCAGCAGTCAGGTGGCAGCGTTGACCACGGCGCAGGTTGCAGCTCTGACGTCATCGACCGTCTCTGGTCTCTCTGCTGGAAGTATCGCGGCGCTAACCACCGATCAGGTTGCGTCGCTGAGCGCAAACGCTATCGCCGGTCTCACGACTTCGCAGCTTGCCGCTATGTCCACCTCACAGGTCGAGGCGCTCGGCAAGTCGCAGATCGCCAACCTCAGCTCGTCGCAGATTGGAGCGCTCAACGCCGCCGATCTCGCGACATTTACCACCGATGAGATTGCAGCAATCAGCACGGCAGGCATCGCGGGTCTTTCGACAGGCAATGTCGCCGCCTTGAGCACGAGCCAGATCGCGGCCCTTGGCGCGAGCCAGGTTGGAGCCTTGAGCTACCTCCAGGTTCGGGCGTTGACGAGCGATCAGCTGTCGGCAATGACGACGACGCAACTGAGCGTCCTGACCGCCCTTCAGGTCGCGGCACTTAGGACGAGCGATATTGCAAACCTGTCCACCAGCCAGATCGCGGCGTTGAAGAGCAAGGCGATCGAGGGGCTGTCGACTGCGCAGATCGGCGCGCTGCAGACCAGCCAGGTTGCCGCGTTGAGCACGTCTCAAGTGACCGCTCTGACGACGTCTCAGTTGGCCTCGATGTCGGTCGCGCAGGTCGAAGCGCTGACCCCAGCCCAAATCGCCGCAATGAGTTCGGCGCAGATTGCTGCGCTCAGTGCTGAAGGCGTTGCCAAGTTCTCGCTGGAGGACATTGCTTCGATCAACACGTCCGCCATCACCGGCCTTTCGACAAAGGATATTTCGCTGCTGTCGACGGCGCAGCTCTCTGTAATCTCAGGGGCGCAGGTCGATGCCATGCAGGCCGATCAGGTGGCGGCCATCGTGCACGCATACCAGGCGTTCTGAACGGTCTGACCGATTCAAGAACGGGCGATCCTTGTGGTCGCCCGTTTTACTTTGGACTGGACCATAAGCCGTGTGTCAATTTTCCGGAGCCGGGCCGGTGACCGTTTCCAGGCTTTGAAGGCAATCATCGTTGCCGGCGAAGCGTACCACCTCGTATATGGCCAGCCCCAGTTCTTCGTCGCCCGAGATCACCAGAGTTGCGGACTGCATGTTTGCGAAGCGTGCCCCAAGGTCGTTCCACTGGGAGAAGACCTGACGGTCCTGCGCGATGACGGACGAGCGAAACTCTCCGTCCTTGGCTGCGGCTGGGGTATGGGAATGATCGACTTCCTCATCCGGCGGCCCGAACTTCTCGGTCATTTCGGCCTTGGCGCGTGCAAACAGGCTCCTTGCGCTGCTGCCGCGGGCATCATCCTTGCTGTAGGGCGAGACGCCGACCACGTTGCAGATTCCTGCTCGTTGCACATAGGCGACGATATATTCGTCAAACAGGCTGCTACCGGACGGCAGTGATGTACAGACATACTGCCCCGTCGTATCCATAACGGATCCGCCTATCGCTCGGCAGCCGAGACTGGACGGGCGCTCCTGCTGCATCACTCCAAAAGGAAGATAATCTGGCAGGCTGCGAACCGCCGGGGTCGGCGAGAACGCTAGCGAAAGCGAAACAATTGCTTCCAGTGCTGGCATGTTGTCGTCCTATTTTCCTAGAAGAGCGATTCCGCAGCCGCGATGCAGCCCGGGTTCAGTAAGCGCCCCTCCGCCCATCCTCAAGGGTGCCAACGATCCTGGGATGTGCATAACTATGCATTCTTCAAGAGGGCGCGTCCGTCGCGCAACAGGGCCCCATTCGGCCACAAGGATGATCCGCCCCATCCCTTCCGGCGGGGTTGGCCGTAGCTGGTCTTTCCGGCTCTGGCGGTTAGCGTGCACGTCAGGCTTCCTCCTCGTCCGGCGGACTTGCGTCGCGCTTGAGCGTGTCCGCTATCTCGAAAAACGCACAGCCGAGCAGAAAGATCACCAGACACGGCATCCAATCAGTCGCACCCGCAAGGGCGAGCGCTGCCGTCATTGCTGCGGAAAGGCAGAAGAGGCAGCCCGCAAGGAACGCAAAGGCGGTCGAAAGTAGACCACGTCGGCGAACGTTGTGAACGAGGGTTACGCCGGACCACCCGCTCAGACCTCCGCGTTTCGGCAAGAGCCTCACGTTATTCTTCCAGAATCTCGACCGCGCTGGCGAAGGCTCTTATGCCCTGCGCCTGCTTGCCCTTCGAGCAAAGATCGATACCCAGTGACCGCAGCTTGTCGATCTCCCGGCCGCCGCGTTCCGGGTTTTGGCGCTCGGCGCGTTCGAACCGGAGCCGCATGTCCATGCAGCGCTTGTCGCGCGTCGACTGTTCTTCCTCGGCCCACCCCGCGTTGGGCGTCAGTGCAAAGCTTAGAAAAAGAAGTGATGGCCTCAAGAACATTCCGTAACCTTGGTCCAGACAGACGTCCGCTACTCAGGTTGTTCTCTCACAATTCGCCGCCCGCCGCTTTTCAACGACGTGATGAAAAGGTTTCCCTTGTGTAACATCGTCTTGTTGTGTGGGTCGTCAGGTGGCAAGGACAAGCCAACTCGCCTATTTTGCCGAGGTCGTTGGGAAACCTATCTTGAACTCTACCTTGCACATCCTCATCGTCGATGATGACGCCCAGATCCGATCCCTGCTCAAGGATTTCTTTCAACGCCGCGGCTTCAGAGTGTCGCTTGCGAGCGACGGGCAGGGCATGGAGACAGTGCTATCAGAAGGAAAGACCGATCTCGTCGTCCTCGACATCATGCTGCCAGGCAAGAGCGGGCTCGAACTCTGCCAGGAGCTGAGGCAGCGGTCGAAGATTCCGATTATCATGCTGACCGCGGTCAGCGACACCGGCGATCGGATCGTCGGGCTCGAAATGGGCGCCGACGACTACGTGTCGAAACCGTTCGATCCGCGCGAACTGTTGGCCAGGGTGCGTGCCGTCCTGCGCCGGCACAATGACCGGGACGCGCCCGCTTCAAGCGAGACAATATCCGTCTACAGGTTTGGTGGCTGGACGCTTGACGTGGACAGGCGCAGGCTTCTCGACAGTGACGGTGTTCGCGTGGAGTTGACGCGGTCGGAATTCAACCTGCTGGCTGCCTTGGTGGAGGCCTCGGGACGAGTGCTGAGCCGAGAGCAGTTGATCGAGCGTTGCGGAGGCGACACCAGCCAGAGCTTCGACCGCAGCATCGATATCCTGATCAGCCGACTGAGACGCAAGCTGGAGGATGACCCGAAGTCACCGTCGATGATCGAGACCGTGCGTGGTGGTGGCTACCAGTTCGTTGCCGAGACGACGCAAGGTGCCGGCTGACAGGGTTTCCTATCCGCAGATCACTAGATGTATAGGAACGCGAGCCACGCCAGAGTGCCGGCCACCGCCAGGATGGCGACGCTAACGCGCCAATCCACCAGGTCTTCGCGATATGCGTGCCGGTCTGCGTCGGCACGATCCGAAAGCTCTGTGATCAGTGCCATGACGTCTTCCTCGTCGCTCGGCGACAGGATGAATTCGCGAACTCTTCCATCCGCATCGATCCGAAGCTGCTTCACAGCTCCGCCATCTGCCGGCAAATTGTCGTTCTCGCCGTGCCTCGGCGCGGACGCATTTTCAGCGGGCGGCTTCCTGAGATTGTTGTCCACCATGGACCCTTTTCCTTGCTATGACGGTGTTTGGCGCCTTATTGCACGGCAGAGGGGGATTTGTTTGTCGGGCGGATGAAAATGATGTTTCTGGATTGTAAAGAATGTGAACTGGGGCGCCCGGGCCACGAGATCGGCGGCTCCCGTGGCTGAGCGTGCGCCCCGGCGGGCGCGGTTCGACCCCGCGCGCTTCTACGGCGTATCGGGTCGCCGCCTGCTCCCGCGTACACTGCCGGGCTGGGTGCTGATTGTTCTCATCCTCGCGCTGCTCGCCAGCCAGACCAGCCTCTTCCTGATCGTCTCGAAGGATCGATCGGCTTCAAACGAGATCGTCGATCTCTACAGGCTCAACGAACGGGCCTTTTGGCTTGCCAAGCTCATGGCGCCCTTGTCCGCGCCGGAGCGGGCGCGCATCGGAACGGAGCTCGCGGACTCCACGATCGTCGTCAATCTCTCGTCGCTTCCGGCCGTTGGTGCTCCCGTGGCGTCGAACGACACCCTTGCCGAGCTCGAGGACATCATTTTCGCGCGACTATCGAAGCTGGGTGTTGAAGACGTCCGTGTCCGCCTGGAGGACCCCGGCAAGCAGGAGGGGCCCGGGCAGGCCGCGGCCGAGCCGACGGCCGATAGCGGCGAGGTCGAGGAAGATCTGTCAGAGATAGCCAGCGATTTTCTGAAGAGCCAGCGTTATACCGTTTCCCTGCAGCTCAAGGATGGCCAATGGCTGAATTTCGTGACACCGGTCACGCCGATCGCGCCGCTGCTGGCACCCGACAGCCTGCCCAAATACCTGCTGGTCAGCGCACTTGTGCTGATGCTCGCCT
The DNA here is from genome assembly GCF_009498215.1 of Rhizobium grahamii. Classification (NCBI taxonomy): domain Bacteria; kingdom Pseudomonadati; phylum Pseudomonadota; class Alphaproteobacteria; order Hyphomicrobiales; family Rhizobiaceae; genus Rhizobium; species Rhizobium grahamii. The sequence continues at coordinate 855,893 of NZ_CP043499.1, read as the reverse complement.
TCTGGAGCGTTTCGAGGATTGCCGCGCCGTATCAGCTGCTGGAGGGCGCGCTTGGCCGTCTTGGCGAGGACATCAACAGCCCACCGATTGTAGAGGCAGGCGGGCGGGATATCAGGCGAGCGGCGCAAACGGTTAACAGGGCTCAGGCAAGCCTGCAGGCGAGCTTCGAAGAGCGCGAGCTATTGGCTGTCGCACTGGCGCATGATCTGCGGACGCCGGTAACGCGGATGCGCCTGCGCCTTGCGCTTCTGAGAAACTCCAAACTCAAGACCGAGCTGGAACAGGATATCGCCGACGTCGAGGAGACGGTCGAGTCGGTGGTCGATCTCGCCAAGCTCGGAACGACCTCGGAACCGGCCGAACTCATCGATCTCTGGAGCATGACAGATGCCATTGCCGATGAATACGAGCAGGCCAGTTTGGATGGCCGACCGGCCAAAGGCACAAGGCTTGTGTGTTCCGCGCCACCGGTGGTGCTGCGGCGCGCGGTGCGGAATCTGGTCGAGAACGCCATCAAATATGGGTCGGAGGCGCGGATTTACGTTTCCGCATCCGACGCATTCGTCTTCGTCAAGGTTCGCGACCGCGGACCTGGCATTCCGGATCAGGAGCTCGAGCGCGTCTTCAGTCCCTTCGTGCGTCTCGAACATTCCCGTAATCGCGATACAGGCGGATCGGGGCTGGGGTTGACGATCGCAAGAAACCTGGTCCGCAAGATCGGCGGCGACATCACGCTCAAGAGTTTGGAAGGCGAGGGGCTCGAGGCGGTGCTATCGCTTCCCCGTCATTCGCTTTCGAAGCAATCCTAGACGATGATGAGACGCACCGGACTGTGGCATTTGCGATCAAGCACTGGGTGACAGCCACATCTTCTGGGCGAAGGCCGCAATCGATAGCGAAATCTCAGCGAAACAGCAGATCATCGATGGCCCGCCGTGAGTCTTTAGGTCACGGCGGGCCAATGGAGGATCGGCATCAGAGTTGTTGACGTCGCGAAGAACGCCGATCCGGCACGTTCGAGACTAGCGTTGACATAACTCGGTGGAGCTACCTCTAAAGGACAGGATGCGGTTATGTTCGTCTAATGTTCGTGACCTGTCCGCAACATCCCCAGAAAAGGGCAGGCGGCTGTGGATAAGGCGCGGCGGCTCCTCCAGTCCCAGCGCTCGTAGCAACGAGGCTGGGTTGCAAGCGAACGCCTATCGCCCGACGACGAGCACCCTGGTATCTCCACGCCTCGCCGCTGTCAGGCGGATGTCACTGTGCCCCGTGAATTGAATCGCTGCCTGTAGTCGCTAGGCGTCAGGCCGACAATTCGAAGGAAGATCTTGCGGAAAGCACCGGCGTCGCCGTAGCCGACATCCCAGGCGATGGTCTCGATCGGGGTGACGCTGGTCTGCAACAGTTCGCAGGCCTTGCTGATCCGCATTCGCTGGCAGTACTCGGTCGTCGTCATACCGGTCGCCTTTTGAAAGCGGCGCAACATGGTTCGCTCTTCCAGGCCCGATTGTGCCACGAGTTTTGCCAGCCTCATATCCTTGGCGCCTGTCGCGTGCAGCCAGTGTTGAACCTTCAGAACGGCGAGATCTCCATGCGTGAGCCGTGGCGAGAAGCTGCTGTAAAACCGCTGTTCGCGTCCTGGCGGGTCGATGACGAGAAGCCGAGCGGTTTCGGCCATGATCGTTGAGCCAAGAAAACGCTCGACAAGCTTTAGGCCAAGATCCGTCCAGGCCATGACACCTCCGGCGGTCATGAGGTCGCCGTCGTCGATAACAAGCTTGTCGACGTCCAGGCGGGCTGTCGGGAAGCGGGCCGCGAACAGGTCCGCGTGCGCCCAGTGCGTCGTCGCGGATCTTCCCGAAAGAAGGCCGGTTTCGCCGAGAAGAAATGCGCCGGCACAGACCGAACAAAGAATCGTGCCCTGACGGTGCTGATCGATCAGCCACGGAGAATATGCGTTGGCGGTTTCGGCTGACGGCGCCTCACCAAGGGCGGGGGGCAATATCAGCACGTCCGGTATCATCCTGGATCGGGGTTCCGTTTCGAAGACCCTGACCGGCTGCAAGTCCGGCTCCTGTAGCCTCCAGTGGCTAACCGTGATCGCAAGCTCCGTTCTTTGTTCCGGGCGCCGCGACGCAAGGCGGGTCGCGACGCCGAAGAGGTCGGTCAGTCCGTAGACGCTGGCAAGTTGGGCGCCTGGATAGATAACCAGGCCGATCTCGATGGTTGATACGGTCATTTGTCGATATCAGCCTCCATTCTGTCGATATCGCCAATTGTGAAAATGCAGGCGCAGTGCGACCGTTTCCAGACACCACAATGTAAAACCCAAGGGAATCTTCCGTGACCGACCGTGCAATTCTCGTCATCGACCTCCAGAACGATTATTTTCCGGATGGCAAGCTACCGCTTGTCGGTATTGAGGATGCCGCCGCGAACGCGGCCCGCGTCATTGCTGCTGCGCGTAGGCGCTCAGATGCGGTTATCCATGTCAGACATGAGGCGATCCCTGCCGATGCGCCGTTTTTTGTTGCGGGATCCGAAGGCGCTGAAATTTATCGATCCGTCTTGCCGCTCGTGGATGAGCCGGTCGTCGTGAAGAATTACCCGAACGCCTTTCGGGAGACGAACCTGCGCGAACTGCTCGTCGAACAAGGCACGAAGGAACTGGTGATCGTCGGCGCCATGAGCCATATGTGCATCGACGCGGCAACACGGGCTGCTGCGGATCTCGGTTTCAGGGTGACTGTCGTGCATGATGCATGCGCAACGCGGGATCTTGAGTTCGCGGACCGAAAGGTCCCGGCTGCCGATGTTCATAGCGCTTTCATGGCAGCTCTAGCCGCTTATGCGTCTCTTATAACGACGGAGAATTGGCTAGGATAAGCACAAAAATGGACACGCTCTCGCTCGGGCCGTGTCCACCGTGGTTTCGCATCACGGACGCACTCCGAGCTAGCGGAAGCGCGGCTGCCTGGGTGCGCTGTTTGCCTGAATCTCATGCAATGGCGCATCGTTGCCGAGCAATTTCCGCAGTTTTCGTTCTTCGGATGACGAAATTCCGAACTTCTTGCAGTGGTCCGTAATGTTGTGATCCTTCGCACCCGGGATACGGACCTGCCGGTTATCGCGTTGGTGAGTCATTTGTGTTTCTCCACGAATTCGAGACGCCATGGAAGAAAACGCCGAGCGGCACACGATGTTTCAGAAATATCTGAAATAGAAGAGTAGTGCGCCACCTCACCGGGCGACCGGTCAAAAATCTGAACGTCGCATTGTCGCACGGGATTGCAATCATTCTCCGAATTGGAATATTACGGCGCATCATTCACGAAATGAGATCGATATGGATCTTTCCTCTCTGGAGATTTTCCTAGCTGTAGCTGAGGAGGGTAGTGTAACGCGCGCTGCGAAGCGGCTTGCGCGCGCACCCTCGAACGTCACGACACGCGTCCAGCTATTGGAAGAGCAGCTGGAGGCGCCATTGTTCAGCCGCGATGGGAAGAGGATGACGCTGACGGCACAGGGGCAGTGCTTCATATTCTATGCGAAGAGGATCAAGGCACTCGCGGAAGAAGCCAAGGCCGCGTTGAAGTCGGTCGAACCCCCGCGGATACTACGCGTCGGCACGATGGAGAGCACAGCTGCCAGCCGCCTTCCTCCCGTCCTTACTCAATTCAATGAGCAAAATCCGGAGGTCACCCTGCGGCTGACACTCGGGGCTACTCGCGAGCTCACGAAGGCGGTTGTAGCCGGCGACCTTGACTGCGCCCTCATCGCAACTCCACGGGGCGAAGGTGACTGGCTGGCATCTACCGGCATAAATACCGACGATCTTCACGCCGCGCCTGTTTATCGGGAGGACCTGCTCCTCGTGCTTCCGGCAAATCATTCGCCGGTCGCCAAGCCCGAAGACATCCGCCTTCCTGCCTTGGCAGCGCTGGAACCTGGCTGCACCTACCGTCAGGTGGCTGAGCGCTGGATCCGCAAGGGCGCGAACCTTCCGACAGTGGAAATGTCCTCCTATCATGCGATCCTTGCGCATGTGGTGGCAGGGAATGCTGTTGGTGTCATGCCACGCTCCGTGCTTGAGATGCTGCCATGGAGCAAAGACAGCAATGTCCATCGGCTTGGCCCGATCGATACGCTGCTGATTTCCCGCAGGACCGAGCGCTCCGATCCGCTCCTGGCCTTCGAAGAGATCATGTTGGCGTCGGTGGCCCCTGAGACCTTTATCCAGTAAGAAGTTTTCCGTTCTATCCGAAGAGTGCATGCATGCGACCCCCAAAGCCCAGTGACGCGCCGAGCCGCAGTCCCTTCTCTCGCTGGTTCCATCCCATTCTCGCCGGCGCGAGGTTGTCCGATCGCCTCCTCGCCTGCGCAGGCGCACTCGTGGCCATTGCTCTGACCGGCCTCCTCTGCGGGATGCTGTTTGGTGAGGGATCCCACCTGCCGCTGATCGTGGCGCCGATGGGCGCCTCGGCTGTGCTGCTGTTCGCGGTGCCGGCCAGCCCGCTGGCGCAGCCCTGGTCGATCATCGGCGGCAACACGATTTCGGCTCTCATGGGTGTCGTCGCCGCGAGCCTGATCCACGATCCGATCATCGCGACGGGTGTTGGGGTTTCGCTTGCGATCGCTGCAATGTCGTTTACCCGTTGCCTGCATCCGCCAGGTGGCGCCGCGGCGCTGACCGCGGTTCTCGGCGGTCCGGTCGTTGCCAGCTGGGGGATGCTTTTCCCGTTCGTGCCGGTGGCGCTGAATTCTTGCCTTCTCGTCGCGATCGGCCTCCTGTTTCACAAGCTGTCGCGACACAATTATCCTCACGTCGTCGCGGCGCCTGCGAATACGCATCTGACGGCCGATCCGCCGTCCAGCCAGCGCGCCGGCTTCGTCGATGAAGATATCGACGCGGCGCTTGCGACATTCAACGAGACGTTCGATATCGATCGTGCCGACCTCGGGCGCATCCTGCGCCAGGCCGAGCTTGAGGCCATCGCGCGCTCCAATGCGGAGATCCGCTGCGCGGATATCATGTCGCGTGATGTCGTGACCGTCGACGTTGATGCGACGGTCGAACAGGCTCGCTGGCTGCTGCTGAACCATAATGTCAGAACCCTGCCAGTGCTGGATCAGAATAGGAAGCTTGTAGGAACGGTAGGCCTGCGGGAACTGGCCGTTGCCTCCGGCACGGTGGAGCGACTGGCTTCGGAAGCGACCACCGCACGGGCCGATGATGTTGCCCTGGAGCTGCTTTCGGTCCTGACGAACGGCCGCACGCATGCAGTCATCATCGTTGACGATGACCAGAAGATCCTCGGGCTCATCTCGCAAACCGATCTGCTGAGTGCCGTCGCAAGATCGCTCCCGAAGGCCGGGGTGCGTCCGGGTGCGGCAGCCTGAGCCTCGTCACCGCATGGCGAGATAGCTCAGCAAACAAGCGGCCGCGATTGCGACCACAAGCTTCGGTCTCCTGTCGTCAAAAACGGAAGCCAGCGTCATGCCGCCGATCAATGTCGCGCTGGCATTCCAGAAGCCTTTGTCTGAGCAGGTCAGCGCGAGCGCCGCGAGGAACACGGCGCTCGCGATCATGTTCACGGGCGCGGCGGCCTTGAGGACGTCTTGTTCCGCCATATAGGGCAGGATGAAGCGACGCAGGCTGAGCGCCAGCGCGGCTCCAAGCAGAAGGCTCGTCAACACAGGGTTCAACATAGCTCACCGATCGATCCGTGGTAACGGAACGACGCAAGTGCCGTGCCAAACCGAGCCGGTCTGAGCGTCCGGCCCCCAAACGACGGATGTCCGGCTAAATGACGATGGTGGAGAGCGGCGTGACACTCCACCTACGCTGGATCGACCGCGCGCGTGCACAATTAAATGCCGCCAAAGCGATCAAAAAAACGCCACCTATTTACTTTCCGACAGCCCCTTCAGAGGATGCTTAACCACGGACCATAGTCCCATAGGACCCTGTACCATGGTCTTACGGCCTTGATTTTTCAGCTGCATATAGGTCTCATGCGCTTAGTTCTGCGTAGGAACTACGACGAACAGGGACGGAAGTCATGACATTCTCCAGGCGCACTTTTCTGAAGACTGTGGTGGGCGGCACGGTAGTCGCGGCCTTTCTTCCCGTTGCGATGGACAATTGGGGCGCAAAATCCATCTCGCTCGACGCCTATGCCAAGGACGGAAACAACGGCAATGGTAACGGCGGCGGGAATGGAAACGGCAACGGGAATGGAAATGGCAACGGTGGTGGCAATGGTAATGGTAACGGCGGTGGCAATGGGAATTCCGAGGGCGGAAACGGCAACGGTAATAAGGGCAACGGCGGTTCCGCTGGCGCAACGTCGGATACAACGGCGAGCAGCCGCAACACAGCCGATACCGAGACGCAGGCCAGCCAAGGTTCGGATGGCTCGATAAGAATACGGCACCCGAACGGCATCACGGAAGCGATCGTTGCCGGTCGCTACGTGATGAAGGATTCCAAGGGCAGGACGATCAGCAACCGGCAGGCGACACAGGCGGACCTCAGGCGCCTCAACCGATATTTTCGCTAGTATTTCTGCCGCCACTTCACGGCGGCTTCCGTGCGATTGGAAACGCCAAGCTTCAGCAATATCTGGGTCATGTGATGCTTGACGGTCTTCTCCTGCAGATTCAGGCGAATGGCGATATGCTTGTTGGAGAGCCCTTCGGCGACTAGCTCCATCACTTCCCGCTCGCGAGGCGTCAGCGAGTCCGGCATCGGGTCTGGTGCGCGAAGCGAGCTCTCCAGGATTTTGGCATGCATGGCCGGCGACACCACGCGCGATCCCTGGTGAATGGTCCGGATCGCCTCGGCCAGGCCGCGCGATCCAATCCCCTTCAGGACATATCCAGCAGCTCCTCGCTGCAATGCCGACGACAACGTACCGATCTCCTCGGACGCTGTGAGCATCAGCACTTTCGTTCGGGGACTTTTCGACAGTATTTCGCCGATCGCGTCGATCCCGCCGCCCGGCATCGAGACATCGAGAAGCATCACATCGGGACGGTCGGACGCAGCCAGCCGGGCGGCATCCTCGCTATTTTCTCCCTCGCCGACGACGACGAAATCGTCGACTTCGGAGAGGCTGCGGCTGACGCCCTCGCGAAAAAGTGGATGGTCATCCACGATCCCGATGGTAATCGCCGTCATTCTACGTCCTCCATTTCCAGAGACTGCAAGGTCATTGTAACGGTTGTTCCGCCCGCTCCGGTATTAATTGCCAGTTCTCCGCCCAGGCTGTCTACCCGCTCCCGCAAGCCGGCGAGTCCGAGCCCGGTTGGCCTGATATCATTGGGGTCGAAGCCAACACCCTGATCGCTAACCTCGATACGCACGACACCGTCCTCGATATTGGCCGTCACGGACTGCTTTACGCCTCCACCATGGCGGTACGCGTTGTTGAGCGCCTCTTGCACGAAACGATAGATACAGATCTTGACCGCCGCGGACAGCGTAGAACCATCGTCATCGATGCTTTGTTCCACCGAAGTCACGGTTCGGCCTTCATGTGCCTCGATAACCCTTTTCAGGATCTCGTCGCAGGATGCATTCTCGATCTGCGGCAGGATCAAACCCCTGCAGATGGTCCGTATCTCCGTCATTGCTTCGGCAAGGCTGGAACGGATCCAGGAAAGCTCCTTCTGCCTTGCTTCCGAACTCGTCCTGTCGTTGACGAGCATATCGCTGTCCAAACGAAGTGATGCATAGCCGATATGCTGGGCTGGGCCATCATGAAGGTCGGCGCCGACCTTCCGAAGATAGCTCTCGTTCAATGCGGCTGCACGCTGCGACGATCGACGCAATCGCAATTGCAGCGCCTGATTTTCGGCAAGCAGCCCGGTCAGTTCCCCGACCTTGTCCTTCAGATTCTGTCTTTGCCTGTCGATCAGCTGGCTCCCGCGAAAGACGAGGGCCGACAAGGTCAGAAAGAATATCGCTGTGAGAGCGGCGACGGACGCCCAGCTCTGCAACCGTGCCCGGGCGAGGCTATCCGACAACCCCTGTGCCGTTTCATAGAATTCAAGCACCGCAACTGCCTGCCCCGACCACGGCTGGAGGACGGGATTATAGATCTCCATCAATGGTTTGCCGAGCTTTCTTTCCTCTTCGCTCTCTGGATCTGAAGCAATTTCGTAACGTGCTTCCAACGAGCCTGCGAAGGCGCGGCTGAGTTTGTCGCTGACCGGGAAGGTGCGTCCTACCAGCTCCTTCTCGTTCGAGTATAGGATGGTCCCATCTCTCCTCCAGAGCTTGAACGAGACCAGCCGCTGGCCGAGCGCTCCCTGCGATAAGGTCTCATCGAGCGCCTGCGCGCTGCCTTCATCCAATACCGTTTGAGTCTGCATATCAGGCAGCAGAGGCGCGACCACGCTGTCAACGTACAGGGCGGTCGCCGCACCCGAATTATGGATGACGGCGTCCTCGATCATCGTCGTTACGAGACTGCCGATGAGAAACATGGCACCGATCGAGACAATGCCGCCGGTCAGAAAAAACTGCGAGGCGAGAGATCGGGAATTCCAACGTTTGAGCCAATGCATCTGCGGCCTGTCGACTGAGTACTCGACAAACATGGCACCAGTTTAGAAAAGGTCCAGAGAAATCGCGCCTCTGCCAAGGTCAATACTGGCCTGATGAACGACTGTGTTCAATCGGTGACGTGAAAGGTCACATCGGAGGTGTTGCGCCGTCAAGTCCGACCGCCAAGCGATCGGCCGCCAGCGTTTGATCACCGCTGTCGACGCCCTGCGCCGATACCGCAGCGCCCGGCTTTAGATCCTCCCGGGTGGCTGGGGTAAGCGCCACTATTTTCGTTCCGTCAGGAATGCTGACTTTCCGTTCGCCGCCCTTATAGGCCAGCGTTACCGTTTGACCGTTGACGTCCTTGACGGCATTGGCCACCGCCGCGTTTGTCATTGAGCCGTTCGGCCTGACGTTCCAAGGCCGATCGCCTTCGCCGGTACCCTTCATGGAAGCCGGAAAGATCACCACCTGCACCGCGCTGTTGATGCCGCCCGCGGCCGGCTGCGAACCGATCCCAACGAAGTCGCCAGCCTTGATGTCGGCCGCGGACGCATTTTTGACACCGAGTACTTTCAGGCCGGACGCGATTTTTACGACGATGTCTCGACCATCCGAATCCTTGATCTTCAAGGTGTCGCCATCGAGATTTTCGACCGTGCCGTGAACGCGGATCCTGTCAGCGGCATTGGCATCGTGCGGCGCGCTCACTCCGACTATGGCAGCTAAAGCAAGCGAGGACAGGATCGTCTTGAGATAGATGCGCATCGTTACTCTCCTCGAGACCTGCCGCTTGGCAGCGATTGGCAACAGCCGAGTAGCTCGTTGCAATTTCATGGCAAAGTTATCGCCGGCGTGTAACCGTCGCCAATCAAAGAACGGTGAGGCATTTTGTTTGTTGTGTGATTGGCGGTCGTGTACTGGCAGCATACCAAGCTAGAGCGCACCTCCGTCGTGTTGGGACGCCTTCATCCGTTTTGACCCACAAAGCGGAAGCGGGGAGCCCCTTGAGCTCCCCGCCGCGTATTACTGCGGCGCAAGCCGCTCGAGTTCGTTCAGTCGTTTCAGAGCCGCTTGTTGGCGGAGCAGGCCGTAATTGATGTTGCTGGCGTTCAGCGTGCTGCCTTCCTGATAGGGGAACTGGTCGAAATCAGAGAAGAAGTCCTTGATCTTTGCCTGCACGGGAACCAGGAGCCACATGTTACGGGCGAGGAATTCCATCGCACCGCCACCTTCCTTGAGCCCTCGTTCGTAGGGGTCCATTCTCAGATTGAAGATATTTGCCCAACTCGGCACCTCGCGTGTCGCGGTAGCGATGTTGCCTTCGCTGTTAACTGCGAAGGCAAGCTTCCAATCGTTCCAGCGAATTGCATTGAGATTGCCGCCCTGGTCGAAATAATAGACCGCGTCGCGGGGGCCGGTTTCCACTTCACTCTTCAAAAGAGGCGACAAGTCGTAGCCGTCCAGATGGACCTTGAACTCCTTCGTCCCGGATTTGAAACCTGCCTTCATCTGCTCTTTGACGTCGGATATGCCGGCGGCGGTGGCGAATGTCGGCATCCAGTCCATGAGTGTCACGATGTCGTTGACTTCCGTTCCGGGTTTCACGACGCCCGGCCAGCGAACCATCATCGGAATGCGGAAGCCGCCCTCCCATGTCGTCCCCTTCTCGCCGTGGAACATTGTCTGCGCGCCATCAGGCCACAGCGCGAGCTCGGCACCGTTGTCAGTGGTGTAGAGGACGATGGTATCGTCCGCGATGCCAAGCTGATCCAACTGGTCCAGCAACTGGCCGACGTGCCCGTCATGTTCCACCATGCCGTCGGCATGGATGCCCTTGCCGGTCTTGCCAAGCGAGTCAGGCTTCAGATGCGTGAATACGTGCATACGCGTCGAGTTGAACCAGCAGAAGAAGGGCTTTTCAGCCTTCGCCTGTCGATCGATGAAGTTCTTGGCCGCGGCCAGGAATTCCTCGTCGATCGTCTCCATACGCTTGGTATTCAACGCGCCGGTGTCTTCGATCTTCCCGTCCGCACTTGACTTGATCACCCCACGGGGGCCGAACTGCCTGCGGAAGGACGGATCCTTCGGGTAGAAATATCCCTCGGGCTCTTCCTCGGCATTGAGATGGTAGAGGTTGCCGAAGAACTCGTCGAAACCATGCTTGGTCGGCAGATGCTGGTCCTGATCGCCAAGATGGTTTTTGCCGAACTGCCCTGTTGCATAGCCTTGGGTTTTCAGCACGTCGGCAATCGTCGGCATCCAATCCTGAATGCCGTGCGGATCGCCGGGCATGCCGATCGTCAGGAGACCGGTGCGGAACGGCTCCTGCCCCAGGATGAAGGACGCCCGACCCGCGGTGCAGCTGTTCTGGCCGTAGGAATCCGTGAAGATCGCGCCTTCCTTGGCGATGCGATCGATATTGGGCGTGCGGTAGCCCATCAGGCCCATGGTGTATGCGCTAATCTGCGGTATGCCGATGTCGTCGCCAAAGATGACGAGAATGTTGGGCTTCTTGCCTGATGAAGGCAAAGTCTGCGTCTGCGCGGCTTGTTGCGCACTCGCGCCGCTACTCGCGGAGGCTGCCGCGATAGCTGTGAGAGCAAGGGAACTTCCGCCGAGTAGAAGGTTGCGGCGGCTGACAGATGTCAATTCGGCATCCGGTCTACCATTCTGTGTGCTGTCCATCTGGTAGTCTCCTCGATTGAAACGATGCCGGGAGAGAAGGCACGCATCATGGCGTCTGCGGAAGTACGTTACGGTAAAAACGAGGGTAAATCTGTGATCGCGAGCCAATTCGCGGTTATAGGAGGCTTCGAACGATCATGGATTCAAGGGCGGCAGCACGTTTTCGACGATGGCCGTGGCGGCCTTCTCGAAATCGACGGTGGTCGCCAATTTCGTTCGGTCGATGGTCCCGCCGGCGGATTTGAAAAGCTTGGCGGAGAGTATGTCGATCTGCGACCTCAGTTCATTGGGCGCCTCGCGCAGCCAATCCCCGAGCGTACGGTAGCCAAGATTTCGGCTCCATTCGGCAAGGTGCGCGTAGATCTCCATTTCGCTGCCGGTCGCGATTGTATGTCGTAGAAGTTTGAGACGATAACCGTGAGAGGAATGGTATCTTTCCTTGGCCAATCGCAGGCGATTTCGGAGCACAGGAAAGGCCTTACGGCCAATCCACGCGAGCGCGGCAAGGGCGAGAAGCGCCAGGATGAGAATGGCGATCCGCTGCCGGTTGACATGTGGAAGCGGGCGCGGCGCCTCCTCGAGCACAGGTTTGATTGCGACCGACGCCGCGGTTGCGGCGGCCACGTTGACCGTCATCGCCGGCAAAGACGCCGATTTGCTCCCGTGGCTCGATACGTCAAACCATGTGTATGAAATGGCAGGGATTACGAACGATCCCTCCTTGTCGGCGGTATAGACGTAGGTCTCGGTCCGGCGACTGGCGGTGTCGCGTCCGACAGCGATGCCATCCTGGATCGCGGGTGCATTCTCGTACCTGTTGAGGCCGGGCACGGTTCCGGGGTCGAGTGGCGGGATCATCATCGCCTGGGTATTACCCGCGGTGATCGTTATCGTTCGGGTGAGCGCATCACCGACCTTCATGGATCGGGCGTCACGATCGAACGCCTCCTCGACCGTCAGATCGGTTGCCGCGAAGGCGACTTGCTGTTGCTTTTCACTCGACCCTCCGACTGTGAACGACACCGGGGGTATAGTCACCGTTGCCTTCGTCGGCACGCCTTCCGAGGAGTGGCCGAGCTCGACGCCGAATTGCGGCATTGTAAAGGTGCCAGAGACCTGAGGGACGACTGCGTAGGTCTTGCGGATGCCGGTGTATCGAACGCCATCGACGGTCTCCGTCAGGTTCTCCGAGCGCCCCGCAGGCAGCGTTACGAGCGCATTTGGAAGATCGAAAAGGGGGAAATGCGGAGGCGATGTGAAGAAGTCCGGAACGTACACGTCGATATCGACACGGACTTGCTGGCCAGGAACAATCCCGTTGCCTGCTTCTACTGTGGCACGCGCAAACGGTTCGGCACCGAGGGCAACCGAGGGCACTAGAACAAGCAGAATGGCGAGAATGAGCTTCTTCAAGGCTTCGAACCTCCCGCCTCGATCGAGAATTTTCTGGCCATGAGGTCGGCAGGGCTGACCTGGATGTTCTTCACCCACATTTCGGAGGTCTGCTCGGCGACCGCAGTCTCGCCCGCCTTGCCCTTATTCCCCTTGTCGTCGAACTGGACACTGTCAGGTTTCTGGTTCGGGTCTTGTTCTTGCTCCTGCTCCGCGTCCTTTTCCTGCTTCAGGAGTTGTTGAGCGACAGCCAGGTTCGCCACGGCGTCGGGCCAGTCCTTTCGCATCGTCAGCGCCTTGCCATAGGCGGCAACCGCCTCCTCGAACTTGTTCAAATGCAGGAGCGCGTTTCCCTGATTGTACCAGCTTTCCGGCGTGTCGATGGACGCGAAGGCGTCGATTGAATCCTGGTAGCGGGCGGCACGGTAGAGTGCTGCGCCTTTCCACATGGGATCTTGAAAGTGGTCGGCAGCAGTCGGGTAGTCGCCCTGCTGGTAGGCTCGGCGACCTTGTTGGTCCGGCGTCAGCCACATGTTCGCGAGATCGAAAGCGGATGCCGATGTTGGCGACAGGAGATGAATGGCAAGCAGGCCGGCCGAAAGCCTGACAAGCCAACCGCGTCTGAACGACAGGGCGGACAACAAAGCCACAGGAGCGATGAACCACCACCCGAGATCATGCCAGCGATCGCCCTCAGTCGCTGTTTGCTGGGCGAAATTCGTGCGGACGCGTTGCGCCAGCCATCGGACGTCGGTGTCGTCAGGGGTGATGGTCGCGACATCGGCGCCGGTGTCGCTGCCGAATTTCTTGAGAGCGTCGACATCGAGCTTTGCGGTGAGGCGAGCGCCTCCGGCGGCGCTCAGAAAACTGCCGTCGCGCTGTTTGACAGCGCCGCCTTGCGATGTGCCGACGCCAAGAACGACGATGGCGCTGCCAATCTCCTTGGCGCCTGCGAACGCAGCCGGTTCAACGCCATCCGTAAGCAGAGCGATGGTGCCTGACGTTCCATCGCGTTTCAGCAGGTCGTCCGCCAGCTTGAGCGCGGCTGCCGTGTCTCTGCCTGGTTTCGGCATGATGCCGGTCGCCAGGGCATCGGTATAGGTCTCGATCAGTTCGATGTCGTCGGTGAGTGGCACGACGAGGTGGGCTGTTCCCGAGTACGCGACCACGGCGGTGCGCGCACCGGTCCGGGCCGCGAGCAGATCATGGATCTTCAGCTTGACCCGCTCGATGCGGCTGGGTGGAATGTCGATCGCATCCATCGTCGGTGAAAGATCGACCGCGATAACGAGGGATGCCGTATCCGCAACGAATGGCGGAGCCTCGCGTTTCCAGGTCGGCCCGGCGGCGCCGAGTATTGCGAGCGTCAGCAGGGCGGACAGAACCCAGGCGGGCGCGTAGCGATGCCGACGATCGGGCTGGACGATCAGGCTGTCGAGCAGGTGCGGTGCGATCAAGCCCTTCCAGCGGCTGCGAAAGTCGCCCGCGCGCGATGCCATCCATAGAATGAAGGGAGGGATGAGAAGGGCGACAAGCCAGAATGGCCGCAGACAATGAAAATCCGAGATCATGCCGCAGCCCTCCTGCGGACCAGACCCAAGATCGCGGTTAGCCCATACCATGCCGCCATAACGACGACTGCTGCGCCGAGCGGCCAATAAAAGAGTTCTATGCGGGGACGCCAGGAAAGCTGTTTCTGATCCTGGGGCGTGATGCGGTCGAGTTCGTTGTAGATATCCTGCAACTGCTTCTGGTCGCCGCCGAAGAAGTAACGCCCGCCGGTACTCACTGCGATCTTCTGGAGAGATGCGGTGTCGAGCTTGTCTTCGCCTGTTGCAGCAGGGTCGCCAATGCCGACCGCGTGGATGACGATCCCCTTGGTCTTGGCGACATCAGCGGCCTTGAGAGGCGGCATTTTGCTTGCGGTGTCGTTGCCATCCGTCAGCAGGATCATCACCTTTTCGGGAACCGTGGTCTTTTCGAACATTCGGATGCCAAGACCCAGGGAGTCGCCGAGTGCCGTACGGGGCCCCGCGATGCCCGGAAGAAGGCCCTCCACCAACGTTTGAACGAGAGCATGATCCATCGTGAACGGTGCCAGCGGATAGGGCGCGTCGCCGAATGCAATCAGCCCGACGCGATCGCCCGGCCGTTTCGTGACGAAGTCCGCGACAACAGTCCGGACAGCATCAACGCGTGGCTTGGATGTTCCGTCGGGTGCCGCGAAGTCGCGCGTATCCATCGACTGCGACAGGTCCAGAGCCAGAAGGATATCGCGTTGCGGCTCTGTCTTCTCCAATGGCGGTTCGACATATTGCGGACGCGCCAATGCGATGACGATGAGGCACCATGCCAGAACATCGGCGAATGTCTGCGGCCAAGACCGTTTCGGCACGACCGAACCCTCCGTCGGCTCGACACCGGCCGCGCGGGCGACCTGGTTGAAAAACGGTAGCCGGATAGAGGCCGAGGTTTCACGATGCGGAGGAACGAGCCACCAGATCAGCAAGGGAAGCGGAAAAAGCATCAGCGCCCATGGCATATCAAGCTGATACATGGTGCCTCTCAATCCAGCGCCGCGCATCACGCAGGAGATCATTCGTAGCGTCAGCACTCGGTGTCGCGCCGCTTCGATACTCCAGATCGTTCAGATAACTTTTCAGAGACTCGCCGATGTCGCTGCCTTGGTTGGCGCTCAGAAAATCGATCCAATCGGTGCCCGACATCGCCGCAATTGTCTTGCGTGGCCAGGCTGCGAGAGCTGTGCGCTTGAGCAACTCTCCAAGGCGTGCGCCTGCGCCGTCGCGGGTTTGCTGGCGTCGGAAATCATCCGCGATCTCGTCGAGAAGTCGCAGCGCTTCGCGACGATAGGCGTTGCGGCGCCAGCGTCTGTAAAGCACGAGAGCCCACAGCAGAATTGCTGCCAGCAGGATCAGTGCCAGGGCCATCCACCCCCAGGTTTGCGGTATCCAGGAAACGGGTTGGGGGACCGCGATGTCCTTGAGAGAGCGAAGGGCAGCCTCGGTGATCGGATCGGGTCGGGCTTCCTGCTCCATCATCGCCTCCGTTGCCGCCAGGCAGATTGCTCCAGCAGGCTCCGCAATTGAGGAGCGACTTCCTCTGCGGCGGAAACCGGAAGCATTGGCAATCCGAGTTGGCGCTGCCAGGCCCTGAGTTCGTCGCCGCGGTCCTCGGCGAACTTGTCGATAGATCGGCGCACGGCCGGCTGGCCTAGCGGCAGTTCCGCTTGCAGCGTGCCGCCGCTGACGACAATCTCGCCGGAGGAGGGCAACTCGAGCAGGAAGGGATCGTAGATGAGAAGACATACGACGTCGTTTCGGGACGAGAGCTGAAGCAGCAGCTGCCGCGTCGTTTCGCCGTGACCATCGAAATCGCTGACGACGACCACGAGGAAGTCATGATGGGCGATTTCCGCCACCCGGTGAAGCACGTCATCAAGGGCAACAGGCGACTGGGGAGCCGCATAAGTCGCATCCAATCCCCCATTCATGGTCGCGATGCGGTCGGCGAAGGCGATCACCGCATTCCGGCTGCGATGCGGCTTTACCTCGCTTACGTTCCGATCGTTGAACACAAAGCCGCCGACGCGATCACCGGAGCCCAGAATTCGCCACGCGGTCAGCATCGCAGCTTCGGCAGCCGCGACCGATTTCATGGCGAGACGGCTTCCGAAGAACATATTGATGCGTTGATCGACGACGAGAATGGCAGGTCGCTCCTTCTCCTCGCTGTAGACCCTGACGACCGGTTTGCTGGTTCGCGCCGTAACACGCCAGTCGATCGACCGCACATCGTCTCCGGGCAGGTATTCGCGCAGTTCCTCGAAAACGAGGCCGCGGCCCCGCATCGCCGATTGCATTCGCCCCGCAAGCTGCTGGTGACTGCGGGCTTTCTGGACGAATGTCAGGTCTCGCGCGCGGCTCTCGAGCGCGACGAGTTGCTGCGTCGTTACATGAACCCCGGTTGAGCGATCGCCTTCTCCGTTCATGAGACAGCCACCAGTTCGGTAATCCGATCGATGACATGGTCGGCCGTCGTATTCGAGGCATGAGCCTCATAAGACAAGACGAGCCGATGTCGGAAAACGTCGTTGACGATCGCCTTGACGTCGTCAGGCGTCACGTAGTCACGCCCTTGTAGCCATGCGTAGGCGCGAGAGACTTTGTCCAGGCCAATGGTTCCGCGTGGGCTGACGCCGACCTGCAATTGCTTGGCAAGCTCCTTGTCGTAGCGATCCGGGTAGCGTGTGGCGATCACGAGGGAAACGATATATTTTTCGACGGGCTCGGAGACGGTCACGAAACCGATCTCCTTGCGTGCATCGAAGATCGACTGTGGGTCGAGCCGCTTGATGTCAGTATGCTTGTTCTCGTCGTGAGCTGCGGTTTCCTCGCCCCGGTTGAGGCGCATGATCGAGGCCTCCGATTTCTCATCGGGATAGCCGACTTCGACGTGCATGAGGAACCGATCCAGCTGTGCCTCCGGCAAGGGATAGGTGCCCTCCTGTTCGATCGGGTTTTGCGTCGCCATCACCATGAAGAGGTCGGGAAGCGGATAGCTTTGCCCCCCGACGGTCACCTGGCGTTCCTCCATTGCCTCCAAGAGCGCGGACTGCACCTTGGCGGGCGCGCGGTTGATTTCGTCGGCCAGGATCAGGTTGGCGAAGATCGGACCCTGCTGGAATTTGAACTCGCCCTTGCCGCCTTCCGAAAAATAGACTTCGGAGCCGGTGATGTCGGCAGGTAACAAGTCGGGCGTGAACTGGACACGCGACAGCTCGGAATCGAGGTTTTTTGCCATGCTCTTGATCGCCCTCGTTTTTGCAAGGCCGGGCAGTCCCTCGACGAGCAAATGGCCGTTGGCCAAGAGGCCGAGCAGCAGACGTTGAACCATGGTCTCCTGACCGATGATCGACTGACCGATGCGCTTGCCCAGATCGAGAACATCATCACGTGCCGTCACAATCGCTTCCTCCACCGCGAGCGGTTCGCTCGGACAAGTAATCGGATTGGCGGGCAGTCTGCCGGATGCGAAAAAACACGTGAAGTTACGTTACGGTAAATTTCACTGTTTCCGCGCTGATTCAATCGGATCGGGATGATGGCAGACGCACTCGGAGCGGTCTGGTCGGTATTTCCCGCGGCTGCGTCTTCGAAGCGCTTGTCACTTGGCTGACCACATCACGGTCTCCCGCCACCTGGAAATGACCGGAGGATCAAGTCGCTCATTTGGCGAGCGACCTCGTCTTATCTGGGCACTCTATATTGGGAGATGCCGATTGGCTTCCGCGTGATTGGCCGAAAAATCTACTCTCCGGCCATATGCCGCAGGATCGCGAAGAGCGATTGCGTCAGCCTCATTCGAACAGATCCGGATGATCCGCCTCGATCTGCGGCAGATCCGAGAGGATGCCGTTGAGATGCGCGCGCATGGCGCCGGCGGCGGCGTCGGCATCGCGTCCATCGATGGCCGTGATGATCGCCTCGTGTTCGGCGATCAGCCGCATCATCGAATCGGGGTGGCGAAGCTGCAGATTGCAGACGCGGTCCATATGCGCCTTAATGTCGGCGATTGCATTCCAGGCGAGGCTGCAGCCGGCGCCTTCCGCGATCGCGATATGAAACTGCTCGTCCTCTCGCCGGAATGCATTGTGGTCGTGGGCTTCCATGGCGCCTCTCTGCCGGGCGAGAATGGTGTCGATCCGCCGTCGTGTCCACGTGTCGAAGCTATCGCTGGCGCGACGGGCAACGGCGGTTTCGAGCGCCTCGCGGACGAAGCGCGCCTCCATCATCTGTCGTGCCGAGATCCGGACGACCACGGTGCCCCTGTTCGGTCGTACGTCGACAAGCTTCGACTTCCCGAGCGCTATGAGCGCCTCTCGCACCGGCTGACGCGATACGCCCATGCGCGTCGCGATTTCCTGTTCCGACAACCGCGTGCCCGGCGCTAGTTCCAGCTTGATAATCGCTTCCCGCAGGTCACGTTCCACCTGGGCCGCGGCGGTTTCGCCGGTCTCAATCTTCAAGGATTCGAGGTTCATGTCTTTCGTCGCCGTCATGCGTTGACATCCAATTTAAACCACCATACAGTACCATACAATTCAAACGCAACATAAATCCGGTGGTCTGAAACCGGGTAAAAAGGGAGGGCCGGCACGATGTGTCGGCTTTAAGGGAAACGTGCTGTCCAATTTCATTGCGCCTGATTCCAGTGATCCGCGGCTGAACATTAAATCCCGCTACCAGATGCTTGTCGATGGCAAGTCGGTGGATGCCGCATCCGGTCGCACGATTGACCGCGTCAGCCCCGGTCACGCGGGCGTCGTCGTCGGCACCTGGCCGGAAGCTTCGGCCGATGATGTACGTTTGGCCGTTGCCGCCGCCCGCCGTGCCTTCGACACCGGCCCGTGGCCGCGCATGTCGGGTGCGGAGCGCTCGCGTCTGATGTTCAAGGTGGCGGACCTGATCCTTAAGCATCAGGAAGAGCTCGCACTAGCCGAAAGCCTCGAGGTCGGCAAGCCTATCGCCCAAGCGCGCGGCGAAATCGGCTTCTGTGCCGACCTCTGGTCCTATGCCGCCGGTCAGGCGCGTGCGCTGGAAGGCCAGGCTCACAACAATATCGGCGACGATCGCCTCGGTCTGGTGCTGCGCGAAGCCGTCGGCGTCGTCGGCATCATCACGCCGTGGAATTTCCCGTTCATCATCGCTTCCGAACGCGTGCCGTGGGCGATCGGCGCCGGCTGCACCGTCGTCCTCAAGCCGTCCGAGTTCACCTCGGGAACATCGATCCGCATGGCGGAACTAGCGCGTGAGGCCGGCATTCCCGATGGCGTCTTCAACGTCGTCACCGGCTACGGTGATCCGGCCGGCCAGGTGCTTGCCGAAGATCCAGGCGTCGATATGGTGGCCTTCACCGGTTCGGTGCGCGTTGGCACAAAGCTTGGCGAGATCGCCGCGCGCAGCGTCAAGCGTGTCGGGCTGGAGCTCGGCGGCAAGGGGCCGCAGATCGTCTTCGCCGACGCCGACCTCGAGGCGGCCGCCGATGGTATCGCCTACGGCGTCTATCACAATGGTGGGCAGTGCTGCATATCAGGTAGCCGGCTCCTGGTTCAGGAAGGCATCCGCGACGCATTGATGGAGCGCCTGCTCGATATCTCGCGCAAGGTGACCTTCGGCGATCCGCTGAACGATCGCACAAAGATCGGCGCGTTGATCTCGGAAGCCCATGTCGGCAAGGTCCATTCCTACGTGGAGGCTGGCATCGCGTCGGGTGCGGAGCTGCTGCTCGGCGGCGAACGCGTCGGCAAGGACAAGGGTATCTATTACGCGCCGACCGTGTTTGCCGGCGTGAAGCCCGAGATGTCGATCGCTCGCGAGGAGATCTTCGGACCGGTGCTTTCGACCTTGACCTTCAAGACCGCGGACGAAGCCGTCGCGCTCGCCAATGCCAGCGAGTTCGGTCTTTCCGCCTCGGTCTGGTCCACCAATCTCGAAAACGCCATGCAGAGCATCCGCCGCATTCGCGCCGGCCGCTGCTGGATCAACAGCGTCATCGACGGCACGCCGGAGCTGCCGATCGGCGGCTACAAGAAAAGCGGCCTCGGCCGCGAACTCGGCCGCTATGGCTTTGATGAATATTCCCAGTTCAAGGGCGTACACGTGACGTTCGGGCGACCGGCGCCGTGGTTCGGCTAAAGCATGTCTCCCGAAAGTGGTTACCGGTTTCGGGACAAAGACATGCGACGAAACAAGAAGCTGAAGCGCATGAGCGAATCTGAAAGATCGCGACGCGCTTCAGGGAATTAAAGGGATAGGACGTTTCCGCTTTTGGGAGAAGGCGGGACGTCTCGGAGGAAAATCTCGGCCGGCGTGATCTTTGGTCGGAGCCCGCCAGCCGAGACTTGGGTCTTTCGACCCGTATTGCACATCCAAAGGGAGGATACGCAAATGAAATTGACCAGGTTGAAAACCGCAGCACTCGCCGCGGGTATCGCCACGATGATGACATCTACGGCATTGGCCGCCGACGTCAAGGCAACGATGATCATCTATCTCGATCCGAGTGTCCAGTTCTTCAATCCCGTGGTGAAAGGCGCCAAGGATGCGGCGGCACAGTTCGGCGTCGATCTCGACGTGCAATATGCCAATAATGATCCGGTTCGCCAGAACGACCTGATTGAGAGCGCGACGGCAGCCGGCGTTGATGGCATCGCGGTTTCCATTTCCTCGTCGGATGCCTTCGATGAGAGCATCTGCGCGGCCGTGAAGGCCGGCATCGTCGTCATTGGCTTCAACAATGACGATCTGGAAGGCGCCAAGGGCAATTGCCGCCAGGCTTATGTCGGCATGAACGAGTTTGCCTCCGGCTATGAGCTCGGCAATCGGATGATCAAGGAGTTCGGCCTGAAGTCCGGCGACGTCGTCTTCAATCCTCGCGAAATCCCCGAAGCGAGCTTCGCGGTCGCGCGCGGCGGCGGCATCGAAAAGGCGATGAAGGAAAACGGCATCAAGGTCGAGACGGTTCGCGCCGGGCTTGATCCGGCCGAGGCGCAGAACATCATGGCGCAGTTCCTGATCGCTAACCCCAACGTCAAGGCCGTGTTCGGCACCGGTTCGGTCACCTCGACCGTCGGCGCAGGCGCCATCAAGGATGCGGGCGTGAAGGTCCCGTTCGGCGGCTTCGACCTCGCGGTCGAGATCGTCAACGCGGTGGAGTCCGGTGCGATGTTCGCGACCATGGACCAGCAGCCCTACCTTCAGGGCTATTACCCGATCGCCCAGATCGCGCTCTCGAAGAAGTATGGGCTGACGCCGACTGATGTCGATACCGGCCAGGGCGCCTTCCTCGACAAGTCGCGCATCAGCTCGGTCAAGCCGCTGATCGGCAGCTTCCGCTAAACCGCGCTTCGTGGGAGCCTGCCGGCGATGCCGGCAGGTTCTCCGTCTCCAATCGATCGAGTACCAGACCGTGACACCAATTCTTGAGACAAGTGCCGCGCCCCGGTCGCGGACGCAGAAACAACCGATTATCCGGCAGATCATGGCGATGCCGGCAGGCGCGATCTTCCTCGTCTTCATGACGCTGCAGATCGTCTGCATCGCAGGCGCCTTGCTCTATCCCGATCAGTTCCGCTACCTCTCGCCGCAGAACCTGACGATCCTGATGAAGGCGATCCCCGTGCTCGGCTGCTTGGCGCTCGGCGCCGGCGTGCTGATGATCGCGGGCGAGTTCGACCTCTCCATCGGCTCCGTCTACACATTCACCGCTATCCTGATGGCGAGCCTCGTCGGCGCCGGAATGAGCGCCTTCATAGCGGCACCCCTCGGCGTCTTGGCCGGCATCATGATCGGACTCTTGAACGGCCACATCACGCTGCGCTTCGGGCTGCCGTCGTTCATCGTGACGCTGGGCGGCCTGTTGTTCTGGCGCGGCGCCGTGCTGCTCTATAACGGTGCCGTCCAGGTGCGCTTCGATCCCGAACCGATCTTCACCAGCCTGTTTTCCGGCACGCTGCTCGGCATCAACGCCGCCTTCATCTGGATCGTGCTTTTCGTCGTCGGCTTCCATTACCTCGTCCACCGTCACCGCTTCGGCAACCATGTGTTTGCCACCGGCGGCAATCGCGGTGCTGCGGAAGCGATCGGTATCAACACCAACCGCGTCAAGCTGGTGGCCTTCGCGATCGCGGGCGGCATGGCGGCAGTGGCCGGTATCATTGCCACGGCCCGCGTCGGCAGCGTGCAGCCGGGGCAGGGTGCCGGACTGGAACTGCAGGCGATCGCCGCCTGCGTGATCGGCGGACTGTCGCTGCGCGGTGGCCGGGGCTCCATCGTCGGCATATTCCTCGGTGTGCTCCTGATCCACACCATTACCGACGTGCTGCTTCTGCTGCGCGCGCCAGGCTTCTATCTCGACATGTTCATCGCGACGCTGATCGTGCTGGCCGCCATCTTCAACCATCTTATCGAGCGGCGAGGTCTTGCGTGATGTCGGCCCCCAATCTTCTTGAACTGCACAACATCTCGAAAAGCTTCGGCGCGCTGACCGCACTGCGCAATCTGAGCTTCCACATCGGCGAAGGCGAAGTGGTGGGGCTGCTCGGCGACAACGGCGCTGGCAAGTCGACCACGGTCAACCTGATCTCGGGCATTCACAAGCCGACGGACGGCTATCTCAGCGTCGACGGCAAAAAGACGGCGTTTACCTGCCGCTCTGACTCCGCCGATGCCGGTATCGAAACCATCTACCAGCATACGGCGCTGGTGGATTCGCTTTCGATCACGCGCAACATCTTCATGGGCCGCGAACTCACTGATCGCTTCGGCTTCCTGCGCCAGCGCGAAATGCGCGAGATCGCCATGGAGGTGTTGCAGAACGCCGTCCATATCTCCGGCATCGATAGCCCCGATACGCTGGTCGGCAATCTCTCTGGCGGCCAAAAGCAGGCGGTCGCCATCGCCCGCGCGGTCTATTTCAAGAAGCGCGTTCTGCTTCTCGACGAGCCGACCTCGGCGCTCTCGGTGCGCGAGACCGAAGCACTCTTGAACCAGGTGCTGAAGCTCAAGGCGGAGAACGTCTCGAGCGTGCTTGTGACCCACAACATCTACCACGCCTATCAGGTCTGCGACCGCTTCGTGATCATGAGCCACGGCACCAAGGTGTTCGATGTCGACAAGGCGGACACGACGATCAACCAGTTGACCGAATACGTCGTGCTCACCTGATCCCACCCAACAGACAGAAGGGGCATAGCCCGTGACCATTTCAGTATCAGTACGCCAGGTCGTCGGACCTGAGGATGCCGCAAGGCGCGACACGCAGGGCCTGCGCGACGCCTTCGTGATCGAGCAGCTGTTTCGCCCGGGCGAGGCCAATCTCACCTACAGCCACCTTGATCGCATGATTGTCGGCGGCGTGGTGCCGGACAGCAAGCCTATCGAGATCGCCGCCATCGCCCAGACCGGCACGGAGCGCTTTCTCGACCGGCGTGAGGCCGCCATCGTCAATATCGGCGGCGCGGGCACCGTCAGCGTAGGGGGCAAGGTTTACGAACTCGGCTTCCAGGAAGCGCTCTATATCGGAATGGGCGAGGGGGCTTTGAGCTTCTCCAGCAAGGATCCAGCTGCGCCTGCGCTCTTCTATCTGCTCAGCGCGCCAGCGCATCGGACCTGCCCAACAGTGCACATCACCCGTGAGATGGCCAGGAAGGTGGTCGTGGGCTCGGCGGAAGAATCCAACGCCCGCACCATCAATCAATACGTCCACCCCGATGTCTGCGACAGCTGCCAATTGCTGGTGGGGCTGACGATGTTCGAACCGGGTTCGGTCTGGAACACCATGCCGGCGCATCTTCATGATCGGCGCATGGAGGTCTATCTCTACTTCGGCATGCAGGAGCAGACGCGCATCTTCCATTTCATGGGCGAACCCAGCGAAACGCGGCATGTCGTGCTGAAGAACCATGATGCGGTGCTGTCGCCCGGATGGTCGATCCATTCCGGCGCCGGAACCGGCCGTTACGCCTTCATCTGGGCGATGGCTGGCGATAACATGAGCTTCACCGACATGGACAAGGTGCCGATGGAAGACCTGCGATGAGCCTTTTCGATCTCACCGGCCGCTGGGCCATCATCACCGGCGCCAATACCGGCATCGGCCAGGCCATCGCGGTTGGCTTGGCTGAAGCGGGCGCCGACATTGTCGGCGTCGGCCGCTCGGCGATGGACGGCACAGCTGATGCGGTCACATCGACGGGGCGCCGGTTCGTATCGCTCAAGGCGGACCTGTCCGATACCGGGGAGGCGAAGGCCGTTGTCGAACGCGCCCTTGCCGCCGGCGCCTCGCCCGATATCCTCGTCAACAATGCCGGTATCATCCGCCGCGCCGACGCGCTGGAATTCACGGAGGAGGATTGGGACGCGGTGCTCGACACCAACCTGAAATCCGTCTTCTTCCTCTGCCAGGCCTTCGCGAAGGCCGCGGTCGCGCGCCAAGCGCCGGCAAAGATCATCAACATCGCCTCGCTACTCTCCTTCCAGGGCGGCATCCGCATTCCGTCCTATACGGCCTCGAAGAGCGGGCTTGCCGGGATCACAAGGCTGATGGCGAACGAGTGGGCGTCGAAGGGCATCAATGTGAACGCCATCGCGCCCGGCTATGTCGAAACCAACAACACAGAGGCGCTTCGCGCCGATGCGGAGCGCAGCGCCGATATCCTCAAACGCATCCCGGCCGCCCGCTGGGCCAAGGCCGAGGATATGGTGGGCACGGCGGTCTATCTGGCGTCGCGCGCTTCCGATTATGTTCATGGCACGGTGCTGCCGGTCGATGGCGGCTGGCTTGCCCGATAGGAGATTATGATGGCCGATCACTACACGCTTCCCGATGACATCACCTGGACCGAAGTCGCGCCCGGCAACCGCCGCGCCGTTCTCTCGCACCGTCCGGAAATGATGCTCGTCGCCTTCAGTTTTGAGCCCGGCGCGATCGGCGCGCCTCACTCGCATCCGCATACGCAGGTGAGCTACGTCGCCGAGGGCGCATTCGACGTCACCGTCGATGGTGTGACAACCCGCCTCGACGCCGGCTCCAGCTTCATCGTCGCCCCCAATCTGGTGCATGGAGTCGTTGCCGTCGAGAAGGGACTGCTGATCGACACCTTCACGCCGCGGCGGGATGATTTCCTGTAAAGGGAGAATTCCGGTCAATTCCCGCCGTAGCGCCCGGGTTTGTGCAGCATAGCACCTCCTCCCATCAGGCGACCGGGGAGAAGGATGGAAGATGGGCCGGCTCGATAGACCAAAAACTCGAGACAGTTCTACTGCGGGATAGTGATTTCAGTAAGCGTGGGTCTGGCGCGCATGCGCCTTTTTGCGACCCCCACTCTTGCATAAACACGGGTTGGGTGCGCGGCTTGTCTGCTTTTGGGGGCTGCGTAGTGCTGAAGCCCAAGCCGGGATAAGAAGATCGCTCACGCCGTTTTGCGCCTTCGCGCTTCAAAGATCGCGCGTATCGATGACAATGGCTCCGCGGATGCTTTCGCTCAATTGCTTTGTGTCGCCCGACATGGCAACGCCGAGGAGATAGAGCATACCTGCCAACAGAATGACGAGGGCGAGAACGGAAGCATTCAACGCAAATGGAATAGTATCGGATGCCTTCTTGCTGCTCATGACCTAAGCTCCATCAGAATTTCCTCAACAAAACGAATGCGGTGACCGCGACGTTCCTTGTCTCGGACTTTGGTCCGGGGCACCCCGGACTGAGGTCCGATTGCCGGAACCGGCAAGATTTCCGGCCGTTGTTTTGGCAGCGGTCAGGAAGGCCGTGAGGAAACGAAGGAGGAAAAGATGCGTTACATGCTTATCGTAGGCGCGGCCACTGCCGCGACCCTTATCTCGGGCGCGGCATTCGCACAGTCGTCGACAGTCAATGGTGCCGCCGGTGGCGCGGTCACCGGCGCGATCGTTGGAGGCCCGGTGGGCGCGGCAGTGGGTGGCGTTACGGGTGCGATCGTCGGTACGGTAATCGATCCGCCGCCGCAGAAGGTTGTCACCTATGTTCGTGAAGCGCCGGCTCCACAGGCGCGCGTCGTGGTGAAGGAAAAGGTCGTCATCGGTCAGCCGCTTCCCCAGACCGTCATTGTGACGCCGGTTCCGGAAAATCCAAAATATGCCTATGCAATCGTGAACGATGAACGCGTCATCGTCGAACCTTCGTCTCGCAAGGTCATCCAGGTCATCAACTGATCCGGCACGGGCGCGGCAGATGCCGCGTCCGCTTTCCAGCCCCAGTCTTCATACTCTTTTGGAGAGACGCAATGCTTTACCAGGAGCAGAAACGCGGCGGTTCGGCCGTGCCCGTCGTCGCGATCGCCTTTGCGATGGCTGCGATCATCGTAGGTTTGCTGGCGAACGCACACACGCTGCAACCCGAGCACGGTAGAGTGTTCGTGCAGGTCGAGCATCAGGATGCCCAGCCATGAAAGCGGTCGTTTCACTGGCGTTTGGCATTGCGAGTTCCGTCGGCGTCTGTACGGCTGCTGCCTCGATTGCTTCGGCAGTCATGAGCTCTCAGCCGCACAGCTTAGCGAGCCTTTCTGTCTCCGATCTCTGGACGACTGAGCCTGTCAGGATTGATCGAAGCAAACAGGACTACGAGCGCCTGCCGCCGGCTCTGTCCAGCTATGTCACCGCCCCGCCAAAAGCAGTCAAAACGGCTGTGGTCGCGCGCCACTTGGCGCCGGCTTCGATCCCGCAGGCAAATGCAACTGCGGGGCTTTCGACCGAACATGTGGGCTGGTGTTCGCAGCGTTACCGCACCTACGATCCGGCCACCAATCAGTACTTGAGTTTCAGCGGCGTCACCCGGTCATGCAGGTCGCCCTACCAGCCACAGGAAATCTCGGACGCGACAGCGGCCAGCGACAGCGCTCCGATGGCGACCGGTGTTGACGCTGACGCATGGTGCGCGGATCGTTATCAATCCTATCGCCCTGAAGACAATACGTATCAGCCTTTCGATGGTCCGCGCCGCTCTTGCACACCGCCGATCTGAACGTGATCTGATCCTATCAGATCAATGTCTGCCGGCGCGGATCTTTGCCACGATCTTGAGACCTCTTTGAAACTTGGAAGGGTCTTCGACGGCTCTTTCCGCCTGCTCGAGATTGTCCTCGAGGTCCGCTACCTTCACGGGCCGTGCCAGCCTGTTCGTCGCTGCGCGGACGACGAAATCATCGTCATCTTCCCCAGGGCGCATGGTGAGAGCATCGACGGCCGCGACGATCGCTGAGCTGAAGCCCTCGTGCTCAAGACGATCCAAGCTCCAACCGGAACCTTTTTCCACGACATCATGAAGAAACGCGACGATGCGCTGATCGTTCTCGGTGAGAGCGTCCGCCACGCGCTTGCAGTGTGCGAAATAGGGCTCGCCCGCCTTGTCTGTTTGTCCGGCATGCGCGGCGAAGGCGATTTTCGCAGCACGAAAGAGATCCGTGGAGGACCGATGGTCATGCTCGTTGATGAATTCACGCTGTGTCATCGTTGTTCTCCGCAAATCGAATTTTGCCCGGGCAGGTGCCCCTTCCATTCACAGGTCCGATCAGAAGAGGGGCTCAGCAGCACTACCCGACAAAAGCTATAGCCCCTCTTCTTGTCCTCTGCTTCGGGGACAGTGTTGTAGTTAGGACCCCAGCCTGATCAAGGAAGTCGGACCATGGTCCGATGAACGGCGATATTTTGCGCCGGTTCTCATTTCGGATCGCGATCGAAGTCCTCGCGCAGTTCGTTCTTGGCATTCTCCAATCGCGATCGTTGCGCGTCGGTGCGCTGGCGGCCCGCACGGTTGATATAGAAGTTCAGCATCGACATCGCAGATTGAAAGGGTGAGGCTTTCCGACGATGGCTTCGCTCAGCCGATCGCTTGAGCGCCGCACCGCCTCTCGGGAGGCTTAAAATTCCATGCCCGTACGCGCTGAAGCGGACGACGTCGAAGTCACTGCGCAAACGTCGATAGATTTCTTCTGTCGTCGTCACGGATCGGCTGCGCCAACGAAGGTCAAAATGCGAGTATCCTTCGGCAGCTGTCTGCGAGACTGCCTGATGCAAACTGAACGTCGCAGCGATAGTCCCCAAGCAGCCGCATGCGATCTTCAGCCGAGAGGTCGCCATCAACAAGCAGCTCGATCTTCGCCTGATGTCTCCGAATGAGGATCTAGTGCAGTGGAGGACGGACGCCGAGTGCCAGCTCCGGATTCCATGGCCGGAACCATTCGCCTTCATTTTCGTTCTGGTCTTATCAAAATTCGGAGGCACAAAATGCTGTACTATGCTCTTGTCTTCTTGGTTGTCGCGCTGATCGCCGGCGTCCTTGGCTTCGGCGGTATCGCAGGGGCTTCGGCATCGATCGCCCAGGTCCTGTTCTTCATCTTTCTGGTTCTTTTCGTCGTGTCGTTGGTCATGCGCGTGGCAAGGCGTTGAAATACCCGAACGTGACCTTTCAACGCGATGATAGACGGGTGCATCGATATGGTGGTTGAGACCTCATCTGGTGGGCGTGGCTTCGATACCGAAGAAGAGCTGCAGGCCCATCTCGGTACCCTGGAAGCGGAATTGCCGTCGGAGTCCGTCTATACAAATGGAAGGCGGCGTACGGCCAGCGATGTGCAGGAGGACATCGCGGTCGTTCGCGAAGAGTTGGAGCATCTGCGGGCGCGGCTTTCAATCGTCGCACAACAGGCGGAAACCGCGGTCAAGTCGCGTGCCGAATGGGCAAATGCGAGCGCCCACGCCCAGTTGGGCGATTATCCATGGCTGAAGCTCGCCGGCGGCATGGCATCTGCATTCGTGGCGACACAGGTCGTCAAGAAGCTACCGCTCGGCTCGCTGGTGGCGGCCGCCCTTCCACTCGTCGTGGCTTCGGTTCGACGGCGAATTGATAGCTGAGCCAGCGACGAGATGGCTGGTCGGGTAATGACGTGTGCAGATTAATTTCGATGGCATTCTGGACGAAACGGTCAGCTCTGCCATCTTTAGGAGCAGCATGCCCGTCAAGCGAGAAGTGAAGCTTCCGCTCGGCGTATTGACGCCGTGACGAACACTGACTTCATAAGGCAGGTATCGCCCGCGAAAACGTTCAAGATCATCCGGATCCGGTTCGCCAGCCATAGACGCGCTAGGAATTGGTATGTTCGAGAACATACGCGCCGATCTGCGGGCCTACGAAGGCCAGTGGTGGTGCCAGGGATTCTGGGTGATGCTGGTCTATCGCTTTGGGCGCTGGCGCTACGGCGTGCGACCCGTTCTGCTGCGAAAGGCCTTTTCACTCGTCTACAAGGTGCTTTTCAAGCTCATCCAGATTCTGACCGGCATAGAACTGCCCTGTGAGGCTACGGTCGGCCACAATTTCATTATCGACCACTTCGGAGGCATTATCATCAGCGGCTACGCGCGCTTCGGCGACAATTGCCGCATTCGAAACGGCGTCGTCGTCGGCCTGAAAAGCGTGGGCGAATCAGGCGTTCCTGTTCTCGGCGACAATGTCGACATCGGCGCCGGCGCCAAGGTCCTTGGAGATATCCGTATCGGCAACAACGTTGTGATCGGCGCCAATGCCGTCGTCCTGACGGATGTGCCTGATGATTGCGTGGCTGTTGGTGTCCCGGCAACGATCAAGCAGAGGTATCCCGAACCGCTAAACATAACGGACCGCATTGTCGGCGGAGACATTTCGAAGTTTGGCAGCGGGGAAGGTTGGGTGACGGGTGGGACGCCCGATCAGGACGGCGGGATCATCTCCGGGTCAAACCGGCCCAACGACCGGCAGTGACGCTTCATCTCGGTTATAGCTACAGATGGAATGCAGTGAAGCTTAGAGCTATATGCGAAATCTTTAGCGCAACAATTTAATATTGTTATTCAACATCTTTCCGCGACATCACACTCAGCTGATACGCGCTTTACGCAGCGCATCCGTGATTTCGCTGCGAGCTACGCCGATCAACTGTTCCATGGCATGACGGGCTGCATCGGGGCGGCGCATGCGAATGGCCTCCAGCACATCCTGATGCTTGAGGATTGCCTGCTCGTGGGACTGGCTGGCGCGATTTGTCAGCCGGAAGCTCGCTAGCAGCGCTGCGCGGATCGCGCTGGCGAACTGGCGATAGACCCAGTTGCCGCTCGCATCGATGATCGCGGTATGAAACTCGAGGTCGGCGCGGCTCCAGGCCTCGTTGTCGCGCGAGTTCGCCTCGACCATATCCTCGAAGGCCTTGGAGATCTGATAGAGCTGACGCGCAGTGGCATTGGCCGCGGCATGCGCAGCGGCCGCCGGCTCCAGCAGTTGGCGGGCATCGATCAGCGATGTGTAGAAGTTCTCATCGGCGCCGTTCGACAAGAGGGCATCGAGTACGAGCGGATCCAGATAATTCCAGTTCTCGCGGGGCAGAACGGTTGTTCCCGCCCGCGTCCGCGAGCGTACCAGGCCAAGAGCGGACAGGTATTGCATCGCTTCACGCAGGCTGGTGCGGCTGACGCCGAAACGTTCGGTGAGCTCGGCCTCGTTCGGCAAAGTCGAACCTTCGGCCATCTCGCCCGATACGATCTTGTCGACGAGATGATGCAAAAGTCCTTCACGCACGCTGCGTTTTCCGCGCGCAGCGATGGGATCACCATCTTCCGTCAAAGTGCGTCCCGTCTTCACGACCGTCACCGCGTCCTCCCGATTCTACTGCAACCAAAATTCCCTGCTACGCATGTCTAGTCAACCGCGTACCAATGGTCAAATAAATACGATTTATTATAACTGATCTACCCGTCGGAGGCCCGCATTTCGGCCGAGAAAGCGCCTCATCGGATTGATACTCGAAAAATAAATCGTATTTATATTGACATTTGTATGATGAGGAATATGGTGTGGCCGTCGTGGAGAGGACGGCGGGTGAGCCTCGGTCTTCGTCGACGGTCAAGTTTTTTGGGAGGAAAAGGTGAACCTCATCAGACATGCCGCCTTTGCGGCGCTTACCGCTCTTGCTGCATCGGCCGCAGTTCCGGCTTTTGCGCAGGACAAGGACCTCAAGGTCGGTGCGATCTACATGGACGCTCAGGGCTTTTACGCCGGCGTCCGCAAGGGTATCCAGACCGGCGCGAACGACGCGGGTCGCAAGCTCGACGTCGTCGAGACGAACGCCCAGGGCGACGTCAGCAAGGAATCGTCCTTCATCGACTCGCTGATCTCGGCAGGGGTTCAGGCCATCATCGTTTCGCCGGTTTCGGCCGACGGTTCCTACCGCGCTATTCGCCGCGCGCATGACGCCGGCATTCCGGTCGTGTGCTACAACACCTGCCTCAACGATGCCGACATGAAGGAATACATTTCCGCTTATGCTGTCGGAGATCCCTATGACTTCGGTCATAAGCTCGGCGACGCTGCGGCCGAATATTTCATCGCGGAAAAGAAGGATGCGCCGAAGATCGCGGTTCTCAACTGCGAATTCGTCGAGGTCTGCGTTACCCGTCGCAAGGGCTTCGAGGAAGCTCTGAAGGCAAAGGTTCCCGGTGCCCAGATCGTCGCCAACCAGGAAGGCGCGATCCTCGACAAGGCGGTTTCCGTAGCGAGCACGATGCTTTCCTCCAACCCCGATATCGATGCCTTCTTCGGCGAAGCCGGTGGTGCAACGCTCGGCGCAGCGCGTGCTGTGAAGAGCCAGGGTAAGGCCGACAAGGTCGTTGTCTTCGGCGGCGACATGACGACCGAGATCGCGCAGGAACTGGCGGACTTCAGCGTCATCAAGGCGGTTGTCGACATTTCCGGCCAGGGTCTTGGCAAGCTTGCGCTCGCTCAGGCGATCAAGTCGATCGATGGCCAGCCGCCGGAAGGCATCAAGGTTGCCTACGACATCGATCTCTACAAGTCGTCTGAAGACGGCAAGGCCTGGCTCAAGGCTCACGCCGACGGTATTCCGTGAGATCCCGACCATAACTGCTTGAACGGAGAGGTCGCCGGAACCCCGGCGACATCTTTCTTTCGAGGGGATGATGATGACCCAAGTTTCCATGACCAATCCTGCTCCTTCGCGCGTCGTGGCGTCGCTCAGAGGATGCACGCGCAGATATCCGGGTGTGCTCGCACTCGATAACGCGACCTTCGAAGTCTCCGCCGGTGAGGTGAGGGCACTACTCGGCAAGAACGGCGCGGGAAAGTCTACCCTCATCCGAATGCTGACCGGTGCGGAGATTCCAGACAGCGGAACCGTCGAGATCGACGGTCAATCGCTGACGCATTCCGGTTCGGGTCGCGCTCAGGAGTCCTTCGAAAAGGGCGTGCGCGTCGTCTATCAGGAGCTCAGCCTGGTTCCGGGCATGACGCTGGCCGAAAATCTCTTCCTCGGGCGGTGGCCGCGCAAGGGCGGGGTCATCCAATACGACAAGATGGAAGCAGAGGCTGCGGAGGCCATGGGGCGCCTCGGCCTCAACCTGCCGCCGAATCGTCTGGTGGCGGGTCTTAGCCCGGCCGAACGGCAGCTTCTCGAGATCGCCCGCGTTCTCGTCGGCAAGCCGAAGATCGTCATTCTCGATGAGCCAACGAGTTCGCTTGCCGCCGCGGAGGCGGAAAAAGTGATGGCGGCCGTGACGCGCATTGCGTCTGAGGGCATCGCGGTCATCTACGTCAGCCACAGGATGAACGAGATCCGGCAAATCGCGCATTCGGCAACCGTCATGCGTGATGGCCGTATCATTGATACCGTCGACGTGAAGGGTGCGGATACTCGTGAGATCGTCCGGCTGATGCTTGGATCGGAAGCGTCGCAGAACGCTGCTCTTGAAGACAAGAGCCGTTCGAAGGTGGTGCTTGAGGTCAACAGCCTGGCGCTCGCACCCAAACTTTCCTCCATCTCCTTCTCGCTTCGCGAAGGCGAGGTGCTCGGCATTGCAGGCTTGCTCGGCTCGGGGCGCACGGAACTGCTACAGGCCATCATGGGAGTACGCTCCTTCGACGACGGCGATATTCTCGTCGACGGCCGGTCGGTTCGCTCCGCGGGCTACAAGCAGATGGTCAAAAAGGGTTTCGGATATACGCCGGAGAGCCGCAAGGAGGAGGGCATCGTGCCGCTTCTTGGCGTCGACGAGAACACGCTCGCGACGAATTTCTCCGGCGTCACAAAGGGCGGCATCCTGTCGTCGAGCTTGATGGCGGAAGCGACGCGCAAGGTCATCGACCGTCTTCACATCAAGACCGCGCGCACCGATACGCCGATTGGCACGCTTTCCGGCGGCAATCAGCAGAAGGTCGTCATCGGCCGCTGGGTTTACGCAAACAGCCGCGTTCTTCTCCTGGACGAGCCGACGCGCGGTGTCGATGTCGAAGCGAAGGCGCAGATCTACGCGATCATTCGCCAGCTTGCCGCCGAAGGCCGCAGCGTCATCTTCGTTTCCAGCGAAATCGAGGAACTTCCTCTCGTCTGCGATCGCGTTCTCGTCCTGCGAGACGGATCGCTGCAGGAGGAATTCAAGTCACCTAACATAGATCAGGATTCCGTCATGGCAGCCTGCATCACCGGACATTGAGGGAGGCACCAGATGTCACTCGATCAGGCGGTCAAGCCGTCCTCTTCCAACAATAGCAACAAGTCGACCTTCAACCTGTCGCAGCATATGAACGAGCTCAGCCTGTTCGTTGCGATCGTTGTTCTCTACGTCGTCTTTACATCGACCGCGAATGGCTTCCTGTCGTTCAACAACCAGATCAACATCCTGCGCGATGCCGCGACCATCGGGATCGCAGCTTGGGCCGCCACCCTGATCATCATCTCCGGTGAGATCGACGTCAGCGTCGGTCCGATGGTCGCCTTCATCTCGGTCGTGCTGTCCTTCTTCCTGCAATGGGGTGTGCCGACGCCGCTTGCCTTTGCGCTCGCGATCGTCGTCGGTGCGCTGCTTGGTACGATCCCCGGCATCCTGCGCGCCTATTTCGATGTTCCGTCCTTTGTCGGAACGCTCGGTCTGTGGAGCGCGCTCCGTGGCACGGCACTTTTCGTAACCGACGCCCTGCCGGTTTCGATCGGACGCAACGATATGCTGGATGCGCTCGATCGCTCGGTCCTCGGCGTGCCGCCGGCAGCAATCATCATGCTCGTTCTCTTTGCCGTGTTCGCCTTCGTCAGCCGCAAGACCGCATTCGGCCGTTCGGTCTTCGCAGTTGGCGGTAATGCTCATGCAGCGTTCCTGAGCGGCATCCCCGTTGCGAAGATCCGCGTGGGGCTCTTCGCGATTGCCGGCGCCATGGCCGCAATCTCGGGTATCCTGCTCGTCTCGCGCCTCGGTTCGGGCAATGCGACGGCTGCGACCGGTCTCGAATTCGATGTCATCGCAGCGGTCGTGGTCGGGGGAACGTCGCTTTCCGGCGGCCGGGGATCGATGCTCGGGACGCTGCTTGGCGTGCTTGTCATCACCCTGATCGGCAATGGCCTGGTGTTGCTGGGCATCAATCCCTTCTTCCAGCAGGTCGTGCGCGGTCTCATCATCGTCATTGCAGTGCTCGCCAACATCCAGGCGATCAAGCGCAGCATGTCTCGCAACAAGGATCGATAGGCCGATGACGGTGATCGACCTCACGGCGGGTCCGCTTAGCGCTCGTGTTTCGACGAAAGGGGGCATCATCCTCGGCTTTTGGCGAGAAGCAGAGGGTGAACGGGTGCCGCTGCTGCGGCCGGCGACGTCCGATGACGCGGATGCCTTGTCCTCTTCCTGCTACCCGCTGGTGCCTTTCGGCAACCGGGTCAAGGACAATCACTTCGTCTTCGAGGGCGTGGATTATCGCTTTTCACCGAACACAGAATGGGATCGCCATTATCTTCACGGTGAGGGGTGGACCTCGGAATGGGACGTGGTGACGCAAAACGATAGCTCGGTGGAACTGAGCTTCAGCCATGAGGGTGGTCCTACCCCCTATCGTTACAACGCGATCCAGCGCTTCACACTTACCGAAGATCACCTCGAGCTTTCGCTTACGGTTGAAAATCGCGGGGAGCAGGCCTTGCCATTC
Source organism: Rhizobium grahamii (assembly GCF_009498215.1). Taxonomy (NCBI): domain Bacteria; kingdom Pseudomonadati; phylum Pseudomonadota; class Alphaproteobacteria; order Hyphomicrobiales; family Rhizobiaceae; genus Rhizobium; species Rhizobium grahamii. The sequence goes on along the minus strand of NZ_CP043499.1, from coordinate 820,696 downwards.
GGCCTCGGCTGGCATCCCTACTTCCCGATGACGCCCGAGACGACGCTGTTTGCGCCGGCCCGGAAATTCTGGACGGAAGTGGAGGGCTGGCTGCCTGGAGAACGGACGGATATTCCCGGCGATCTCGACTTCGGTTCGCCAAGCCCGCTTCCACACCGCTGGGTCGACAACGGCTTCGAGGACTGGTCCGGCGAGGCGATTGTCACTTGGCCGGAACGGGATACGGAAGTTCATCTGGTGGCTGACGCGCTTTTCAAGCACGCCTTCGTGTTCGTTTCGGATACCGTCTTCGATCCCTCGTTCAAGCGGGATTATTTCTGCTTCGAGCCGATGTCGCATCTGGCGAACGGACACAATCTTCCGGGTCTTGGCGACCTCCGGGTTCTTCGGCCCGGTGAAAGCCTTTCGGGACGCATATGCCTGCGCCCACGGAGCATTTCCAATCAGGTCAGCGGAGACCAGTGAATGTCTGCAGCAAGCGGATTTGATTACATCATTGTTGGTGGCGGCAGCTCGGCCTGCGTCGTTGCTGCCGAGCTTGTGACGCGCGGAAAGGCACGCGTGCTGCTCCTCGAGCGCGGGCCCGCCAAGGCCAACCCCATCATGCATTTTCCCGCGGGCTACATGAAGTTCCTGGCCAAGGACACGTACCTCACCATGCATCAGACCGCGCCGCAGCCGCAATTGAACGGTCGTGGGCCGATCGTGCCGCAAGGCAAGGTGCTCGGCGGCGGCAGCACGGTCAATGCGATGGTGTATATGCGCGGCCAGGCTGCCGATTTCGATCGCTGGAACAAGGCTATCACGGGACCTGGTTCAAACAATGATGGCGCCTGGTCCTATCGGGACATGCTTCCCTACTTCAAGGGACAGGAAGACAACGATCATCTCGGCGGCGAATATCACGGGGTAGGCGGCCCGCTGAAGATTTCGCATCTCGGGCATACCAGCCCGATGACGCGAACCTACGTGAAGACGCTGCAGGGCATGGGTATCCCTTACAATCCTGATTTCAACGGCGCCCATCAGTTTGGCGTCGGCTTCATGCAGCATACGATCGACTGGAAGACCCATCGCCGCTGCAGCGCCGTGGACGCCTTCCTTGCACCCGTCATGGACAATCCGCTGCTGACGGTCGAAACCGGCGCAACGGTCACCGCGCTTCGGATGGAAGGGGATCGGACAGTTGGCGTCGACTACGTCGTCAATGGCAGCCGGAAATCGGCAACAGTTGGTGCCGAAGTCATCGTCGCCGCCGGCGCCTATCAGACGCCGAAGCTCCTGATGCTGTCGGGAATTGGTCCCGAGGACGAGCTCGCGCGGCATGGCATCGGCGTGAAGGTCGCGCTTCCGGGCGTCGGCAGGAACCTGCAGGACCACTATGAGTGCCCGGTGGTTGCGACCACCAAAGGCTCGTTTGGCTATTATGGACAGGACCGCGGCTGGCCGATGCTGAAGGCCGGGCTGCAGTATCTTCTGTTCAAGACCGGGCCGGTCTCGACCACTGGCGTAGAGACCTGTGCCTTCTTCGATCCCGAGGGCAACAACAACGAACCCACGATCCAGATGTTCTGCGTGCCGACAGTCTATCTCGACCGCGACGTCATGGGCACGGAACCTGGAGACGGCGTCACCATAAACTCGCTGCTCCTGCGGCCGAAGGCGCGCGGATCGGTGACGCTGGCGTCAAAGGATCCTTTTGAAAATCCGATCGTCGATACGCAGATCTTCGCTCATCCTGATGACCTGAAGACGACGATGGCGGGCTTCCGCTTTGCCCGGACGGTACTTGCGGCGACGCCCATGCGTGATCTGATCGACAAGGAAATCTTCCCTGGTGCGGATGTTACCAGCGACGAGGCGATCGCCGATCACTGCAGGCGCACCGTCAAGACCGGCTACCACCCCGTCGGCACCTGCAAGATGGGCCATGACGGCGACCGGGACGCCGTTCTCGACAGCCACCTCAAGGTACGCGGCACGCGTGGTCTCAGAGTGGTTGACTCGTCGCTTATGCCGACCATTGTCAGCGGCAACACCAACGCCGCCGTTCTCGCCGCTGCCGCCAAGGCGGCCGACCTCATTCTCGCATGATCGGATAATCCCCATGAAGATCACCAAGCTGACCACCTATATCGTCCCGCCACGCTGGCTGTTCCTCAAGATAGAAACGGACGAAGGCATCGTCGGTTGGGGCGAGCCGGTCGTGGAAGGTCGGGCGCTCACAGTTCAGGCCGCCGTCCACGAACTCGAGGACTACCTGATCGGCAAGGATCCCTTTCTGATCGAGGACCATTGGAACGTCATGTACCGCGGCGGTTTCTACCGCGGCGGCGCGATCCACATGAGCGCGATATCAGGCATCGATCAGGCATTGTGGGACATCAAGGGCAAGGCGCTCGGTCAACCTGTTCACTCGCTGCTCGGTGGCCAGGTGCGCGACAAGATCAAGGTTTACTCTTGGATCGGCGGCGATCGTCCCTCTGACGTCGCCAACAACGCGAAGGACGTTGTCGCCCGCGGCTTCAAGGCGATCAAGCTCAATGGCTGCGAGGAGATGCAGATCGTCGACACCTACGACAAGGTCGAGAAGGCCGTCGAGACCATCGCGACGATCCGCGAAGCGATCGGCCCCTACATCGGCATTGGCGTCGACTTCCACGGTCGCGTCCACAAGCCGATGGCGAAGGTACTTGCCAAGGAACTCGAGCCTTACAAGCTGCTGTTCATCGAAGAGCCGGTGCTGTCGGAAAACTACGAGGCGCTGAAGGAGATTGCCAATCACTCTTCGACGCCGATCGCGCTCGGGGAACGGCTCTATTCGCGGTGGGACTTCAAGCGCATCCTCTCCGAAGGCTATGTCGATATCCTGCAGCCCGATCTGTCGCATGCCGGCGGCATCACGGAATGCCGGAAGATCGCCACCATGGCGGAAGCCTATGACGTGGCATTGGCGCCGCATTGCCCGCTTGGACCGATTGCCCTTGCTGCTTGTCTGCAAGTGGATGCCGTCAGCTATAACGCCTTCATCCAGGAGCAGAGCCTCGGCATTCACTACAACAAGGGCAACGACATTCTTGACTACATCTCCAACAAGGAGGTGTTCCACTATGCCGACGGTTTTGTCAGCATTCCGCAGGGGCCGGGATTGGGTGTCGAGGTGAATGAAGAGTACGTGATCGAGCGTGCCAAGGAAGGACATCGCTGGCGCAATCCGATCTGGCGGCACAGCGACGGAAGTTTCGCGGAGTGGTGAGCGTGGGCACTGATATGTCCGGACGACTGAACGGTAAAAGAATATTCGTGACAGGCGCCGCGCAAGGCATCGGTCTTGCCGTCGCAGGAGAGTTTCTGCGCCAAGGCGCGGCATTGTTCCTCATCGATCGCGATGCGACGCTGCTTGCCGGAGAGGCCGAGGCCCTCAGGCGGACGGGTGGCAAGGTCGGCTATCGCGCTGCCGATATCACGGATGGAGCGGCGATTGCCTCAGCGGTCGCCCAAGCGGCCGATGAGATCGGCCCGATCAACGCGCTGGTCAACAATGCTGGAGTAAACGTCTTCTCCGAACCGCTCGAGACCAGCGACGAGGAGTGGGATCGCTGCTTCGATATCAACCTCAAGGGCGCCTGGAACTGCTGCAAGGCGGTTCTTCCGGGCATGCTTGCGGGTGATGGCGGCGTGATCCTGAACATCGCCTCGACGCATGCCTTCACCATTATTCCGCATACCTTTCCCTATCCTCTCGCCAAGCACGCCTTGCTCGGTATGACGAAGTCGCTGGGTCTGGAATATGCGGCGAGAAACGTCAGGGTGAACGCCCTGGCGCCCGGCTACGTCGCCACCCAGAAGGTGATCGACTACTGGAACAGCTTCCCTGATCCAGCGGCAGCCAAGTCCGAGACAATGAAGCTTCATCCCGGCGGGCGCATCGCTTCACCCGAAGAGATTGCTATGGCGGCCGTTTTCATGACCTCCGACGAATGCCCATTCATGAACGCCACCTGCCTGACGGTCGACGGAGGCCTCAGCGTGCAACAGCACCCCGTTTGAGTGCGGGGTGGTCCAGTTGAGGCGCCGTCGCCAATAAGCTTCATTGTCATGCGGTCGGCGCTTGGAAGCGCTGTCCTTGATTGCGGTCCCGGCTCTGGATTAGTCTCGTCACCGAGGCCGTGGGGAGAGACAGCGCGATGAGCTTGCTTCAGTTCGGGATAGCTTTGGGCGCGGGCCTTGCGTTGGCATCGCCTGCACTCTCCCAGGAGACGGAGCCGCCGGCGCCGTGGGTCCAACTGAAAGGTGCGCATAGTGGCGCGGTCGGGACATGCTCGACGGATGATGCGGACAATCCGGTCTGCTACATGGTCCGTTGCGACAAGAAGAGCGGCCTGGTGTTCGAGATCTCGGATCCAACGCTTGGCGATATGGGCTTGCGATCAGCCCGTTTCGAGATCGGGCGGTTCAAACAGACCGTCAAGCTCTCAGGTTCCCGTTCAGATATGAGGAGCTTCGTCTTGTCGACGCAGCCGCGGTTTTTGACCGCTCTCACTTCGGGAGCCCATTTCGCAACGATGTTCTCTGTCGACGCCGACGTGGCCTATAGCACCGGTTTTGATCTTCAGGACGCTTCGGAAAAGATCCGAACTCTAAAGGATCACTGCCCTGCATCCCGTTGATCCGCAAAGCCGCTCCTCGGCATGGCGCAGGCAATTTGTGGGAAATCGCTTGTCTGTTTTCCGGCAGGTCACCGCGAATGATGCCGCATTCCCTTAGATTTGGGGGATTGCGGGATTGTCGTCAGGTTCTAGTTCAACACGCGCTGAAATACGAATCTCTCAGCAGACCACGGCGCGGCGCACCCCAAACTACGACGGGCCGTGGTCACCTGTCCGCCGATATGATTTCCAGCAGCGATACGGGTTTGTCAGCCGATCAGATACTGGACGTGCGGACGACCATGAACTGCCGACTTCTCGACATGGGCGCGGACACCGAAAACGCCCGCTATGATATCCTCCGTCAGGACCTCCGCAGGCGAGCCCGTTGCCACGACGGCGCCCTTTTGCAGGACAGCGAGTTGATCGCAGAACATCGCCGCGAGATTGAGATCGTGCAGCGCAACGATCGACGTCAGCCCAAGTCTGGAGACGAGAGCCAGGATCTCGAGTTGATGCTGGATATCGAGATGGTTGGTCGGCTCGTCGAGAAGCAGCTCGCTCGGCGTCTGCGCCAGGGCTCGGGCGATATGCACGCGTTGGCGTTCGCCGCCCGATAGCGTGTGCCAAAGCTGGCCGGCGCGCTCGGTCATATCGACGCGGGCGAGGGCTGTCGCGACCGCCTCGTCATCATCAGATGTCCAGGCCGACAATGGACCGCGATGCGGAGTCCGCCCAAGGCGCACGACATCCCGCACGGTGATTTGCATATCCGTCGCCGACTGCTGTTCTACGAAGGCAATCCTCCGCGCGAGGGTCGCGCGAGAAAGCTTGGAGACATCGTCGTCGCCGAGCGTGATGACGCCGCTCCTCACTTGCCGCAGGCGACAGATGAGGCGCAACAGGCTCGATTTGCCAGAGCCGTTCGGCCCAAGCAGGCCGAGCACCTTTCCCTTTTCGATTGCCATGCTGACGCCATTGACGATGAGCGTATCGCCGGCGGCATAGGTAACCTTGTCGACCATGATGCTCATGCGCTTCTCCGCACGCGGTAGAGGATGACGGCGAAGGCAGGCGCGCCGAACAGAGCGGTGACAACACCAATGGGCAGCACCTGCTGCGGGATGATGATGCGCGAGACAATGTCGGCGCCGACCATGAAAATAGCTCCACCGAACGCGGTCGCGGGCAGCAGTCGCCTATGCGAGGGGCCGACGAGGAAGCGGGCGGCGTGCGGAATGACGAGGCCGACGAAACCGATCGAGCCGACCATGCTGACGACGCCGGCGGTCATCGCTGCCGTGACGCCAAGGAGGGTGAACTGCACCCTGCGCACGGCAATCCCGAGGGCCGCCGCCGCGTCGCTGCCGAAAGCGAAGGCGTCGAGTGCGCGAACGTGAGCGAGGCAGAGGACGAAGCCGATGACGGTGATTGGCACCGAGAGATAGACATCTGGCCAGCGTACACCGCTCAGCGACCCAAGCAGCCAGAACAGTACGCCGCGGGCTTGTTCGGCATTGGCCGAGGTAGTTACTATGTAGGACGTCAGCGCGTTGAAGAGTTGCGAGCCCGCCACGCCGCAAAGGATAATCCGCTCGCTGGTGCCTCCCGCTCCGGTCGCCAGCACACCCACCAGCAGGAAGGCAATGACGGCGCCGACGAAGGCTCCGCCTGATAGCCCCAGCACGCCATAGCCCAGGCCAAGGATCATGACCGAAACCGCGCCGGTGGACGCCCCTGCAGAGATGCCGAGGACGTAGGGTTCGGCAAGCGGATTGCGCAAGAGCGCCTGCAGGATCACGCCGCTGAGCGCCAGCGAGGCGCCGGTGCTTGCCGCCACCAACGCGCGGCTGAGCCTGTAATCCCAGACGATGCCCTGATGGATGCGGCTCAGCTCGAAGGCGGTTCCAAAGAGCCGGTTCGACACGACCTTTGCCGTCGTATCGACTGGTATCGCGATCTCACCGATGGACGCGGCAAGGCTGACCACGAAGCCGAGCGCCAGGATGGCTGCGACGGTGAGCGCGCCATACGCCCACCATCTGCTATGCGTTGAACCGATATCGCTCACTGCGACAGGCCGAAAGACTTGATGCCGTTCGCCAGGATCTCGATGCCGTCGATGGTCCGGATCGTCGGGTTCATCGACTGCGCGTCCATCATCACGAAGCGCTTGTTCTTGACCGCGTCGAGTTCCCTGGTCACCGCATCGCTTTCAAGGAAGTCGATCTTCACCGCAGGGTCATCCGCAGCATAGCGCCGGCGGTCCATCGTGGCGATGACGATGACTGCGGGGTTGGCCTCGGAGATCGTCTCCCACCCCACTAGCGGCCATTCCTCCTCGGTCGCAACGACGTTGCGGGCGCCAAGCGTCTTCAGGATGTAGGCCGGAGCGCTGTTCTTGCCGGCGATGAAGGCATCGCCCTTGACCTCCTTGCTGGAGAACCAGAAGAGGACAGGGAGGTTCTTGCCTGGCACGAGCCCCAGAGAAGCGACCGCATCGGCCTCCCGCTTCTTCAGATCGGCAATCAGGGCATCGCCACGATCCTTGATGTCAAAAATCTCGGAAAGTTCTGATATCTCCTGATAGATCAGGTCCATCGTGAACAATTCCTTGCGCACGCCATCGCCGCCGTCCGCGTTAATCTTCGCCACGCAATCGGCCGGCGCGATGTAGGTGTTGATGCCGAGGTCGGTGAACTGTTCGCGTTTACCGACTGAACCCTGGGGCCCGACGTGCCACTCGAATTCGGCAGCGACCAAATCCGGTTCAGCGGCAACCACGGATTCGAAGCTCGGATCGTTTTCGGCCAAGCGTCTGATCTTGCTGTTGGCATCGGCATATTGCGGTAGAACCGGGCCGACCCATACGGCCGTTCCTGAAATCTTGTCGGCGAGCCCTAGCGAGAAAAGGACCTCGGTCATGCCCTGGCCGATTGATACGATCTTTGTCGGCGGCTTGGCGAAGGTCAGCGTCTGGCCGCAATTGTTGACGGTGAGGGGGTATTGGGTGGCGGCAAACACCGGCGCGGAAGTACCGACGAGCGCGAGCGCAAGGGAAAGAGTCTGCAAAAGATATCGCATAGGAAATTCTCTGATTGGAAAGAAGGAGCTAGCGGTGTCGACGCGCAAGACATTGCGGCGGCGACGAAAGAAAAAGTGCTAGCGGCGGATCGTCCAATCGAGACGGATGGCGTGTCGCAGGTGGTCGGAAAATTGGTCAATCATGTCTGCTCCTTGTCGGGCATCCCCGCCCGGCTGATTGGATCGTGATTGACGGCAGGTCTCCTGGCTCACGGATATGTGTCGGTCATCTGCCTTCCCGCGATAGTCGCAGTGGCATGGCCCTCCGGCCCGAGGATGATCGGCAAGCCGCTTACAGTTGCGGGGGCAGCCACGGTCTTGGTCCCTTTGGGGTCTTCCGCACCGTGTTCCCTATTATTCCCGTTGAAGTCATTCTCGGGGAACCGTCGTGGCCACTTATGACGCAGCGACCGCGACCGTCAAGCCTTGCTACCGCGATTTCCGGTGAGGTCGGGTGGTTGTCGTGATTGTGTCACGCTGAGGGAGCCGGTTCTGAACTGGAAAACTGTGACGCTTCGTTTGCCAGCCAATCACAAAACAGACTGGCCTTTCGGTTGCGCCGAGCACGCCTCAGGGCCACGTACTGATGGCCGCTGTCGATGAAGCCCTGTGGTGCTTTCAGCCGCCCGGCCTTGATGTCATCGACGACGTAGGGCCATGGCGCCACGCAGACACCCAATCCCGCCCTTGCAGCTTCGAGCATGAAGTAGAAGTGCTCATAGTCGACTTTGGGCCCGATCCACGGTGCCGCTCGCGACCGCGCGAGCCAATTTTCCCATGCACGGGGCCGTGTTCGCGTATGAAGGAGTGCGGCTCCCTCGAACGTTGCAACGGTCGGCGCCATGACTGGGCCCGTCTGCTCGGGAAATAACGGGATGACCTCCGCGCCTGTCGGCCATGGCGGATCGCCAACCCGGATTGCGACATCGAAACCATCCCGGCCGAAATCCACGGGACGCGATGATGCCGTCAGACGCACGTCTATCTGAGGGTACTCGGCCTGAAAGCGATATAGCCGGGGGATCAGCCAGCGCATCGTGAAGGTTCCCGGACACGACACGTCGATCGACCCAGCCTCGGTATCGGCGACTGCACGAACCGACGCGTCGATCTGGTCGAACGCGCCACTAAGGCCTGCGAGAAGCACTGCTCCGGCCTCGGTCAACCGGAGCCTGTTCTTTGGTCCCTCAAAGAGAGGAACGCCCAGCACCTCCTCGAGATGCTGAACCTGCCGGCTCACCGCGCTATGGGTGACGTTCAACTCGTCCGCGGCGAGGGTCATTCGACCGTGACGGCCTGCAGCTTCGAAGGCGCGGAGCGCGTTGAGAGAAGGTATATTTCTCGCCATGTGACTTTTAGGAACATTGGTTGTTCGATCATATCGGTTTCCGCCATTGCAATTCCAGTGTTTTTTATCCGCATCGAGAACAGTAGTTTCGGTTTTGGAACATTTTGGCCGGGGAGAACACATTTCCCACGGCAGCATAAACGCGTCTTAAAGCGAGGAAAAAGCGATGAGCAACAGACATAATGACGGCAGCGCGGGTGATGCCAACTACGGCGTGATCGGGAAAGGTTACATCTCCTACCGCCAACCCGACCCGCACATTGCGAGCTTCATCTTGAGCGCACTCGGCGATGCCAGAACAGTCCTAAACGTCGGGGCAGGGGCCGGTTCCTACGAGCCTGTTGACCGCGAGGTCACGCCCGTTGAACCTTCGGCCTCGATGCGCGCGCAGAGGCCGGCGCACCTGCCCTCGGCGACCGATGCCGTCGCCGAACGTCTTCCTTTCGCCGACCAGAGTTTCGACGCCAGCATGGCGACTTTTACGATCCATCAGTGGTCCGACTTGAGGGCCGGTCTCCGGGAGATGCGGCGCGTCACGCGTGGCCCGGTCGTTGTTCTTTCCTGTGATCCGAAGGAACTGCATCGCTGCTGGCTGAACGACTATGCACCTGAGATGATTGCCGTGGAGGCCCGGCGCTATCCGGAACCCGATGCCATCGCCGAGGCCTTAGGCGGACCGGTGGAGATTCTCCCGGTGCCGATCCCTCTCAATTGCGTCGATGGGTTTGGCGAGGCCTATTACGGCCGGCCAGAACGTCTGCTTGAGCCGGGTGCGCGACTTGCCAATTCCGCCTGGAGCTTCGTGGATGCAAGTGTCGGCGATCGCTTCGTGGCTGAGCTTGGCCGCGATCTCGCGAACGGAACATGGGATGCGCGATACGGCGCACTACGCACGCAGCCCTTTTTCGAGGGATCGCTGAGACTTTTCGTGGCAAGGCCATGAGAGACATGTGCATGAAGGATCAACTTCAATCACTCACCTCACTTTCGGGCCCGTTCCCGCCGTTCGATCTTGATGCTACGTGCGACGACCCATGCGATCTCTTCTCGATCTGGCTTCGGGAGGCGATCGAGTCCGGGGTCAGGGAGCCGCGTTCGATGATCTTGTCCACGGTCGATGAAAGCGGGGCGCCGGACGCGCGCGTTCTTATACTGAAAAATCTCGACCATCGCGGCTGGCACTTCGCGACGACGGACGCCGGGCCAAAGGGCCGACAGATCGCCGCAAATCCCTACGTTGCGCTGACGTTTTATTGGCAGCAGCTTGGGCGCCAAGTCCGGATCCGAGGCATCGCCTTACCTGCGCCGGAGGCTGAGCGGAACTCTGACTTCCGACGGCGATCCACCGCTGCGCGCGCCGTCGCCTTGGTCGGTCGTCAAAGCGAGGTCCTGTCGTCTCGCCGCGAACTCGATCTTGCAGTTGAGGCACAGGCTCGGCGGATCGCCGAGACGCCTGATATCGTCGCGCCCAACTGGTCGGTCTTTATGGTCATGTCACATGAGGTCGAATTCTGGCAGGGGAATCCAGACCGGCTTCATCAACGGCTTCGATATCGCAAGGCGAAGAGCGGTTGGCTCAAGGAGCCGCTCTGGCCGTAGTCCGGCCTCGATCTGGAGGCGACACTCGGAGATTTTACGATATGCCACGGGGTTGTGCGAAGAAATCGACAAGACTGTGAGGTGCCTTATCGCCAAGGCATAGATCAACGACCTCCCGTGCATCAGCCGCAGCTGCATGGCTGCGGCAAAACATTAGCTCTTCGTAGGTGGCGAGTGCGAGTTCCGGGTTATCGGGATGTGCCAGAATTGCTTTCGCCAGCTCGGCTCCATCGAACATGGCGATGTTTGCTCCGTCGCCCGACGGTGGCATCAGGTGAGCCGTGTCGCCAAGCAGCGTCACTCCAGGGGTGCGGTCCACCGATGCTCAATGGGCAGGGTGCGCTCTCGATGCTGATCGATCGCTGGGCGAACAATAGCTCAAAGCCGCTTCTGTTCCTGGAAAGCATCGCGACGCAGCTGGTGGAGCACGGTGACCGGGCGCAATTTCTTGCCGGCGTCGATCTGATCTTGCGAGGCATCGACTGAACCATCCCTGAGCGGCATCGGCAAACGCGTGGTTTCCACTCGCAGCGTAACCATAAACGCGCTACTCAGCCGTAACGCTCCGTCGCGCCGGCGGAACAGCTTGAGGGTACGCTGAAAATGGAATGGAGCGACGTTCGCATCTTTCTCGCGGTGGCACGCGCCGGCACGCTCGGAGGTGCCGCAAAGACCCTCGGATTGAGCCACCCGACGATCGGACGGCGACTGCGCTCGCTAGAGGAGGCAACCGGCCAGACGTTATTCCAGCGCACGGCCGACGGTTACGTGCTGACCGAGGAGGGGACAGCCGCGCTTTCGATCGCGGAGCAGATGGAAGAGACGGCGCTCGCCCTCGAGCGCCGTCTCGCTGGTGGCGCAATGCGGTTGAACGGAACCCTTCGCGTGACGTCGCCCGATTGGTTCGGCGCCTGGGTGCTGCCGCCCGTGATCGCCGAATTCGCGCGCCTTCATCCCGAGGTCGATACAGAACTGCTCACCGGCACAAGGCTCTTCAGCCTCGCCCAGAGGGAGGCGGATGTCGCCTTCAGGATCGAGGAATTCACCGAGGCCGATGTGATCCAGCGACGGCTGATCGCTATGCCTTACGGCGTCTACATCGCAAGAGATCTCCCTTCGCCGAAGCTTGGCGACGGGGCGGGGCATTCGCTTGTCATCATGGACAATTCCCTCGGCGCATTCGCCGATATCGATTGGCTGAGGTCGCTCTTTCCCAAGGCGTCGATCACCCTCAGATCCAACAATCGAAACGTCCAAGCGCAGATGTGCGCCGCAGGCGTGGGATTGGCAGTGCTGCCGCGACCGGTCGGCGACAAGCAGGTTGGGCTGCGAATGTTGGAAGTCGGCGAACCTCCTCCGGGACGTGATATCTGGATGGGGTATCATCGAGACTTGAAGCGGCTCGGGCGGTTGCGCGCCTTCGTGGACCTTGCGGTCCATCATCTCGCGACGCGATGAGCGCCCCCTGCCTCTTGCTAGAGCGCCTGAACGGCGCCGAACGTTTCTGAACGCCCGCAGTCCAAAATCGTAAGTTTAATTGCAGCGCACCATGAACGACATCTGTCGCACCAGACAGGAGTTGATCATGGCTCAGAACACGACAGAATTTCATAGTTTTCGGCACGGCAAGTTCGACGTTACCGTCTTGTCCGACGGTCATTTGACGCTGCCCGGTGAGATGTTTGCGCCCGAGGCTAATGCCGGAGAACGGGCCGATATCGTCACCCGGCTTGGTGGTGAAGGCAATCTGGCCAAGGCGCAGTCGAACATACCGCTCATCGTCACCGGCGAGGATGTGATCCTCATAGACGTTGGAGCCGGGAACCGCGTCCAATCGAGCGAAGGTCGGCTCGAGGAAAATCTCAATCGCGTCGGCGTTCACAGTTCCGATGTCACGATCGTCGTGCTCTCCCATGCCCACCCCGATCATCTATGGGGCGTGACGCGAGAGGATGGATCGCTTCGCTTTCCAAATGCCCGCTACGTCGTTGGCTTCGCCGAATGGAGTTTCTGGATGGGGCCTCATGCGGATGCGCTTCCGGCCGACAGGCGGCCTTACGTGAGCGCTGCTCGCCGTGACTTCGCTGCGATCAGCGGCCGGGTATCCCTCCTGGAGGATGGTGACGCGGTCGTGTCCGGGCTTTCGGTTTTGGCGACGCCGGGGCACACGCCCGGCCATATTTCGCTGCGTCTTGAGGGCGAGGTTCCGTTGATCGTGACCGTGGATGCGGCTGCCAGCGAGATTGTGTCCTTTGAGCATCCGACCTGGAGTTTCGGCTTCGACATGGACAAGGACCAGGCGCGCCAGACCCGGATCGCGCTTCTCGATCGTGCTGCTCGGGAGAACGCGAAGCTCCTCGGATTCCACTGGTCATATCCTGGCGTCGGACGGATCGAGAAAATCGGCGCGGCCTATAAGTTCACAAGCGTTAGGACGTAATCCAATGAGACGAATGGTATTTGGCCGGCAGGCGAGCTTCCTGGTCGCAGCAGCCGTTGTTGCCCACACGATCTGGACCAGTGCGGCTCCCACGCTGACCTACCCTCTCTACGCGCAGGAATGGCACCTGACGACCTTCGCGACAACAGCGATATTCGCGATCTATCCGGTCTTTGTCGTCCTTGTTCTCGTTCTCTTCGGCAACCTTTCCGACTATATCGGAAGACGCGAAACCATGCTGCTCGGGCTGCTCGCATCCGCGACTGGGGCGTTCATCTTCGCTGTTGCGCCCGATGTCGACTGGATCTTCGTTGGTCGAGCCTTCATGGGCGTCGGGGTTGGCCTCTCGGCCGGTCCGTCGGCCGCGGCAGTCGTGGAGTTCAGCGCGCCGCACAAGACATCCCAGGCTGGGAGCGCAACGGCAGCCGCCCAGGCGATCGGAATGATGGCGGCTGCACTGATCGGTGGAGCGCTCATAGAATATGCTCCGCTGCCAACGCGGCTGAATTTCGCGGTGCTGACGGGTGTCCTGCTACTGTTGATGGCAGCGACCTGGCATCTGCCAAATCACACGGCTTCGCGCCCGGCAGGCGTGTGGAGACCCAAGGTTCCGTCAATTCCCAACGGCCTGTTCGCGACGTTCGTCACGGCAACGGCTGCGGTGACGTCATCCTATGTCCTGGGGTCCATGACCTTGTCGCTCGGCGCGCAGGTCGCAAAGGATGTCGTGTCGTCTTCGAATGCATTGGTGAATGGAGGAACGATCGCACTGTTTGCTCTCGCATCGGCGGTGGCAACCGCGCCGGCTCGTGGCCAAAGCGCGACGCGGGTGCTTCTGGCAGGGGCGGTCATCGCCGCCATTTCCGCGACATTGTTGGCGACAGCGACGGTCACGCATTCGCTTGCGGTCTACACAGTCGCGCAGGTGGGATCGGGCTCGGCATACAGCCTATTGCTGCTGGGTGGCCTGTCGTTGATCAACACGCACGCACCCGTCACGCATTGGGCGACTACGCTTTCGGCCCTGTTTCTGGTGGCTTACCTGGCGCAGGCCGTGGTCGCACTTTCACTCGGGAAAATCGCGACCACGATCGGACTGGCGTTTGCGGTCGACGTTGGCGTCGCCATCGTAACTGTGTTGGCAACACTGACGGTTCTTCTCGATCTGGTTCGCAGGAAGGCCGGTAAGGTCCGTCCCGCAAAGGCGCGCGCCCACTGATCGAATGGGTAACCGAAGACGCCCGAGACCTCGGTTCAATTCGGGAAGTGTTCGACATGGGTTTCGGCCGTCCGGCCGAAATAGACGACACGACGGCCCAGGAACGAGACCAGATACCCCGCGCATCCGGCCTCTTTCACGCGCTCGCAGAAGGATCTGTAGCTGTAGTCCGGCCCATTCGCCTGCGCCCAACGGACCAAACGCTCCACTTCTCGCGGTGCGAACGCTGCTTCGACGGCGCCTTGGGATGTACTCATCTCAAGCGTGACGCTGTCGCCCTCCGGCAGATAGTAGGTCTGGATGTTGCGGCGGTAGTCGACCGCATATCCTTCAAATCCGGCCTCCAGAAGTTTCCCGACGATCGCAGGGAAGCTCAAGCTGCCGTCATGCGCGGCTTCCAGGCAGATCTGGGCAACAGAAATACGCTCCGCGTCCATGGCGGTTCTCCTTTATGCGTGGGGCTGTTGAAATCAGCGAGGCATCAATCGATCGGAATAGTCTCTAATCCGCGCCTCTCGACCAGCGCCTTCAGTATCTGGTCAAGCGCGGCATGCTCCTTCTCGGTGAGCAGGCCGAAGTACTCGGTTTCGTTGAGGTCGGCCAACGACGCCAAACGGGGAACTTTCTCTCGTCCTGCCGACGTGAGAAAAAGACTATGCGCGCGCCTATCGGTCTCGTGCTCGGCGCGGGCGATCAGCCCTTTCGACACAAGCCTATCGGCCAGTTTGCTGATCGCGCCCTTCGTCATCCCCATCTTCGCGGCAAGGGCGGAAGGGGGCAACGCCTCTTCATCATAGAGGGCACGCATGAAAACCCATTCCGCTACCGTCACGTCTTCCGCCGCGATCTTTCGCGCGAAGTCGTGGGACACGGCATTTGAGACCATTCTCATCCAATACCCGGTGTGCTTCGGCAGGTCCGAGGGCGATTGCATGCGTGCACTCCATTTTATTGACTAGGAAACTACATCGGCATGGTTTCCTAGTCAACTATATTTGAGTGCGGCGCTGGGATCGCCGACCATCCGTATGCGCGGATGCTTTGACGGATCGCTTGATGCTGGGAGATCGGGGTCCCTGGTGGTGGCCTATACCTAGGTATGTCTCATGCACGCCGGAGGTTGGTAGGAACTAGATTTCAGTAGGATTCCGCGCAGAGGGCCTGTCGGCCATGATCACCGCATCGAAAAACGATGTTGCGCAGGAGATCGGTTATGCAATCCAATAGTGTCGGCCTCGGATCCCCCATCTCCGGCTTCGGAATCGCTGCGGAAACGTCGACGGAAATTTCTCGTCTGCTGCTCGACGCTCTCGGATGCATTGACGATGACGAGAGTTCAGCAATCGATCTCGTCAAAAGAGCTTCAACGCTACTCCGGCCGGCAGGTGAGCGGGCGGTAACCTTGAGGGCGCCATCCAGTGGCGGCCTTGCGGCGTGGCAGATCGCGAAACTCCGCGCATTCATCGAGAGCCGGATCGATGGCGGGATCTCGCTGGGCGAGCTTGCTGCGGTCGCGCGGCTCAGCGCGAGTTACTTTTCAGTGGCGTTCAAGGCGAGCTTCGGGCTCCCGCCGCATGCCTATGTCATGGAACGCCGGATCGAGCACGCCAAGGAGCAGATGCTGAACACCGACCTTCCGCTCTGCGAGATCGCGCTGAATTGCGGCCTTGCGGACCAGGCCCACCTTTCCCGAATTTTCAAGCGCATGACCGGAAGCACGCCAAGCGCGTGGCGCCGCGTCAAAGCTGCTTCACGAGCAGAGTATCGCAGGCCAGCCGCGCGAGACCAGCTTCCGGCGGCCGCTATCTGACGGGTGACATCACCGATCCCGTTGCCTGGCACGACCGCACAAACTCAATCCGCCTCCGGCAAGAGATCCGTGACGGTCGCCAAGCGTAATCTCAGAGCAGAGATAAAGGTGCGGACCTTGGGAAGGACAAGCCTCGTCGTCGGATAAACAGCCCAGATACCGATGACTTCGGGTTCAGCTCCCTGCAGGCGGAGTGGAACAAGGCGGCCTTCCCGAATGTCGTCAGACACATTCCACAACGACAGCAGTGCGATACCACCGCCGGCGATGCTTGCTGCGTGGCATCCCTCAATGCTGCTGCTGGTGAAACGGAAGTTCAGACGTATGTGTCTCTCGGCTCCACCCTCCTGGAACGTCCAATGGGTGGCACCGCGGAGCGGAAGGCAGTCGTGGGCTGTCAGACCGTCGACCGAAGCGGGGGTGCCCCGTTGTGCAAGGTAATCCGGGCTTGCGACAAGCACGCGCGGATTGTCCGCGATCTTCTGTGCGATCAGGCTGCTGTCCCGAAGCCGTGCAATCCGGATCGCGAGATCGGCCCCGGTTGCGATCAGATCGGGGAGGCTGTCCGTCAGATCCAGCGATATTCGAAGCTCGGGGTTTTCTTTCAGCAGGTCGGGGATGAAGGGAGCCACGAACTTCAAGCCGAAGGACACCGGCACGGAGACCCTGAGCAATCCTGCTGCGCCGCGGTCGGACGATCGCAGACGCGCCTTTGCCTCCGCCTCGTTCTCGACCAGGGCCAGCGCAAACGGCAGGAACGTTTCCCCCTCGGGGGTCGGTGAAATCGAGCGCGTCGTACGATGCAGAAGCCTGACGCCCAAAGCGTCCTCGAGCGCGGCCAGTCGTCGGCTCGCCGCCATCGGGCCGATGCCCAACCGCCTGCCTGCTTCGGCAAGACTCCCTGCATTGACCGCCGTCGTGAAGACCAGAACGTCATCCGTGTTCATTATATCGAATTCCGTTATAGAGGCAGAACATCCAAGACCACTAAATCCATTCAAGGTAAAAAGCTAGATATCTCGCAGACCTCATCCAACGAAGGTGAAAGCCATGGATATCAACGCCAAACATGCCCACAAACCCAAGGCGGGGCTGGGAAAGCCGGCACTTTTCGCGATGGCCGCTGCAAGCGGCATCGCCGTCGCCAATATCTACTACAACCAGCCGATGCTCGGTATTATCGAGGCGGATTTCGCCCACGAACCGGTCACCGGCTTTATCCCCACAGCGACGCAGTTGGGCTATGCTCTTGGGCTCCTCTTGCTCCTCCCGCTCGGTGACATCGTCCATCGTCGCAAGCTGATCATCGGACAATTCATCATTCTGGCCGCAGCCCTGGTGGTGGCCGCGCTGTCGCCCACGGCCTGGGCACTCGCGATTGCATCCCTGATCGTCGGCGCCGCTTCGACGGTCGCCCAGCAGATTGTCCCATTTGCCGCATCTCTTGCCGCGCCTGAAAAACGGGGCTCGACGATCGGCACCGTCATGGCGGGCGTTCTCTCCGGAATCCTCTTTAGCCGAACCCTGTCGGGCTTCGTCGGGCAGCACTTTGGCTGGCGAGAAATGTTCTGGCTCGGTGTTCCAATGGCACTCGGCGCGTCCGGCCTGATGTTCCTGACGCTGCCCGATCATGCGCCTACGTCACGGATGGCCTATCGTAACGCCCTGCGGTCTCTCGCTCACCTCTGGAAGCGCGAGCCTGCGCTGCGAACCGCAGCCTTGATGCAGGCGGCACTCTTCGGTTCCTTCACCGCATTCTGGACCGTTCTGGCGCTGTACCTCGCAACGCCCAAGTTCAACCTTGGCGCGGATATTGCCGGCCTGTTCGGCATCGTCGGGGCTGTCGGAGTGTTTGCCGCCCCATTGGCCGGCAGGGTCGCGGATCGCAAGGGCCCGCATTTCGTGGTTTGGCTGGGCACAATCCTGACGATCGCAGCCTGGCTGATGTTCGGCTTCTGGAGTTCGCTGATCGCCCTCGTCATCGGGGTTATCGTTCTCGATTTCGGCATTCAGAGCGCCTTGGTCTCGAACCAGCACATCGTATACGCCCTCGATCCGGAGGCCCGCAGTCGCCTCAACACCATCTTCATGACAGCCATGTTCCTAGGCGGCGCCGCGGGCGCTGCACTCGCCTCCACCGTCTGGAGCTACGAGGGTTGGGTTGGCGTCAGTGTTCTCGGCGGCGTCCTCGGTCTGGTGGCGTTGGCGATCCGCGTGATTGAGCACGCTCGTCCGAAGACCCAGCCCGCCCACTAAGGAGATCGAGATGAAGCCTCTCCGTATTCGTATCGTTGGCGGTTCGCTCGCGGGCCTCTTTGCCGGAATTCTTCTCGCCCGCGACGGGCATGACGTGAAGGTTTACGAACGGTCCTCTTCCGGCTTTGCCGGCAGGGGAGCCGGCCTCGTGCCGCAGCAGGAGGTATTTCACATCCTTCGGGAAATCGGCGTCGAGCATCTGGCGACGTTCGGCGTGGTCTCGCAGGATCGCATCTGGTTCGAGAGATCGGGCGCGATCGCCCGGCGGGCCCGCATTCCTCAAACACAGATATCGTGGGACCTGCTCTATTCGACCGTCGCCGCTCGGCTCGATCCAGGTGCCTATTTGCTTGGCAAGCCGGTCGTCGGCGTGCGCGAAGAGGCGGGCTATTCCCTGCTCGAGTTCGACGATGGGAGCGCCGAAAGTGCGGATCTCGTCATCGGGGCGGACGGTATCGGCTCAACCGTCCGCGCGGCGATCAATCGCGACACCAGGAACAACTATGCCGGCTATGTTGCATGGCGCGGGCTCATTGCTGAAGACCGGTTGCCAAAAGCGGCCTCGGTCCTTGCTGGTGATTTCGCGTTCTATATTGCGCCGGGCAATCACATGCTCGGGTATCTGGTTCCAGGTCCCGACGGCGAAATCAGCCAAGGGCGGCGCCGGTATAACTGGGTCTGGTACCGCCCGGAAGCTCCTGCACGTCGATGCCAATCGTCTGCTGCCACCACCATTCGCCATGGCCGTCGACACCGAGCCAACCCCGTCGATCCAGGCGATCTTCGACTATGAGGCGAGACATATGGTTGGCAGTGCCACCGCGCTGGTCGGCGATGCCGCCTTCATCGCGCGCCCGCACACCGCCATGGGTGTCTCCAAGGCAGCTGGCGATGTGATGTCTCTGCGAAACCATCTGAGGCAGGCGGAAAACCTGCAATCCGCGCTGAAGGCATATGAGGGCGAGCGAATCGAGGCCGGCAGGAAAATCGTGGAGCTCGGCCGTCAACTCGGCGCCACGGCGCTGTGATCGCTGGAGATCTACCACCGTTCGTACCGGAACGGTCCGAAGGTACACCTTCGTACAGTTGGCCACCCTCTGCCTGCACGATAGCATTTCGAGATCATAGCCAGAATTTCCGAGAGCCGGGCATGCCGTCTTTGCAATTTCTCGCGCGCTCCTAACTAACCCGATGACTCCTCACTCAAGACGTTGATGAAGGGAAAATGCCCGTGTCAGACGACCTAACGCTTCAAGTCGCAAATATGCGGCCGCAGGATGCCGGCGCGAGCATCGCGCGTATGTCCGCAGCTTCGATGACCAAGATCGGCATTGGCGAGGGGGACCTCGTCGAATTGATCGGTCGGCGGCATACGGCTGCAATCGCCATGCGCCCCTATGAAGAGGACCACGGGCTCAACATCATCCGACTGGATGGCCTGCAGCGCGTCAACGCCGGCGCGTCGAGCGGCGACCACGTGGAAGTGCGCAAAGCAGAAGCCCGTCCCGCGACGAGAGTCGTGCTGGCGCCGGCGCAAAAGAACCTTGTCCTTCAGGGGTCCGGCGAGGCATTGCAGCGCACCTTCCTGCACCTTCCCATGGTCGCCGGCGATGTGGTCTCGACGTCTGTTCAACAACGGGTGAGGGATCCGCGCCTGCTGAACCTTCCGGCCTACGGTTTGCAGGAAATCAGGCTGGTCGTCGTCTCCACACAGCCTCGCGGGATCGTCCAGATGACCGCGGAAACAGTCGTGGAGCTGCGCCCGCAATTCGAGGAGCCGAAGGAGGCACGGCGGGCTGATGTAACCTACGACGATATCGGCGGCCTCGGCTCATCCGTCGAGCAAGTCCGTGAGATGGTCGAACTGCCGCTGCGTCACCCGGAACTGTTCCAGCGCCTTGGCATCGATCCACCGAAGGGCGTTCTCCTTTATGGACCTCCAGGGACGGGCAAGACGCTTCTCGCGCGCGCCGTCGCCAACGAGACTGAAGCGAATTTCTATCATATCGCCGGCCCTGAAATCATGGGCAGCCGTTACGGGGAATCCGAAGAGCGGCTGCGGCAGGTCTTCCAGGAAGCCTCGCAAAATGCTCCGTCGATCATCTTCATCGACGAAATCGACTCAATCGCGCCAAAGCGCGAGCAGGTAACGGGAGAGGTGGAGCGGCGCATTGTTGCCCAGCTTCTCACACTCATGGACGGCCTGGAGCCCCGCCAGAATATCGTCGTCATCGGCGCCACCAACCGACGGGACGCGATCGATGAAGCGCTTCGTCGCCCCGGCCGCTTCGACCGCGAGATCGTCATCGGCGTTCCCGATCAGAATGGCCGGCGCGAAGTTCTGGCAATCCATACGCGAGGCATGCCGCTTGCCGAGGACACCGATCTCGATGAGATTGCACGGACGACCTTCGGCTTCGTCGGGGCGGACCTTGGCGCGCTCGTGCGCGAAGCGGCCATGGACGCCCTCAGGCGGATCCTGCCTGACATCAATCTGAAGGAAGGTATTCCGACCGAGGTGCTGGAGAAACTGACTGTCACGCAGGACGACTTCACCTCTGCGCTGAAGCGTATCCAGCCTTCGGCGCTGCGTGAAATCATGATCCAGGCGCCCAACGTCCGCTGGGACGACGTCGGCGGTTTGGACGAAGCGCAGATGAAACTGCGGGAAGGCGTGGAGTTGCCGCTGCGGTCGCCCCAGTCGTTCAAGCGGATGGGAATCCGACCGGCGAAGGGGTTTTTGCTCTTCGGCCCCCCTGGCACCGGCAAGACACTGCTTGCCAAAGCCGTTGCCCGCGAAGCGGAGGCGAATTTCGTCGCGACGAAGTCGTCCGACCTGCTGTCCAAGTGGTACGGCGAGTCCGAACAGCAGGTTTCCAGGCTTTTCGAGCGGGCCCGTCAGGTTGCCCCGACCGTGATTTTCATCGACGAGATCGACTCTCTTGCGCCCGCGCGCGGTGGCGGCCTCGGAGAGCCGGCGGTGACGGAGCGGGTGGTGAACACGCTGCTCGCTGAAATGGATGGACTGGAGGACATGCAGGGCGTCGTGGTGATGGCGGCGACAAACCGACCGAACCTCCTCGATCCCGCGCTGCTCCGCCCAGGCCGGTTCGACGAACTGGTCTATGTGCCGGTGCCTGACGCAAAGGCGCGGCGGAAGATCCTCGGTATCCATACCAAGAAGATGCCGCTTGCCACCGATGTCGACCTCGATGAGCTGGCGGAGAAAACCGAGCGGTTCACCGGCGCAGACCTCGAGGATCTGACCCGGCGGGCCGGCTTGATCGCGCTGCGGCAGTCCCTCGATGCAACGATCGTCACCAAGGAAAACTTCGCCAAGGCATTGGAGGAGGTCCGGCCGTCTGTTACGCCCGAGGTCGAGCGGGAATACGAGGAGATGCTGCGGACGCTTCGGCAGGAAAACCCGCAAAAGATGCAGATCGGGTTCACGCCACTACGTCAGACGAAGGAGTAGGGGGACGGGCAGCGGTCCCGTCATTCTTGTAAAGGGCGCCGGTTATGCTGGCGCCTTTTTCATTGCGGCTTTGCCGCCGCCGTCGATCAATGGAGGCTTTGCATGGCCTGGATATCAACGAGCGACAATGCCTGGACGCCGACAACCAGGAGC
The DNA here is from genome assembly GCF_009498215.1 of Rhizobium grahamii. Taxonomy (NCBI): domain Bacteria; kingdom Pseudomonadati; phylum Pseudomonadota; class Alphaproteobacteria; order Hyphomicrobiales; family Rhizobiaceae; genus Rhizobium; species Rhizobium grahamii. The sequence continues at coordinate 798,663 of NZ_CP043499.1, read as the reverse complement.
ACTGCACAGAGGGCAACCGTGGCCACTGCGGCGATGATCGCCGGTAGCCAGAGTTGCCGTGGCTTGCCGGGCGCGGTGAACGGCCCGGCATCGATGCCGCGCGGCAGATTGTTGTTGGCCGCCCGAAGTATTCGGGGAGCACAAGCCACGGTCGACGGGCCATTCTTCACATCCGGGACATGGACTTGGAGAAGCATTTTTTCGACCTCGTGTAATCGGGTTGATGCTAGAGCGGCGGCAACTCGGCCGAATATTGTGCCAAGGGTGCCCGTACGGGAACTGTGACGGTCGACGTTCCCTGCAGCGATTGCCCTTCCGTCGAATAGGCGGTGAACCGAACCGTATAGATGCCGGGCTGCAGCGCCGCGGCTATCGGTATGACCAGTTCGTTGCCCTCTCGGCCTCTCTGGGCTTTTCCCACAGCGACTTCGCCGTCGGGGCCAAATATCCTGACCCGCGTACGTTCCACGTCGACCGTGGACGTGAACGAAAGCGTAAGATTCTGGAAGGGTTCTGTGAGGCCTGACGACCTTCCGTTTGGCTCAAGCGATGCCTGCGCTTGCGTCGCCAGGAACAATGTCACGGCGATGGATGTTGCGATCACGGTATTCCTGAACATCTTGCGGCTCCCGTGTTGAATAAAATGCAGCCTAATAATCGCGCGCGGGCGGCGGGTTTTAAATGACGTTGAGGTATAGGGTGGGCATACCTTGGTGTTAGGTAGGCTAGCGCAGACGAGGCTACTGGCTATGCTTGACTTGATGCCCCAAGGCCCGCCGCCGCCCACAACCGCGTGTGTCGGCGGGATAGGCTCGCGAGAACGTGGTGTAGGAGGCTGCGGCAACCGATAGGTTCTTCGGCGTCGCTGGGAAAGGCCCGCATTCGGCAGCAAAAATCTAGTGGCGCTAGACGAAGGTATGATCGCCAATCGCTTGGCCGAATTGCACAATCGCGCGGTCAAGAAGAGGCTCGTAAGCGATCCTTTCTCGTGATACCGGAAGCCTGTCCAGGCGCCTCCGTTCCCGCCCTTTAGGCGAGACTCCTAACTGAAAGGTGATGCCGTGAGTGCAACCAAGCTTTTCTCACCCTTCGAGATTGGATCGTTGAAGCTGCAGAATCGGATCGTCATCGCGCCGATGTGTCAGTACTCCGCGTCCGATGGCGAGATGACGGACTGGCATCTGATCCATCTTGGAAATCTTGCCCTGTCCGGCGCCGGTATTCTGACCATCGAGGCGACGGCGGTAACTTCCGAAGGCCGGATTTCCTATGGCGACGTGGGCCTTTACTCCGATGCGTGTCAGCGGGCCATGGACAGGGTGCTCACCGGGATCCGCCGTTGGTCCGATATGCCGATCGCCGTCCAGCTCGGCCACGCGGGCAGGAAGGCCTCCTCAGAGATCCCCTGGAAGGGCGGCCACCAGATCGCGCCGGATGCAGCGGGCGGCTGGAAGACGGTGGCCCCGAGTTCAATTCCCTTCCGGGAGCACTACGACCATCCGAATGCCCTCGACAAGGCCGGCCTCGAGCGGATCCGTGCAGCCTTCGGCGACGCGGCAAGACGAGCCGCGGAACTGGGCATCGACGCCGTCCAGATTCACGGCGCGCATGGCTATCTGCTCCATCAGTTCATGTCACCGCTGTCCAATGAACGAACCGACGAGTACGGCGGCTCTCTCGAAAACAGGTTACGCTTCCCGCTGGAAGTCTTTGATACGGTTCGCGAAGCTTTCCCGTCGGACAAGCCTGTCACGATGAGGCTATCCGGGACGGATTGGGCCGAGGGCGGCTGGGATGTCGAGCAGACCATCCGTTTCGCCAGCGCATTGGAAGCGCGCGGGTGCGCCGCGATTCACGTATCGTCGGGTGGCCTGGCGCATCACCAGCAAATCGCCGTTGGCCCAAGCTATCAGGTTCCCCTTGCGCGGGCAGTCAAACAGGCTGTCAAGATTACGGTGATCGCTGTCGGCCTCATTACCGAATTCGAGCAAGCGGAAGCCATCCTGACGACAGGGGACGCGGATCTCGTCGCAATTGCCAGAGCCATTCTCTATGACCCTCGTTGGCCGTGGCACGCTGCGGCTCATTTCGGCGAGACCGTCCAGGCTGCGGATCAGTACTTGCGGTGCCAGCCGAGGCAATTCCGGCACCTCTTCGAGCACAAGGCCCAATAACGCAAAATGCGGTGAACGACGGAAATGTCGCTCACCGCATGTTGGTTCACCTGTTCGGATTCCGCTGCGATCGGCCGAGAAGACTGATCAATTATCCACGACATTGGCGTCGACACGCTCGCCGTTTCCAGCCAGCTCCGTCACCCATTGTCCGCTGGTATTCTCATACGTCACCAGAACGCTCGCGTCGCTCGTGCCTTGGCGCGATGCCGCCGCCCTTGCTGCTTTCAGAGCCGATCCGTGATCCGGAAATGTCTCGGACCAGACCTGATCGACGTGGTACGCCCAGCCGCCGTCGTGTTCATCAACGTGATATGTTACGTGCATGCGAGTGCTCCTTGAGGTTTACAAGTTGTCGGACACGGCCTCGACGATGCGGAGAGTGGACCTCTTCATCCTCCGTCGGACCGCTTACTGCGATCGCGTGATTGATCGAAATTCCAGGACCCGCGACGCGCTCTGGAGAAGCTGAGCAAACGATCTTGCGTCGATCTTGTCAGCCTCGTTGAGAAGACCGATTAGGGGATCCGATATCGCCTCGGTCAAAGAAAGTTCACTGAATGCCCGATGCTTCGGCGCAGTGGACGGACCATTACTCCGATCCGACCGCTCTTCCCGGCCATGCACCGGCTCTTCTTGGAGGGCTGCCTGGCTGCGGGATGAGGGAACGCGCGGGTCAACGTCGTGACGCGGATGTTCGGAAGAGCAAAGCACTTGCGCGAGTAACCGATAGTTCTCGGTTTGCGCTGTTGTCAAAGGTATCTGGAACAAAATAGTCTCCGCGGTCAGTATTCATTTCAAGCAATCAATAAAAAACACGCTATCAGCACGCGGTGCTGATCGTAATCATACTCAGGTATAGCCGGGTGTGCCTTCGCGCCTTGGTGATGTCGCCGGCATCAATCGGCCGACAACGCCTCGGCCGATTTGCATCGCGATGTTTCGGTACAAGTGCAGGCAATATGTCCAAGACCGGTGTCATCGGTGTCGGTACCAGATGGGACCATATTGAAACGATATCCGCAGCTTTAGAGGATGGCACCGCTCATGACCGCCTGTGTGCACAAATCGACAATCCGCTCCGTGACGCCGCGAACCTTCGGCTGTGAAGAATGCCTTGAGCAGGGAATGGAGTGGTTTCATCTGCGTCTATGTCGCGAATGCGGGCATGTCGGCTGCTGCGATCAGTCCGTCGGCAAGCACGCAACGGCGCATTTCCACCGAACGGGACACCCGATCATCGAAGGCTACGATCCACCGGAGGGCTGGGGGTGGTGCTTCGTCGACGAGACTTTCGTCGATCTGCCGGACCAAACCCCACAAAACGGTCCCATCCCGCGTTACTACTGATCGAGAGGCTCGAGCAATGGCCAGTTCCGGTTCTCGTGACGACCAGAAGTTCCCGGTCCTCGATGTTAAGCAAGTTGCGGTCGCGAGACGCGTCTCGTCGGCCGAGCCGGTCTCCTTCCAGCCCGGAGCGGCAATCCTTGCGATCGGCGAAACAAATGCGTCATCGTGGCTCGTCCTCGATGGTCAGCTTGAGGTTTTCAGCGGCACGGGGCTGCGAGCCGAAACACCGATCGTCACATTGGCTGCCGGCCAATTCTCAGGGGAGGTCAGTCAGCTCTCGGCGCGTCCGTCGCTTGTCGGTGCCCGGGCGGGCGCCGGCGGCTGCAAAGCGATCCCATTCGATGCAGCCCATGTCCGAGCGCTGATCGTCGGTTCCGCAGAGATCGGTGAACTCGTCATGCGAGCTTTCATTCTGCGACGTGTCGCGCTGATCGATAGTGGCGCCTCCGGATCGGTGCTGATCGGGACGCCCGGTAGCGGGCAGCTGGTTCGGCTTGAAGGTTTTCTGCGCCGAAACGGCTATCCGTATATCGCCCTGGACGCCACATCTGATGCCGAAGGCCTCGCGCTTGTACAGCGCTTGGGTATAGCGTCGTCCGACCTGCCGATCATGGTCTGCCCTGCCGGCACTGTCCTGAAGAACCCGAACGAGGCGGCTGTGGCGCGCTGCCTCGGCATCACACCGACATTGGGCAAAGGGCGCGTCTACGACGTTGCAATCGTCGGCGCGGGCCCCGCTGGTCTCGCGGCCGCAGTTTATGGTGGTTCCGAGGGCCTCGATGTTTTGGTACTCGAGCAGGCAGTCGCGGGCGGACAGGCCGGCGCTTCGATGCGGATCGAAAATTATCTCGGCTTTCCGACCGGCATAACGGGCCAGGCGCTGATGGGGCGAGCTTTCAACCAGGCTCTGAAATTCGGCGCCGAAATCGCCCTGCCGCTGGCTGTTGCAAACCTTGCTGCGCCGGAGAACCGGACGCGCGGTCCCTTCGCGCTGACGCTCTCCGACGGCCAGACGGTGAGCGCACGAACCGTCGTGATCGCGTCGGGGGCGCGATACAGGCACCCGGACATTCCGATGCTTGCGGACTTCCAGGGATCGGGCGTCTCCTACTGGGTGTCGCCCATCGAAGCGAGGCTCTGTGGTGATGAAGACGTCGCGCTCATCGGTGGCGGTAACTCCGCCGGCCAGGCCGTGGTGTATCTGGCGCCGCAAGTCAGGCGCCTGCATCTCGTCGTCCGCCGGCCGCTTGAAGAAACAATGTCAGCCTACCTCATCGAGCGCATCGCCGCTCTTGGAAATGTCGACGTTCATGTCGGCAGTGAGATCGTCGGCATTACCGGGGATGAACAGGGCAAGCTCTCGTCGTCGATGATCAGGGACCAGGCGTCGGGCGTCGAAAAGCCGCTTGCCGTGCAGCACCTCTTCGTCTTCATCGGCGCTGATCCAAATACGGAATGGCTCCCGTCGAGGATCTCGGTCGATAACAGAGGATTCATCGTGACGGGCGAGCAGCCTCGCGGGGATATAGTCGGCGCGAGACCAACCTTGCCACTTGAGACCAGCGTTCCGAATGTCTTTGCGATCGGCGATATCAGGGCCGGTTCGACAAAGCGCGTTGCTGCCGCGGTCGGCGAGGGGGCGGCTGTCGTCAGTCAAATCCATGAGGCGTTGAAGGCGTTCGCTGGAGCTGCGGCAGCTCAGGAAGACCGTTCGCTTCACCCCGCGCGATAGGAAGCTTTGCCGGCGGTTTTGCTTCGGTCATTCAATACAAATCGGAATCCGATTGTCCAAGATATCGATGGCCACCATCGGATACTCACCGCAGGCAAGGAGACAGCTTCGATGACGAAGAAGGTCAAGACGATCCCTGACAGCACGGAAATGCTGTCCGAACCGCAGGAGACGGCATCCAGTCCCGATCGCGAATCCGCTGATGACGAGCAGCTCGATGAGGCGCTTCGCGAGAGCTTCCCAGCAAGTGATCCACCGGCATCTGGCCGCCTGGAATAAAATGCATCAAGATCGAAAAGGATGAAGAAATGGACGACACACTGAAATCCCGCCGCACTTTGTCTCTGAAGACCCCGTCGGGGCTGAGCGAAGAGGCGGTCAGGGACATTTCGGCCGGCGCGACGACATTGCTTGCCGATGTCTTTGCGCTTTACCTGAAAACCAAGAACTTCCACTGGCATATGTCCGGCGCGAGTTTCCGCGACTACCATCTGCTGCTCGACGAGCACGGCGACCAGCTGTTTGCGATCACCGATCCGCTGGCAGAGCGGGCGCGCAAGCTCGGCGGGACAACGCTGCGCTCGATCGGCGATATCGCCCGTCGCCAGCGGATCACCGACAACGATGCCGATTTCGTCCATCCGCATGGCATGCTTGCCGAGTTGCGCGAGGACAACACTTCGCTCGTCGCCAGCATGCGGGCACTACACGATACCTGTGACGAATACGGCGACGTCGCGACCGCGAGCCTGCTCGAGAACTGGATCGACGAAGGCGAGCGCCGGACATGGTTCCTCTTCGAAATCCTGCGCGGCACAAACGGCTAAGCATCCCAAGAGGCGCGACTATCAGCGCCTCTTCCCATCCGGCATCAGCAGGATGACACGCTGCAATCGCAACCTTCCTTCGCCAAAGTTTGGCCTTGCCGTTCGGCCAGGAATCAAACTGTCGTCACGAGTGATTCCGGCGACGGATGAACAAGGAATTCGTTATGTTTAAGACCATTGTCGCGACAGCGCTTATTGTTTCAGCTACGGCAGCGAGCGTCTCCGCATCGAGCGACGGCGCGTGGAAGGCACTGTTTGCCAAAGTGAATGGGACCTGCATAGGCCAATCGGCGATGCCCTCGCCAGAGGCTTCCGCACCGGTTGTCTTCGACGACGCGGCGGGAAAGATTGCCGTCATGTTACGGGGCACGATGGGCAAGGGTAAGGCGTCCGTCAATCTCATTTGCCTATACGACAAGAAGACCGGCAAAGCCTCGATTGCCGAGTATCGTTGGCTCGGGCGCTAAGTCCCGCCCATTGCTTTTCCGAATACGCACTGATGACGCCCGTGGCCGCCAAGGAAGGACCTCCTTGGCGTGCCTGCGAGTTGGCAGATCGAGATGTCGGCGTCTTCTGATGCCGGCATCCCCCAAATGCGGGATGCGCTGTGTGCAATTCCGTGCTCGGTATCCCCAAAACATCATGATCGAGGGGGCGATATCGTGCTTGCCAGCTTCAAAAAGAACATCGTCTTGCTTTGTGTGACGCTGCTGGTGTCGTGCAATTCCGTCCCCATCGAACAGGTTCCTTCGGATGCGGTCGTCGTCGTGGGGCCGAGTGACCTCCAGGGCAAAACCAGGGAGCAGATCGAAGCGGACGAGAAACGCCTGGCGGACAATGAGCGCACGCGGGAGCCCTCTATTCGAACGGACTATCCCACGCCGACCAGGATCGCCGCGACAACACCTGCTGTCACGACCTCCGGATTTCCGCAGCCGCCGGGCGATAGTCGATCTGACTGTGATGATCCGAACAGCCGATTTGTTCAGTGGATTCAGAACGTTCAGCAGCAGGCCTCATCGGGCGGCGCCTGCATGAACGCGAGAGGTGCCTACCTGATCAACTCGGAAGGCGCCAAGAAGTCGCGATATTGCGCGCAATTCTATTCGGGCACCGAGCGCGAGCAATCCCTTCAGCAGGCAGAGGAATACGATCGCGTCGCAAGCGAGGCCCGGGAAACGATGGGCGGTTCCTGCGGCTGACGTAACGCGGCAGAAGAAACCGGTCACCGTTTGCAAGATCGAAGTTCGTGACCAGCTTCTGATAGAACGCATCGGCGGCCAAGCAGGCGGGCGACGACCGGTATTGATTTCCTAAACCGTGTTCGTCGTCGCATGCGTCGATGGTGGCTATGAGTGCAGATCGACTCAGTAGCGGGCGGTGCTCTGTGCAAGCATGGGCCAAAGAGTTGTTTGAACACCGTTGATGCGGGTTCCTCCGTAGCCAAGCATCGGCGTCCCTGTCTCGAGCACATGGGCGGGAAAGTTGAGGGTCGGTTTGGAGATAGCGTCAAGACGCGCAATGTGCTCCTCGCCGAGCGCAACCTCTAACGCGGCAAGGTTCTCAACGAACTGCTCCTTTCGGCGGGCACCGATCAAAATCGAGGTAACGGCAGGCTTGGTCCTGAGCCACGCGAGCGCAACCGCCGCCGGACTGGCGCCGACGTCTTCAGCAACCTGATGCAAAACATCGATGACATCGTAATCGGCTTCGGATGGGGCGCCGGTAATCATGGATCTCGACGCGTCCGCCGGCATGGCCGCCGAGCGCCGGTATTTGCCGGACAGAAAGCCGTTCTTCAGCGGGCTCCAGGGCATGATGGCCATGTCCAAGGCCTCCGCCATGGGGACATGCTCGCCTTCGATGGTGCGTTCGAGCAAGGAATATTCGAGTTGCAAGGCAATGACCGGCGTCCAGCCGCGAAAGTGAGACAGAACCGATGCTTCGGCTGTTTTCCATGCTGGGAGATCTGACAGCCCGATGTACCGGATTTTTCCAGAACGAACCAGATCGTCCAGCGCACGCAGTGTCTCTTCGATTGGCGCGAACTTGTCCCAGTTGTGCAGCCAGTAGATATCGACATAATCGGTCTGCAGTCGGCGTAGTGACGCTTCCAACTGATGGATCATCGACTTGCGTCCAGCTCCGCCACCATTCGGATCCCCCGGATGGAGACTGGCGAAGAACTTGGTTCCAAAAACCACGCGGTCCCGTTTTGAGGGCTGTCCAGCGAAATAGTCACCGATGATCTTTTCAGAATGTCCATTGGTATAAATGTTCGCCGTATCGATCGAGTTGCCGCCCCGATCGAGATATTCCGCGAGGATCTCCACCGAATGCTCGGCATCCGTCCCCCAGCCCCAGTCTTCACCAAAGGTCATGGTGCCCAATGTCAGCGGGCTTACACGAAGGGCCGAACGGCCGAGAGTAACAAATGAATCCAGCGACATAACAGCTCCTGATTTGCGAATTCAATTGCCCTGATTTAATATCTCGGAGTCCAATCGGCGTAGACCATTGCTGCCATCCTGTTGCACAATCATGCCAACCGCTTGCTGATATGTCCCAAACCATCCGGATGGCCGATGCAAAAGCTTTTGGAACTCGCTGCGCTGATCGAGAAACACGCCGGCCCGAGCTACCTAACCAACGTGCTTCCGGGCATCCGGCTACTGCGCTCGACTAGGGTGACCGATCCGCTGGCTGGGCTTGCGGTTCCGACCTTTGCCGTGGTGGCTCAGGGCGCCAAGCAAACGGTTATCGGCGACACGGTCTGCGACTACCGTGCCGGGGATTCTCTCGTAATCTCGCTGGATGTCCCGGTGAGTGCGCATGTCACGAAGGCGAGCCCAGAAGAGCCGTTTCTCGGCTTCGAGATGGCGCTTGACCCGGCCGCGCTGGCCGCGTTGGCAGTTGAGACCGGCCTTCATCCTTTGACCAGCGATACCGATATGGGTGCTACGGTCAGCCCGCTGCCGGAAAACCTTCTGGATGCACTCGTTCGCCTCCTTACCCTCCTCGACGCACCGTCGGATGCCACAGCGCTGCGTCCGGCGATCGAGCGGGAAGTGATGTGGCGGCTTTTGACCGGCGAACATGCCTCGGTCATCCGCCAGATCGGCCTTGAGGGTGGACCAACGTCCCGAATAGTCCAAGCCATCGCGTGGCTAAAGCAAAATTTTGCCGAGCCGGTCCAGGTCGAGGACCTCGCCTCACGGGCTGGCATGAGCGTCACCTCGTTCCACCGCCATTTCCGCCGCGCGACATCGATGACGCCGATCCAGTATCAGAAGCGCGTGCGTCTCATCCACGCACGGACCAAACTTCTGTCCGAACAAAGGAGCGTTGCGTCGATCGGGTTCGAGATTGGCTACGAAAGCGCGTCGCAGTTCAATCGGGAATATCGGCGCGAGTTCGGCGCTTCGCCGGGGGTTGATGCGGCAAGGTTTCGTTCGGTGGGCGACGTCATGAGGTGACTTCGATCGCGACTGCTGCGTCAGAAGGCAGGGCAGTCGGACTGCCGCCGCACCTAACGCGCGGCTGTCGACATGGAGATCCTCCAGAACGTCACCGCATTCTCATCAGATCGACCGGACGATTGTTGATGATCGCCTCCATCGAGAAGAAGCCGGTCACCGTCGCAAGATCGAAGTTCGTGATGAGCTTCTGATAGAACGCATCGTAGCCGGACATGCCCTTTGTGACGACCTTGATGAGATAATCCCAGTCGCCGCCGATCCGATAGAAATCGATCACTTCGGGGATCCGTTCGACATGCGCGCGAAATCCCTCGCTCCATTCCTTGGAATGGTGGCGCGTTCGGATCATCACGAAGACGGTAAGATCAAAGCCGAGTGCCCGAAGATCGATGTCGCTGTGCGAACCTCGGATCAGCCCGATCGAGTTCAACCGCTGCAGCCGCCGCCAGCATGCGTTTTGCGACAAGCCGACCTTGTCCGCCAGATCTCGCTGGGAGAGATTCGCATCGTTCTGCATGGCACTCAGAATCTTCATATCAAATGCGTCGATTTTTGTCAGTTCGTCGTTCATCTGAAATGCCGATCGGGAAAATACTCAGAAAATAGGTGAATTTACTGACCGTGAAGCAGGATACGATCGGTGTCAATATCCGAGCTTAGGAGAGAGCCCGTGGACATCGCCCCCGCAGCGCCAGGTCGTTCCGAAACCCCGCTTTCCAATTTTCGTCGCAGCTTGAACAAATCGGGCGTGATGGCCGATCTATGTGATGGCCTCGTCGGGGCACACGCGACGATCTCCGGCCCCTACGGCGAAAAAGAACTGGTTTACGCCGACTACGTCGCGTCCGGCCGTGCGCTCCATCAGATCGAGCGCTTTATACTCGTTGAAGTGCTTCCCTACTACGCCAACAGCCACACCGAGGCCTCCTACTGTGGTGGCTTCATGACACGGATGCGGAGGGATGCGCGTGCTATGATCGGCGCATTCTGCGGAGCGAGGGCGGACCAGCATGCCGTCATTTTCACGGGCTCTGGTGCGACATCCGGGATCAATCGCCTGGTCAAGCTGTTTGGCGTTACCGAAGCCGTTGCCGCCGGCAAACGGGTCCGCGTTGTCATCGGCCCCTACGAGCATCACTCCAACATCCTGCCCTGGAGGGAAAGTGGAGCGGAGATTGTCGAGATCGCCGAGGCTCCAACGGGTGGGCCGGACCTGTCCCTCCTCAAGCATGCGCTCGAGCAGGAGGCGGCTGATCTGACGGTATGCACACTCTCCGCAGCCTCGAACATTACCGGGATTACCAGTGATGTCGCGGCAATCACGGCTATGGTGAAAGCTGCCGGCGCGAAGATGATCTGGGACTACGCCGGCGCCGGGCCATATGTCCCGATATCGATGTCGCCAGGCCGTGACGCAGAAATCGACGCTATGGTCGTCTCGCCCCACAAGTTTATCGGCGGCCCCGGCGCATCCGGGGTAACGATCCTTCGACGCGATGCCGTTTCGACAAGGAAGCCGTCCTGGCCGGGCGGTGGAACGGTGAAATTCGTGTCGCCGCAGACCCACGACTACTCTGACAGTCTGGAAGCCCGCGAGGAGGCCGGAACGCCGAACGTGGTCGGAGACATCCGCGCCGCGCTCGCCTTTATCGTCAAGGACGCCATCGGTGCCGAAGCGATGGCAAAGCGCAATCGCGAGCTCGCAGAGCGCGCTTTCAGCGCCTGGAAGGATATCCCGCAGATCGAGATCCTCGGCCTCTCGGAACCTGAGCGACTTCCGATCTTCTCCTTCCGTGTCAAGAACGGGAAGGGCGGCTACGTGCACCAGCAACTGGTAACGCGAATGCTGAGCGACCGGTTTGGCATTCAGGCTCGCGGTGGCTGCGCCTGCGCGGGACCATACGTGCACCGGCTGCTGTCCATCGACGAAGAGCAGTCCGAGGGGATACGGCAGGCGATCCTCTCCGGTGACGAAATCAGCAAGCCGGGCTTCATTCGCCTCAACTTCAGCGTCCTCCTTTCCGAGGAAAAGGTTCAGTTCATTCTCGAGGCTGTGAAGCAGATAGCGACGGACGCGACGAGCTTCGAAGCAGACTACGATGTCGATCCGAGCCGGGCGATTTTCGCTCCACGGACCGCAGTGGTCGAAGGCAAAGCCTATGCTCAAGCCTGAGGTCACCGGGTTTTACGATCAGCGAACGGGCAGCATCCAGTATGTCGTCGCATGCCCAAGCTCGCGCAGATGCGCCATCATCGATCCGGTGCTCGATTTCGATGAGAAGTCCGGTTCCATCGCGACGACGAACGCGGACGCCATTCTCGATCACATCCGACGTCACGACCTCAAACTCGCCTGGATCCTGGATACCCACCCGCATGCCGATCATTTCTCAGCAGCGGCCTATCTGAAGCGACAGACCGGCGCGCCGACGGCGATCGGCGAGCATATCAGAGACGTGCAGCGAATCTGGCGTGATATCTACAACTGGCCTGATCTTGCCTGCGACGGCTCGCAGTGGGATCGACTGTTTCGCGATGGCGAGACATTCAAGATCGGCGATTTGGACGCTCGCGTCCTTCATTCACCGGGACATACCTTAGCTTCGATCAGTTACGTCGTCGGTGATGCTGCCTTCATTCACGACACCCTGTTCATGCCCGACAGCGGGACTGCGCGCGCCGACTTTCCGGGCGGCAGTGCCGAGAGCCTCTGGCGGTCGATCCAGACCATTCTGAGCCTGCCTGACGAGACACGCCTTTTCACCGGTCATGACTATATGCCCGGAGGCCGTCAGCCGTTGTGGGAGAGTTCGGTCGCCGAGCAGAAGCGAAGCAATCCCCATGTCGCCGGCCAGTCACGGCAGGATTTCATCCAACGTCGCGAAGCCCGTGACAAGACACTGCCCATGCCGCGACTGATCCTCCATGCGCTTCAGGTCAATATCCGGGCAGGGGAATTGCCCCCGGCGGAGGAGAGCGGCCAGCGCTTTTTAAAGATCCCGCTCGACGCGTTCCCGGCATCGGTGTGGAGTTCCTGACCGCATGGACGGATCACTTCCTCATCTCCTGCTCGCGCTCGGCTCCGGATCCCTGATCGGCTGCACGCTCGGCCTGATCGGGGGAGGCGGGTCCATCCTTGCAACACCGTTGCTGATGTATGTCGTCGGCATGCGGGATGTTCATACGGCAATCGGGACGGGCGCCCTCGCGGTTTCGGCCAATGCCTACTTCAACCTGGCGGGCCATGCCACCAAGGGGCATGTCTGGTGGCGATGTGCCATCATATTTGCCATCGCCGGCAGCCTCGGCGCCTATCTCGGCTCGAGCCTCGGCAAGCTGGTCAATGGGCAAAGCCTGCTTTTCCTGTTCGGCCTCCTGATGATGCTGGTCAGCTTTCTGATGCGGCAGGCGAGATGTCAGACAGATGTGACGGCGCAGTCGCTGACGATCGGAACGCACGGGAAGACCACGCTGATCGCAATCGCAACCGGCGTCTGCTCCGGCTTCTTCGGGATTGGCGGCGGTTTCCTCATCGTGCCCGCGTTGCTGCTCGCCACGGGCATGCCCCTGATCAACGCGGTCGGCACCTCGCTCCTCGCCGTCGGCACCTTCGGCCTAACCACGGCTATCAACTATGCGGCATCCGGTTTCGTTGACTGGCTGACCGCGCTCTACTTCATCGCCGGCGGCATTGGCGGCGGAATTATCGGCACGATCGGCGCCTGCCGGCTGGCGACGCACCGGAACACGCTTGCCCAGATCTTTCGATGGGTCATATTCGCCGTCAGCCTGTATGTTCTGGCACGGAGCTATCCGGCCGCTTGATGCATGACTCGGCGCAGCATGAAGGGCTGCTGCCGCACGACCGTCGAAGATGGGCTCGCAAAAGCTATCCGCTGAATGCCGAGTGTCGGGCAGGAATAGCCGCCGGTCTTGTAATAGACACGATCACCTCCTATTTCTGCACCATCACCCAGATAATCACACACGACCACGGCGATCGTCCTCGGGACGGATCCCAGCGCGTTTGGCGCCGGATAATCATATGACGCCGCAGTCGTCCAAGGAATTCGATTGAAGAAAACAAGCATTGCTGCCGCTCCGGCGGCGTTGAAGCCGCGCGAGCATGGCGAGGCCGTCAAGCGGCCGGCCAAGGAATGGAAGCCATATCCCTGCCTGCTCACGCGCGCCGAAATTCGGAGCATCATTGCCGAGCAACTCGGCTAGCTATCGCCAACAGAACAGGAGACGACCATGCAAGTCATCGTCAGAGACAACAATGTCGAGCAAGCAATCCGCGCCCTGAAGAAGAAGCTCCAGCGCGAGGGCGTGTTTCGGGAAATGAGAGAACGCCGGTCCTACGAGAAGCCGTCGGAACGGCGCGTTCGTGAGAGGGCGCAGGCGATTGCGCGACAGCGAAAGGCAGCCCGCAAACAGATGCAGCGTGAGGGGCTATTGCCCTCCACGAAGCGCCGGCCAACGGCACGCTAGCTTGCTAACCCCGTCGGTTGGTCGCCTGAGCGCCAGCCGACCCACCGAAGGGTCAAAATATGGAAGAATTGCATAGCGCCACCGTGTCGGACGAGCGCCTTGAAGACTGCCGCGACGTCGTGGAGCCCGATCTGCAGGACTTGATCCGTGCGACGATGGCCGCCGGCTTCTCGGCAGAAGAGGTCCTGATCGCGATCAGCGAACTGGTCGCCGAGGACTTTGCCGTCGTCGCCAAGGTGCCGAGCGTTCACTAGCGCATCGTCCGAGGAGGCAACTCCTCGGACACGATTTCAGGACAGCGATCAGCCCGCGAAGGCTCAACATTTCACTGTCATGTCCCCTCCCGCCATCCTATAAGTGTTCCATGGTTCAACGTGCTGGCAGCGCCGATCTTCCGCTTCATGGCGGCCGTGTTCCCAGGTGGCTCGGCGAGCGCATGACGCGGCTTGGTGCCGTCATCACTGAAGCGATCGTCATTCACTATGGACGCGACGAATTGTTGAGCCGCCTGGCGCACCCTTTCTGGTTCCAGTCTTTCGGCGCCGTGATGGGAATGGATTGGCACTCCTCCGGCATTACCACGAGCGTGATCGGCGCCTTGAAGCGCGGGCTGACCCCGATGTCAGGCGATCTTGGTATCCACGTCTGTGGTGGCCGAGGCAGAAACTCGAGGCAGACGCCGGACGAACTCGTCGCGATCGGAAATCGCGTCGGAATCGATGGGCTTGCCCTTGCCAGAACGAGCAGGCTGGTCGCCAAGGTCGACAGCGCCGCGGTTCAGGACGGTTTCGATCTCTACTTGCACGGCTTCATCGTCACGGATGACGGCAAATGGGTCGTCGTCCAACAGGGGATGAACGGCGATAAACGACAGGCTCGGCGCTATCATTGGCAATCGCAGGACCTCAAGAGCTTCCTCGATTCCCCGCATGCGGCAATCGAGGGGCGCAAACAGGGCGAGATCGTCAATCTCGCGGATCATCGGGCCGATGCCTCCCGAAAGGGCCAGCTCGATCTGCTTGCCGATTTCGGGCCGGATCGCATTGTCCGGGAGATCATAGCGATCGACCCGCCGCGGGCGAAGAAAGACCCCACGCAGCCCTTGCTGCCGCACCTTATCATGCCTGTACACCACGACGTCCGCGCAGAGGACGTGAACATGAAGCGGCTGCATGGCACGCTGGCCGCCGCCGCCAATCGTGGTCCGAAGGATTTCGAGGAACTTCTCCTGACACCAGGCGTCGGCGCTCGAACCGTGAGTGCGCTCGCCATGGTGGCCGAAGTCGTCCACGGGGCGCCGTGCCGCTTCTCCGATCCCGCCCGCTTTTCGCTGGCGCATGGCGGCAAGGACCGGCATCCGTTTCCCGTTCCGATCCGGGTCTATGACGAAACCATCAATGTCATGAAGTCGGCCGTTGGTCGTGCGAAGCTCGGGCGTGATGAGGAATTGCAGGCGCTGAAGCGTCTCGATGATCAGGCGCGGCGCCTGGAGCAATACGTGACCGGGCCGGACCTCAAGGAAATCGTTGCCGGCGAGTTCTCGCACTCGCATGATTGGGGCGGCCGCAGCGTGTTCGGATGGGAGCCTCCACGGGACGAGCTCGCCGATGCGAAGCGCAAGAAGGATCGAACCGGGTAGGAAGATCTGAACTGAATGCACCTATCGAGTATGATAATCGCTATAATATCAAAACGTTGATCTTGTAATTTGAAGTCGCCTGCCAAGGCGTTCACGCACTTTTCGAATCGTTCTCCGCCTGATTGAGTTTTTCCGCCGAGGGCTTCGCTTCACCAGCGAGCCTTGCTGCGAGGAAGTCTATGAACGCTCTGACACGCGCGGCCAGATGCTCGTGCCCGGCATAGACGGCGTGAATCACTTCCATATCACCAGGATTGAAGTCTTCCAGAACAGGGAAGAGCAGCCCCGCTTCGATCTCCCGCTGAACGTGAAACCGTCCGACTCGGCCGAGGCCGGTACCCGACAGGCAGAGTTGCTTCATGACAAGGCCGCTGTTGACCGACGTGTTGCCGGTGACCGGGAGGCGATAGATGTCGCCAGTGCCCTCGTTTTGAAACGGCCACTCGTTGAGGCGTCGCTGGAAGTTGAACGTCAGGCAGTTGTGCCGCGCCAGGTCGTGCGGATTCCGCGGAATGCCATGCGCCTCCACATAGGACGGTGAGGCAATGATGACACGACGGCTTTCCAGGAGTTTCCTAGCCTTGAGGGCCGAGTCGTTCATTGCACCGGAACGGATCGCGATATCGGTGCGCTCCTCGATGAGTGCGATCACACCATCGGTGAGCGAGATATCCAGTTCGACCTCAGGATAGAGCGCCAGGAAATCAGGCACGAGAGGCAATAGATAGCGCTCGCCGAAGCCCAGCGAAGCATTGATGCGCAAGGGCCCGCGAGGAACGACCTTCCCACCGCTCGATATGAGCTGCTCAATGTCTGTGATCTCGGAAAGCACGCGCTTGGCCCGGGCGAGGTAGATTTCGCCCTCCGGCGTCGGGGTGACGATGCGGGTCGAACGAACCAGAAGGCGCGTTCCTAACCGATCTTCGATCCGGGTAATGAGCTTGCTGACGGCAGAGGGCGACAGGCCCAGCCGCCGACCGGCGGCAGAGAAGCTCTGCAATTCGGCGGCAGCCACGAAGACTTCCATTTCGCCGGCGCGGTTATCCATCTTCGCTTTTTCTGTGAATTAAATTCAAAAGCATTTATCCAATGCAGTCGATTATCATGCAAGTCCTCCTGCCTCATATTGCCGGCAACCATTCAATCCGCGGCTCAGCCGCTTTGAAAATGCCCTGCTGGAACATGCGGGCATAGAGGAACTTGTCATGCCCTTAGCCATCCTTGCCTTGACGATCGCGGCCTACGCGATCGGTACCACGGAGTTTGTCATCGTCGGCCTCCTGCCGACCGTTGCCAATGACCTCCACATCACCCTTCCGCTCGCCGGCCTCATCGTCAGCGTTTACGCCCTTGGCGTGACCTTCGGCGCGCCAATCCTGACTGCTCTCACGGGAAAGATCGAACGAAAGCCGTTGCTGCTCGGCCTCATGGCCCTGTTCATCGTCGGCAATACCGCCGCGGCACTTGCACCGAGCTACGATATATTGCTCGTCGCCCGCGTGCTGGCAGCCTTCGCCCACGGTGTCTTCTTCTCGGTGGGCTCCACCATTGCGGCGGACCTGGTACCCGAAAATCGTCGTGCGTCGGCCATTGCCATGATGTTCATGGGATTGACCGTCGCCATCGTCACCGGCGTTCCGATGGGAACCTATATCGGCCAGATTCTCGGCTGGCGGGCCACGTTCTGGGCAGTCGCCGCTCTCGGCATCGTTGCGTTTCTCGCGATCGCAATTCTCCTGCCGAGGAATCTGAAAAAAGCACCGCCTGCCCGGCTTATCGACCAGGTTCGCGTTCTCGGCTCCGGGCGCCTGCTTATCGTCTTTGCGATGACCGCACTTGGCTACGGCGGCACATTCGTTGCCTTTACGTTTCTCGCGCCGATCCTGCAGGAAATCACCGGTTTCTCCGAGCGCAGCGTGAGCCTCATTCTGGTGCTCTACGGCCTTGCGATCGCAGTCGGCAACATCGCCGGCGGCAGGATTGCGAACAACAATCCGGTCAAGGCGCTGATCGGCCTCTTCACGATGCAGGCGATCGTGCTCACTATCCTCACCTTCACTGCGACATCGCCGGTGCTGATGATCGTAACGCTTGCGGCGCTCGGTTTCCTCCAGTTCGGCAACGTGCCCGGCCTGCAGCTCTATGTCGTGCAGCTCGCCAAGGAACATCGCCCCGGCGCGGTCGACGTCGCCTCTGCGCTCAACATCGCAGCCTTCAACCTCGGCATCGCGATCGGCGCCTGGCTCGGCGGCATCGTGGTCGAATCCCCGCTGGGACTCGGTGCTACGCCATGGGTCGGAGCTATTCTCGTCGTCGGAGCACTGCTGCTCACGATCTGGAGCGGCGCACTCGATCGGCGCGGCGTCCCCGCTCTGAACGCGGCGTGATCACTTGGGGGCAAACGCCCCCATTCCGATCCGCCAGACATGTCTAGTGCTCTTGATCCTCGCCCAAAACGCTCAAATTGAACGCCCCTCTCAATTCCCTGGAGACAAACAATGCACACTGTAACCGCCAATGGCGTAACCATTCCTGCTCTCGGCTTCGGCACTTTCCGGATTCCTGGCAGCGACGTTCTCAAGATCGTGCCGCATGCGCTGAAGCTTGGCTTCCGCCACGTCGATACCGCGCAGATCTACGGAAACGAGGCCGAAGTCGGCGAAGCAATCGTCACGTCAGGCATCCAGCGCCGCGACATATTCCTGACCACGAAGGTGTGGGTCGAGAACTACAAGCGTGAGGCTTTCCTGAAGTCGGTCGACGAGAGCCTGGCAAAGCTCAAGACCGACTATGTCGACCTTCTCTTGCTGCACTGGCCGAATGATAAAGTCTCCCTCGCCGAGCAGATATCGGCGCTCAACGACGTAAAGGAGGCAGGCAAGGTTCGCCATATCGGCGTCTCCAACTTTACGACTGCGCTCATGGCGGAAGCGCGCGCCCTTTCCAAGGCGCCGCTCGTCACCAACCAGATCGAGTACCATCCCTATATCAATCAGGACGTCGTCATTGCCGCAGCAAAGGCGGCCGACATGTCCGTGACGGGCTATTTCGGTATGGCCGACGGCAAGGTTTTCTCCGATCCGGTTCTGAAGGATATTGGCGCAAATCACGGCAAGACGGTCGCGCAGGTGGTGTTGCGCTGGCTTGTGCAGCAGGATGGTATCATCGCGCTCTCCAAGACTGTCAGCGAGGCTCGTGTTGCCGAAAACCTGGCGATCTTCGATCTCAACCTATCGCGCGACGAAATGGCGGCGATCCATGCGCTCGCCAAAGCCGACGGCAGGATCGTGTCGCCTGACGGTCTCGCTCCTAGCTGGGACAAGGTTGCTTGAGCCAGTAACGTGGGCACACCTTCGGACGTCATTCGTCCGAAGGTGTCAAGCGATCGCCTGACGGCTCCCCGTGTTGCAGTTTGACCGGCAAAATTCTGTGCTAGTCTGCTGCGAGCTTGGCCGTGTCGGGGAGACGCATGGACGCAACACATCTCTTCGAACTGGTGATCGCGATGTTCCTTGCGATCATCGCCCTTCATTACCTCGCGCGAAGGCTTGGGCTGCCGCCATCAGTGGCATTGCTTGCCGGCGGCGCGACTCTTGCCTTCGTTCCCGGCCTGCCGGCGATCACGGTCGATCCGGAACTGGTGCTCGTCATATTCCTTCCTCCGCTGCTTCTGGATGGTGCCTGGTCGATCGCAGTTGGCAGGTTGCGACGGCACATGGTGGGCATCGCCTCGCTCGCAATCGGCGCCGTGTTCTTTACGACCGTGATGATCGCAGTCGTGGCTCACCTTCTCATGCCGGCGCTTCCCTGGGCTGCATGCGCTGCTCTTGGTGCGATCGTATCACCTCCAGACGCCGTGTCCGCCCGGGCAGTGCTTGAACGCGTGAAGCTGCCACGCCGGCTGCAGATCCTGCTCGAAGGCGAGAGCTTGCTGAATGACGCCAGCGGCCTGGTGCTTTTCAGGTTCGCGGTTGCCGCGGCGGCGACGGGAACCTTCAGCGCCACCAGCGCCATCGGCAATTTCTTCCTGCTCGCCATCGGAGGCGCGCTGGTCGGCGCTGTCGTTGGAACCGTGTGGGTGAAATTCGTTCGTCGTCTCGGCGACGAATACCTCATTATCGCAGCGACAACGCTGCTCGCATGGATCTCCTACCTGCTTGGCGAGTTTCTGCATGTCTCCGGCGTGATAGCCACCGTGACCACGGGGCTGGTCGCGACCTGGCACCAGCATACCGTTCTATCCGCCGCCACACGCATGCGCGGAACGTCGTTCTGGGAAGTTTTCGTCTTCCTCATGGAAGCCTCCGTATTCATCCTGATTGGCCTGTCGCTCCGGGATGTGGTGGAGCGCGGTGGAGGGTTCGGCCAGCTGGCCGAGACGATGGCGCTGCCAGCGCTGGCAATCCTGCTTGCGCTCGTCGTCACGCGCTTTGCATGGATATTCGGATCCGAGCTTGTCATTCGGGTGTGCAACGGTCTCGGCCTGGCGAAGACCGCACCAATAGGCGGGGGCGGGGTCGTGGTTCTCGGATGGGCCGGTGTCCGTGGAGTTGTGACCCTGGCTCTTGCACTGAGCCTGCCGCAGGATTTCCCCGACCGCGACTTCATTCTCGTCATGGCCTTTGCCGTGATTGTCGGGAC
This sequence comes from Rhizobium grahamii, assembly GCF_009498215.1. Lineage (NCBI taxonomy): Bacteria > Pseudomonadati > Pseudomonadota > Alphaproteobacteria > Hyphomicrobiales > Rhizobiaceae > Rhizobium > Rhizobium grahamii. The sequence continues at coordinate 778,330 of NZ_CP043499.1, read as the reverse complement.
GGTCCTTGTGCAAGGTACGACGCTCGGTCGGGTGATCAGCTGGGCCGGCCTCACCGAGCCGGAATCCGAAAAAGCTCGGATGACAATGAGCGAGGCCGAAGCGGCGATGGCGCAGGTACAGTTCGCATCGGTGCGCGATCTCGCCTACGATCGCGACGGGAAGCTCATCCATCCTCAACTGCTTGAACGCTACCAGCGCAGGGCGACTGCTATTATCGACTACGCGGCCCGCACCGAGGATTACAAGCCGGTGCTTCATGCCCATTTCGACGTTGTGCTGGAAGCCGTCGCCGTCGGGCGAAAGGAGCTTATTCGGCTCCACCGGGCAGGTGAGATCGACGACGAGACCCTACAGGAGCTTGAGCGAGATCTCGACCTGGAAGAACTGAGTGCGATTTCGGCGAAGGCCTGAGCAGGATTCTAGTGACGACCTTATGCCGCCTTGCGCATCATGGCGGCCGCCATCGAGTAACCGCCATCCATGCCGTCGAGGAAGTGACGGTGTGCATGGGGGTTAGACGACGGCACGAAGCAGGTCATGATCGCATGTGATTGGCAATGAAGGCCGTAGGTGACTTCGCCACGTAGCTCTGCAGCCTTGAGCATCGACCTCACGATTTCGACCTGCTCCAGCGAGCAGTCCACCGTGAGGCGGAGCGCATCGTCATACTTGCGGAAGTCGGAATTCTGAGCGGCGGTGGTCCAGATCTTAGCATTGATCCTGCCGCTCTTTGGATCCCCTGCCGGGCGCTCTTGCGGAAGCGGTATGGAATTGCGCGGATCACGATCAAACACCTCGACGATGCGCTTCGCGAGATGCGTGAAAGCAGCACTTTCTTCCGCCCGTGGCGCGACCAGCAGGGACAAAATTGTCCCGTTGTTGTTGGCAAAGGGTGCCCAGTCGCAGGAAAGGCCGGTCAAATCAGGAGCGTCGGCACTTCCTTCTCGGTCGCCGGGAGACTGGATGCGTCCGAGCTTCAACTGCTCCTCCATCCAGCGGATTCCGCCCCCTGAAAACATGGTGTAGGTCACATTGCTCGATGCGGCATAAGGTGCGATCCTTACATCGTGGCCATTCGCGCGGATGTCGCGCAAGCTCGTCAAGCCGGCGCGCATCTCCAGCCCGAGCTCCCGTTCCGCGTATGCCGCGACCTGACGAAGCGCCATCTCCGCCGTGTCCCGGGCAGTGCCCTGCACGGCGAAAGCTGCGCCATCTCCTCCGAAGGTGAACGGGAAATCGAACGTACCCAAGGCATTGCCGAGAGCCGCGATGATCGCAACACCTGCGCGGTTTACATCGCGATAGCGCCCCTGTCCGATCACCTCAGTAGAATGAACGATATCGGTCATTCCGATCAGCCAGTCTTCAGGAAGAGGTTCGTAGGCAGACTGATCGAGCACGCTTGCAAACTCGTTGTAGGCACGCTCCCTGTTTGTCAACGATGCAATCATGATCTAGCTCCGGGCGCAGGTGTTTCTAGCCGCGTTGCGCGGCGGTTTCGACAATCACCTAAACCAAGGGGAGTTGTCCGGCATATATCCGGATCGGGCCAATTTTATATGGAAGCGTATGCTCAGAGGCGTCTGAAACATTAGAATACAAATCTTTCCCGTCGAAGCCGACGTATCTCGCCTTGGTTCGCGGCTGAACAGCTCCTTTTTCCGTTCCCAGCGTTTCCTTCCAATAGGAGCACCGCAGCATTTGCATAGCTGCGTTGCACAAAAAATGTTTTCCAAGCGGTCAAAAAAAGTGCATAACGCCTACAGCTGATGCACATGGCGGCTTTCCTCCCAGTTCCGCCGCAGCAGCTGTTCCCCTCTGGAGGTTTTTGACCTTCACACCTTATGGGCCGCGGTTTTCCGTCGGCCCTTTTTTCTTTTGTCCATCCGTTAACTCGACGAGCGGTCCTGCGGCGCTAAAATGGCCCCGACTTGGGCCGCGTGTGGCACCATTCCCGCACACTCCCTCAAAACGTCTTGCTGTTCTTGAACTGCCACACAAGTGTGATTACGAGGAGCTGGTCTCTTGCCGTCTGGATGCGTCGCGTGCCCAATTTCCCGTTCTCCGTAGCCGATCCCGTTCAATTTCAAAGCCCACTGCCGAAATCGTCAGATGTCGTCATCATCGGTGGTGGCGTTATTGGTGTCACTACAGCTCTTTTCCTGGCGAAGCGGAATATTTCTGTCACGCTGCTCGAAAAGGGCCGCATCGCAGCCGAGCAATCGTCACGGAACTGGGGATGGATCCGAAAGCAGGGACGCGATGCAGACGAGTTGCCAATCGTCATCGAGGCGTGCCGGCTCTGGCGGGAGCTTGCGCAGGAAACCGGCGAAGATATCGGCCTCAACGAGACCGGCGTGACTTATCTGGCGAGTTCCGACAAGGAAATGGCAGCCTTCGAGGCCTTCATGCGGATCGCCGCCGCTCACGACGTCGACACGCGCCTTGTCGATGGCAATGAAACATCAAGCCTCATCCAAGGCATGTCCAAGCGCTACGCCGGGGCGATGACGACACCGTCCGACATGCGGGCCGAACCCTGGCTGGCGGTGCCTGCGCTCGCGCGGCTGGCCTCGCGGCTGGGGGTGACGATCGTGGAGAATTGTGCGGCGCGGGGACTCGACGTCGCCGCAGGAAGGATCAGCGGCGTATGGACCGAGGCCGGTCGCATTGAAACCTCCACCGTCCTCGTCGCCAGCGGCGCCTGGTCGTCGCTGTTCTTGCGAAAGCACCATGTGGTGATCCCGCAGTTGAGCGTCAGGGCGACCGTTGCCGCGACTGAACCGCTGCCCGAGGTCTACAAGGGCGCCGCTATCGAGCACGGCATTGCGTTTCGACGGCGGCAGGACGGCGGCTACACGCTGGCGGCGGGTGGGAGCAATCTGCTCTATGTCGGGCCCGACGCATTCCGGCACGCCACGAAATATCTGCCGGCGCTCATGGCCCATCCCGCAGGAACGCGGTATCACCCTATTGCGCCAACGGGATACCCCGATGGCTGGTCGACACCACGCGACTGGTCGCCGGATAGCGAAAGCCCGTTCGAACGGATGCGGGTGCTCAACCCCGCTCCGGTCCGCTCAAGTCTCGATGCGATCGAGCGCAACTTTCCGGCGCTTTTCCCGAATCTCGGAAAAGTGCGCCTCAAGGCGACCTGGGCGGGAATGATCGATGCGATGCCCGACGTCGTTCCCATCATCGATCGCGTGCCTGCGATCGCCGGTCTGCTGGTCGCAACTGGGATGAGTGGTCACGGCTTCGGCATCGGTCCCGGTGTTGGCAGGGTCGTCTCCGACATGATCCAGGGCAATTCCGTCGGTCACGATATCCGCCGCTTCCGCTTCGATCGCTTCTGCGATGGCAGTCCGATCCGACTGGGGCCGGCGATTTAGTATGTTTTACGAGGTTCTTTAATGACTTTTGGAAAAACCACCGCGAGCCCTTTGGTGGGCATTGCGCTGGCGTCAGCCGGATATTCATGCTTCGCGTTGCAGGATGCCTTGGTGAAATGGCTTGTGGCCGACTATGAAGTTCCGCAGATCCTGTTCATGCGCAGTCTGGTGATCGTGCTGGTCACCGGTGTGCTCCTGCGCTATCGCCGTCACCCCTCGATCTTCAAGAGTCCCTACAGGAACACGGTCGTTCTTCGCGCGGCGCTCATGCTCATCGCCTGGCTGCTTTTCTACAATGCTGCGCGACATATCGGCCTGGCGGAGCTGACCACACTCTACTTCTCGGCTCCGATCATAACGATTTTCCTGTCGATCATCGTCTTGAAGGAATCCGTCGGGGTAGGGCGCTGGATCGCCGGCGTGGGAGGCTTCGTCGGCGTGTTGGTCGCAGCCAATCCGACACATTCCCCGAACCTCATCCCAGCCGCCATGTGCATCGTGGCGGGCCTGTGCTGGGCGTGGAGCACGATCCTTGTCCGTCTGGTGAGCCGAAGCGAAAGCACGTTGACGCAGATGTATGCCACGAGCCTGCTGTTCGGTCTCGCATGCGCTGTCTCCTTCCCGTGGATATGGAAGACGCCTGACGCCATCGGCTGGATGCTCATGATTGCGCTCGGTGTGGTCGCAACGGTCGGCCAGTTCCTCCTTTACGAAGGCTTTCGTCATGCACCAGCCTCCGCGCTCGCGCCGGTGGAATATACGGGGCTCATCTGGGCCTTCGTTTACGGCTATGCGATCTGGGCTGAAGTACCGACGCTCAACGTCTTCATCGGTGCGCTGCTGATCGTCGGCTCCAGCATTGTACTCGTCGCCTGGGAACGACGACTAGTAATCGCGGCACGCACGCCTGCATCGCAACAGTAGGCGATCTTCGATCGCGTGCGGCGGAACCGTCGAGCTGGGCGAACCGTTTGTATCGCATGCGTACAGTAGAGTGATGTCGTACGGCTTCTTGCACGTGCCAGTGAGGTCGGGTTTCTGTCGAACATCTTACAGGGTTGAGGTGGGATATTAAGATATCGGCGCTATTCGTCGCTCGTGGCCCCCAAGGATTTTCCGATGAATAGAACCATTGCCCTTGCACTGCTCGCATTCACCATTCCCGCCTTCGCCCATGCGGCGACGCTGAAATTCCCAAGCGACGCACCCATCGCCAGCATCACCATCCCCGACAGCTGGGGACCCAGTGAAACAGAGAGCGGCATCGAAGCAACGTCGGCCGACTCGGCCGTCTATCTTTCCGCCGATGTCGCAGACAACGGCTCGATCGAGAAGGTGGTCTCCGACGCCGTGGATTTCCTGACGAAAAACGGCGTCAACATCGATCCGTCGACGCAGAAAGACACGCCGGTTACCGAGGTGAACGGCATGAACATGACGACGATCGAGTGGGACGGCAAGGACGAGGACGGCCCCGTCAGCGTCGGTCTGCTCTTTGTCCAGACGTCTCAGGACAAGGCGCTTGTCGTCACCTATTGGGGCAACAAGGGCGAGGAAGACAAGCACGACGCGGAAGTGAAAGCCATCGTGGCGTCCATCAAGCCAGTCAATTGACCGGGCGAGGCAGCGAACTCGGTTCGCTGCCTTTTTTCCAACCTGCCGACAAGCGTCTCTCGGTCTTCGCGTCGAAGAGATGCACCTTGCTGAAATCCGACTGAAGCGGGCGATTATATCGCCAGCAAGGAGATTCGCGAACCGTAGAAACGATGTTCGTTCCCGCGAGAACCGCGGTGATCTGCGTCGTTGGTTCGATCACCGCGACTTCGCCCTGCTTGGCATCTCGGTCATGGAGTACCTGGCGCGGTACCGGCTAGCCCGCGCGCTGGAGCGGCTCGCAGCGACAAACAACACGTCGTCGGCTGCTCCCAAGTGATCGATGGCGGACACGCTCTTCCGCATCGGGGATTGCGCCTGCGTCGTTGGTCACAACGCCGTGGTCGTGGACGAGCGGGATCCACTCGCGTAGGGATTTTAAGATCGCTTGATGATGGGCTTTCGAAACAGGAGGCATGACCGATGAGACCAGAGGATTTTCGAACCGGGGAAAATGCAGTCGCAACCAAGCAGCTCAAGGTTGGCTTCGTGCTTGCGCGGACATTCACGCTATCGGCATTCGCCCTTTTCGTAGACACCTTGCGTCTTGCGAGCGATCAGTTCGATCGCTCCGGAAGGGTGCGGGCCGATTGGCAGGTTCTGGGAAGCACGCGTCATCTCGTCACCTCAAGCTGCGGCGTCCAGGTCGCGCCGACCTCCGACTTCATCGACCCGTCTCGCTTTGACTACATCGTGGTGGTTGGCGGTCTACTGACCGTCGACCGACCGGTGGACGACGAAACCGTCGCATTCCTGAAGCGTGCCGCCGCACAACGCGTTCCCCTGATAGGTCTCTGCACTGGGACCTTCATCCTTGCCGAGGCCGGCCTCATGGGTAACCACAACTCCTGCGTCAGCTGGCTCCATGTACAGGCTTACAAGGAGCGGTTTCCGACCCTGTCGGCTCGCTCGGACCGGCTCTTCAATCTCGACGCCCAGCGCGGTTCGTGTGCGGGCGGAACCAGCGCCGCAGACATGGCCGCACTTCTTGTTCGCCGATACATCAGCCACGAGGCGGAACGAAATGCGCTCGAAGTCCTGCAGATCGAGAAGGCAAGATCTCCGGGAGACGTACAGCCGCACCGGCCGCTCTATGAAAACTACGAGGATGATCGTGTCAGGGCTGCGATGATCCTGATGGAACAGAACATGGAGTACTGCATCTCGATCCCCGAACTCGCGTCCTCGGTCGGCCTGTCGCGGCGGCAGCTCGAGCGCGTCTTCATGGAGAAGGCGGGGATGTCGCCGGCGCAGGCCTACAAGCGCGTCCGACTGAAACGGGCAAAGGCACTCCTTGCAAACCCCAAACTGTCGATGATCGAAATCGCGCTCGATGTCGGCTTCGAAAACGCCTCACACTTCACGCGCGCCTTCAAGCGAACCTTCGGCGCGACGCCCTCGCAGGTGCGGGCAATGCCTTTGGAGGTGCACTGAGCATGCGCCAGCCTGCGGTTCCGGCATCCGCATGATCCACAATGACGACAGCCATGATATCGCCGAACTCTGCGTGGACAATCCTCCGAGGAGGCAGTGATGCAGGAACGATATGAAGATCGCTATGTTGAACTGACGACGCGGCTCCGGTCCGTTGAAGCGTTCTGCGACTTCCTTGCGCAAGGAGGAACGGTACGCGTCGCTGACAAAGACGGGGCGGCTTTTACCGAGGTGACAAATGTGATGCTTTCGCGACAGCGCCGCGAGGCCGAAGCAATCCGGCGCATGAGACGGAGCCTTTTTCCGGATCGGGGAGACGACGACTTCCCACCGCTCTACAGCAGCCACTGAACGCGTCAGGCAAAAAGCAGAGGTCACTCGGCTGAGTTTATATGGGAACGGGGTATCCGCGCTCCCATAACGAAGGTCGGTCCCGAAATGATCCGGTCATCGATCCGTCGTAAAAGCAACGGCTCAGAAAAGTCGCTGATCGACACTATGGGCGAGCGGGATGCTAATCGGCCGGCGGCCAATTGATCGTTTCGTGGTCAGGATGCTGGTGATTGGTGCTGGAAATCCGGTGCAGCATCTCTGCGTTGTCGGCGTAAGTCGGCCGATCTCCGGGCACCTGGATCAGCCCGGCGTACCAGGCGACGCGGCTCTCATTTCCATACTGATTTTCCGGTGGCGCGCGATCGGGCTCGTCGAGCGTCCCGACAAGAATTCCCACATCCTCGGCATCCGGATAGTCGAATATCAGCGGAGTACCGCAGTCGCGGCAATAGCCCCGGCGAGCGATATCCGAACTATGAAAATAACTGACTGTTCCGCGTGTCACGCGAAATGCGGACTTCACGACAGGGCAGATGATCGCGAAGGGGCCGCCAACCGCCTTCTGGCACATGCGACAGTGGCACACGTGAACGTTCTGCGGTTGCTGATCAAGCGCGTATCGGATCGCGCCGCACTGGCAGCCTCCAGTCAAAACATGGGTTTGCATAGGTTTCTTCCAAACGACATTTTCATCTACCTGGTCGGCAACGATCGCATCAGGAAACAGATCCGTTCGACAGAATGCAAGGAGCGATTTGACCGCTGCTCGTCGTGGGCCGCCGTCATTAGGGAGCGTTCGAACCACCTGACAGGCCGGACAACGAGACCATATTTCGTCCTGATGACCGCGTTACCTGCTCGACACCGTTAGAAGCACAGGACGCATCCTCGCGAAATCCGGCTTGACCATCCATCGATCCGGAGAGAAGTACGCTCTTGTGCGGGCCTGCTGGTCGGAGTTCTGAGACAGGACCAGGGTGAAATCGTAGCTGTTTTCCCGGCTCAGCTCTCGCCTGAACTCGAAGGATGCGCCGAAGCGTTCGCATCTGATATCCAGCAGTTTCCGGATCGGGATCAGCGTGTCCTGAAAGTCCCCCCACCGTACCTCGTTGACCAAGACCTCGAAGATGCGCATCAGGGACGGGTCGAGGAGCCCTTGGTCATCCGTCGTCGGCCCGACAATCCTGCCGCTGATCTCAAGAACCTCACCCGATGCGTTTCCGCGAACGCGCAGAAAGGTCGAGCGCAGAGGACGAATATCGTCTCTCTCATAGATCCGCTGAAAATAGCATTCGTAGCTGACGCCACGCATGGAAGCGGCGCGCCACTCTGTCGCCTCTATGCCGGCGTCACGGAAGGCTGCACAGATCTGGGGTCCGGATATCCGCCACCTGCGAATGAACTGGCTGGTCAGTTCGGGACTTGGAGCGTCGAAAAGGCGTGTTCCACCCAACATGGAAGATTGCGAACTGACGGGCACGGCAATCACATCCCCAGTCGATTGAGCGGGCAAGGCCTCATTGTCAACGATCGGATTTTGGTGGCGACTAAGAGCCACCTCTCGCCAATGGAGCGCCCCTGAAACCGCCCCCATGACGACGACGCAGACGAGCCCTACGAGCACTATCCGGCTTTTCCTCCAAGGCGGCGAGGTCGCTGCTTGACCTCCTGAAGACTGGCTTCCCAAATTCAACACCACCGCGAGCGTGAATGCGACATCGCTAACATAGCAGCGGTTGAAGACGTTTGGAAGTGATCGGTCCAGGAGCGACGCTGGTCCAGGCTTTCAGTGCTGAATGCCGGGCAACGACGAAGCCATCTCGGCCTGTCGCCAGTCAGAAGTCTCGGCGCGCACAAGCTTGCGCGCCGCGCCAAACACCCAGCGTTGTGGCTGTGGCGTCATCTAAGGCGGGTTGTAAAAAAGACCGCAACATTGTGTTGTATGTGTTAGGCTTCCCGGTGCAGGGGACGCACATGGATCACGACTTCATCGACACGATATACGAAGCTGCGGTGGTGCCGGAGCTCTCGAAAGGCCCTGGATTACTCGACCAGCTGGCCCGGCGCAGCCAATCGCGCGACGGTGTCCTGATGGGAGTTTCCCCGGATGGGGATTTCAGGTGGATCGGAAATGATTCCGTCATTCCGAAGATGCAGGCCTATATCGACGGGGGCTGGGGATCCAAGAACCCCTATCTTCATAGTGAGGAGCGAAGCCGCAAGTTCGCGGAACCCCGCTTCCTGATGGACACCGACGTGATGTCCGTCGAGGAGATGATGGAAAGCGAATACTACCAGGGCTTCATGCGTCCTCACGGATGCTTCTGGCATGCAGGCACCGGAATAACCTCGCCATCGGGAGACATCATCAAGCTGTCGGTGCACCGCAGCTTCGAGGAGGGCCCTCTCCCAAAAGAGGTGACAACGGCGCTGACGGAGCTCCGGCCACACCTTGCGCGGGCGGCGCTGTTGGCATCGAGGCTTAAGTTCGAACAGATCAAGTCCACTGTGGATGCTATGGAGACGCTCGGAATTTGGGCGGCGGCGTTGAAGAACGGGCGGCTTGTGGTCGCCAACAAAAGCTTTGCGAGCCTCATTCCAGGTGTCATTCGCGACCACCGGCGCCGACTTGTGTTTGCTCAGAAGGCGGCGGACGCCCGCTGGGCATCGTTGTTGGACGCGCGCGTCGCCAAACTCGGCGGCTCCTTTCCCATTGCCGCCGAAGATGAACACCCAGCGATGGTCGTCCACGCGCTACCGATCGCAGGCGCAGCGCACGACATCTTCAACGCCGCGGATCTTTTGCTTGCTATCACTCCGGTGCTCAAGGATGCCAAGGTCGACGATGGCATTCTCGCTGGCCTCTATGACTTGACCCCCGCCGAGGCGAGTGTGGCCCGGGAGATCGGGCTCGGCAGAAGTGTCGACGAAGTCGCAAAGTCCCGCGATGTTTCGGTCGGAACGGTTCGCGCACAGCTTCACGCCGTATTCGACAAGACAGGCTCCAAGCGGCAGATCGACCTCGCCCGGCTGATCTTCGGTCTCTCCAAATAAACGACTGATGGTGACTGGAGCAGGCGGGCTTATATCAATTGGTATATGCGCGCCTCGCCGGTTCTCGTTACTCTCTTATAGGTTGACCGGGAAGAGGGTTGAGCGCTGAAACGGTCTCCTGCGTTTCAGTTCGCTGCGCGTCAGAGCTTCCCGTTCACCACCAATTTTCCGTACCAGCGTAGGCGGCGTCTCCGTTCCGTGGGGACGTCGGCACCGCCCGCGCGGCTCCGCATGTTTGGTCATCCGAGGATGACAGCATCCGTTTTCATCGAGGTCCTCGCGTAAGCGACGCAATTGTTGTTATCTGGCTCCGGCATTCGTTGAGGCAGCATATGACGACGTTGGAAGAACTCATTGATCGCACGCGCGGCGACCTGGCCGACGAGTCGCTCGGCGTGCGCCGTAGCTGGGAAGACATGTTCAGGTACACGCTCAAGCACTATCCAAAGGAGACTCCTCTGGAAGAGTTTGATGTGGAGGTATTGGAAGCCCGTTTCAGAGCCTCCAATATGAACCCGCCGGTGGTTGACGGTTACGCGAAGAGATGGCGCGATTTGCTCCAACGATCGACCCGCGTTTAGCGTCGCCGATCGATCTTGGTTCTATGCCATCTGCGAACGAGGCCGTAGCGCCATTTTCTCGGCCTGCAGACGTATTGCCACGGCATATTGAACCGCCAAGCCCACCGCGAGCGTCGCGCAGTCAAGGGCAGGCGAGAACGCGTAGGCATCTCTCAGAACCTGTAGCGAAATGCAGACAACCGATCCCCAGGCGAACACAGCGAGGCCTTGCTTTCCAAGCAGGGACACAGCGGCCAGCTTGGCGCTCCCAGCGATCGCACGGAACGCGGCAATCTGAGAGATCACGTATGCCAGCGCCAGGATATGCATCAGCCGAGGAAGGGGCAGTATCCCCTTGTCAAATCCGACCAGCAGAGCCGGGTGATCGCCCCAACTCGTCAGATCGTAATGCTGGCCCTGAATGACGAACATTGCAAAGGCGAGATACGCGATCGCAGCCGTCATCAACACCGGGCTGTATCTGACGAGAACCTCGCCCTCTTTCGACGAGATGCCGGCGCATAGCCCGATGCAGTAGATCAGCTGCCACGAGAACGGATTCAGGAACCACGAGCCTTCGGTTGGGAAGTTCGGCAGATTGATATTATTCCAGCCGGCAATCGCCCAGATCAAAACGGACACGGCCAACAGAAGACGCCGGCTGCGCGAGGCAAGAGCCAGGAAGAAAGGCGTCGCTGCCAGCAGCAGCATATAGAGCGGCAGGATGTTGAAGTAGCCGAGTTGATGCGTCATGCCGAGCACGCCAAGGGCGGTCGCCCATGGCGCTTCAAGATACGACATCATGTTGACGCGTTCGGAAAGTGCGGTCGTACCCAGAAAATTGTGGCCGGCCATCAAAATGACGACCGCCAGCGCCGTCGTGAGCAGATGGACGCTGTAAAGCCGGCCCGCGCGGCGCAATATGCGAGCAATCGCGTGAATACGATCGCGGGCGTAGGCGCTCGAATAGGCGAGGCCCGCAGACATGCCGGACATCAGGACGAAGGCCTCGGCGGCATCCGAGAAACCGAAGTTCTTCGACGTAACTCCTTCCATCATATTGCCAGGCACATGGTTGATGAAGATCATAACCAGAGCCAGGCCACGGAAAAAATCAAGGCGCGGATCTCGGCCGGCCGATGGAGCGGCAGGGTGCTGCATTGCTAACTTGTCCTGGTGATTCATTTCTGTTGACGACGAACCAAAGGTAGCAATCGCCGGATGAAGCCGACATGAACGAGCAGTTCACATTCCTGACATCCGAACTGAAATAGCCGCCCAGGGCTTTGGTCGGCCGTTGACAACTCGAGACAGTAATCCGCCGACATAGCCGTCATCCTGGGAGTATCGCCGGGATGATCGGACGTCTGATTGAGGAGCGGCGTTTCTACAGGCGCAGCTCATTATGTCGTTCATAAAGCACGCCTTTTCGTCGTGACGAGCCTGTTGCCGTCATGGTCCGCAACTTCTCCGATCGGACCGGAGACGACTTCTATATCTGCTGCGAGATTCCCGGCCTAGGCAGTGAAATCAGACGGGCATTATCGCCTGACCTCCAGACGCGGCAGGAAGATAGCCAGGAAGCCGGCAATCGGTATGAACGAGCATATCTGGTAGACACCCTCAATGCCGATCCTGTCGGTCAGGCCGCCCAGGAACGCTGCGGCAATCCCGCCAATCGCGAAATTGAGGCCGTAGAACATGCCGCCAATCAGGCCGATCCGCTTCGGAACGAGGTCCATGGCGTAGATCATGATGGAGGCAAACGCGCTTGCCATGATGAGGTTGATCCCGACCGTCAGCACGCCCGTCCAGAACAGATCGGCATAGGGCAAGAGCAGGGTGAGGGGCAGGGGACCCAGGATGGAAATCCAGATGATCCGGTACCTGCCGATTTTGTCCCCGACGATACCACCAAGCAAGACTCCGGCAGCCGACGAGATGAAGAACACGAACAGCATCATCTGCGACATCGACACCGAGACGCCGAAGCGATCGATCAGGTAGAATGTATAGAAGGAGCGGAAGCTCTCAAGGTAGGTCAGCTTCGATGCCATGAGCAAGGTCAGGACAGCGAGACCGATAACGACGGTACGGCGCGAGTGGTCAGGTCGGGAGTCCTTCGTGCCCTTGCTGCGAAGCGCGGCTTCGAACTGCGACTGGATCGACCAGTATTGCCGAGCACTCCATGTGAGCAGGAACATCGCCAGAGCGATCATCGCCGTAAAGAACACCAGGCTATGCCGGCCATTCGAAACGATGAAGACCGCGGCGCAAAGCGGGCCGAGTGCGCCGCCGATCTGCCCGCCGACCTGAAAGATACCCTGCGCCAATCCTTGCCTGCCGCCGGATGCATAACGAGCTGCGCGCGTCGCTTCCGGATGGAAGATGGACGAACCGATACCAACCAGGGTCACCGAGATCAGAATCAGGACATAGGATGAAGCGTAGGAGAGACTGATGAGACCGGCGAGCGTGAACGCCATGCCGAACACCGCCGAGTAGGGCAACGGGTGGCGGTCAGTGTAGAGCCCGATCGCCGGCTGCAACAGTGCACCTGCGATCTGGAAGACAAGCGTTATGACGCCGATCTGTACGAAATCGAGGGCGAACTCGCTCTTCAAAATCGGATAGACAGCCGGAATCAGGGACTGGATGGTATCGTTGCAGAGATGCGATAGGCCCAGAGCGAGCAAAACCAACAGATGGACTCGAGGCCGGTTGGCGCTCGCAGTATCGACAGAGGACGCCTCCGAAACTGATGCGGTCATGAAACTCTCCCAAAGGGATCGGTGATCCCGTTCTCCTTGCGTATCTCTAGGACCTTGCAAACTGAGGGTCGAGGTCACTTTCCCATGGAACCGTACTGGCCAGTCCATTTTTATGAGCCAGGCAGGGTTGTAACTCTGCCGGCTGACGTTGAGAGGCACACGTCTTGCTCGATAATCAACGTTATGGAACCTAATCCGCCATTCTTAGGAGAAGCGCGCGCCAAATGGGTTACCAGTTGAATATCCGACTCGAAGAACCTAGCTGCGTGATAGGAGTTATGCCAACAGCGCATTCGCTAGGATTTGGAGGATACATGAGTTCTATCTGTACGCCTGAGGAAGTCTGCGCCTTCTGGTTCGAAAAATGTGACCGCAAAGACTGGTTCGAAGGCGCAGCTGAACTCGACAGCGAGATCAAAAGACAGTTTCGTGACACCCACCTTGCACTGGCGTCGGGAGAGAGCAGCGTTTGGCGAGAAACCCCGCAGAACCGTCTCGCAATGACCGTCGTGCTCGACCAGTTTCCGCGCAATATCTATCGAGGAACGGCTTTGGCGTTTGCGACCGATGGACTGGCTTTGGCCGAAGCCGAATTGGCGCTTCAGTCGGGCGACGACAAGCGTGTTCCCGAGGAGTTCCGCGTCTTCTTCTACCTGCCCTTCGAACATGCGGAGGACATCGCCCAGCAGGATCGTTCGGTAGCACTGTTCGCCGAGCTTGGAGATCCAGAGTTCCTCGACTACGCACGGCGCCACCGCGAGGTGATTGCATCCTACGGTCGCTTCCCTCATCGCAACCGGGTATTGGGCCGGCAATCGACCGAGGCCGAACTCCGTTATCTCGCGCAGCCGGGAGCGGGTTTCTGAACCGCGGCGCCCGCCCATGGGCAACGGACAGGCAGATTTCGCCGCAGCCAATCGCTGTTGACGCCCTCGATTCAGTCGCCGTGTCGGCAGCCGACCGCATCGTATCGAACGGGCGTGGCGTCGCATGCGCCTCCCTCGTATGGGACACTCTGGAACGGAAACGAACTGCGCCGGAAGGAACCATTCACACCGTTGGCAGGTGAGCATTGGTGACAAGCTGCGCTTTCAGACGCGCTGTCTCCAACCCCAATTCAATGAACCGCCGCGCATGCTCGGCAAGTGCAACATTGTCGCTCCAGAGGTTTCTCCAGATCGCCGTTTTCAGCGACAGGTCCCTGTCGACGATCGTGGTGGAGAATGACTCGAACGTGACGAAATCATCCCATCTGATTGCCACGAGGGCGTCAAAGATCGCGGCGAAGTCGATATTCCCCGTACCGAGGTAGCCACGGTGGCTTTCACCGATGTGAACGTAACCGATCTTGTCCGCCGCATTGCGGATCGCCAGACCCACGTCGGCCTCCTCGATGTTCATGTGGAATGTGTCGAGGTGAAGAAAGACGTTCGAAGCACCCGTGTCCCTGATATAGGCAAGACCCTGGGCGGCGGTATTGAGCATGTTGCTCTCGAAGCGATTGACAACCTCAAGGTTCAAGGTGACGCCAGCCGACTTTGCACGTTCCGCGACTTTCGACAGCGTGCTCACACTTGTGTCCCACGCCTTCTTCGTTAGCGCGTGCTCCTGCTTTCCATGAGCAGAGCTCAGGATACCTGCAAGCTTCGATCCGCCGAGATCCCTGACAAGCGCAACCGCACGGTCGAGAATATCGACACCGTGGGCAACAACGGACGGGTCGTCGCTGGAGATATCTCCTTCCGCCGGCAGCCCCATACTGATTGCGACATCCAGTCCGAGTTCTTCAATACGCGAGGCGAGCCACTTCACATCGACCTGTTTTGGATCGAGATACGAGAATTCGACAAGATTGAAGCCGAGCTCGCGGGAGCGGGCAAGAGTTCTCGCCAGCTCGTCTTTCGAGGAGCCGGCGCTCCAGACGAAGGAGTGGACGCCGATTTTGGACATGAGACCGTATTCCTGATTGCTTGAGATCACGACCCGCCGAGCACATAGGCATCGGCGGGCCGCACGGGAGGAGACCTTAGCGAGCTGCCGTCCAGCCCTTGTAGTCCTTGATGTTGTCGGCCGTGATCAGCTTCGGATCCAGCAGCACAGTGTTTTCGGCAGGCTTCTTGCCGTTCAATACGTCGACAGCCATCTTCAGCGAGTCACCTGCCATGACGTAGGGATCCTGGGAGGCGGAGGCCTTGATCATCGACTTGCCGCTTGCCAGCGACTTTTCGATATCGGGGGCGCCGTCGACGGCAGTGATGATGAACTCGTTACGGTTCAACTGCTTTGCCGCCAGTTCAGCGCCGATGCCGGTCGGGTCGTTGATCGCGAAGATCGCGTCGATCTTGTCGAAGCGGGTCAGAAGACCCTGCATGACCGCAAGGCCGCCGTCGCGCGAGCCCTGGCCGTTCTGATCGTCCGAGAGGATCTTGATGTCAGGGCTCTTGCCGAGAACATTCTTGCATCCCTGAACGCGGTCGATGATCGACGACGATGCCGGTCCGTTGATGATGATGACGTTGCCCTTGCCCTTCAGCTGATCAACGATGTACTGGCAGGCTTCTTCGCCCGCCTTCACGTTGTTGGTCATGACGGTGACGTCCGCACCCGGTGCGGAAACGTCGAACGCGGCAACGATAACGCCGGCGGCCTGAGCCTTCTTGACGGCTGGAGCGATCGCCTTGGCATCGACTGCGTTCAGCATGATGATGTCGACACCGGCAGCGATGAAGCTGTCGATCTGCGATACCTGCTTGTTGAGGTCGTAGTCCGCGGAAACCGAGGTGACCTGAACGTTTGGATTGATTTCCTTGGCGCGGTCCTCAATGCCCTTGATCGTGGCAACGAAGAATGGGTTGCCGAGAAGGCCGACCGAAATGCCGATCTTTTCGAGGTCCTTTGCGGCCGCCGGCATTGCGATGGATGCAGCCAGTGCGGTGGCGGCGAGCAGTTTCGAAATCATGCGCATTCTTTCCTCCATTGGGCGCCTCCTGCGCCTTGTTATCCGGTAACCCCGGTCCCATCAGCCACACCTTACGTGCGGCTAAGCCCCTTCAGCCGGTAGCGGTCGAGCCCCACGGCCACGATGATGACAAGTCCCTTGATGATGTACTGCCAGATGTCCGAGACACCGACGAGGATGAGGCCGTTCGACAGCACGGCGATGATCAGCGCGCCAATGAGCGTGCCCCAGATCGACCCGACACCGCCGACGAAGCTGGTACCACCAAGAATAACAGCGGCAATCGCATCGAGCTCGTATGCCTGGCCAAGCTGGAGACCGTTGGCCGCGTAAAGCCGCGCTGCCGACATGACCCCGCCAAGACCGGCAAGAAGGCCGGACATCGAATAGACGAACAGCAGGACGAGCGGCACCTTGATCCCCGTCAGGCGTGCGGCCTCGACGTTGCCGCCAACCGCATAGATCCAGGTTCCGAGAACGGTCCGCTTGAGGATAAACCAGGAGATCAGGATCGTCGCAAGCGCGATGATGGCAAGCCACGGCACGCCGAGGAAGCTGCCGTTTCCTATGAAATCGAAGGGCAGATCCGGATTGAAGACTGTGGTGTCGTTTCCGAGCAGCCGAGCGATGCCACGCATCGCAGTCAGCGAGCCGAGGGTCACGATGAACGGCGGCAGCTTCAGAGCCGAAATGATCGTTCCGTTGACAACACCGCAGGCAAGACCGACGGCGATTGCAGCCGGAATTCCGAGCATGCCGATATCCGGCCAAAGAGAAACGATGACGCCAACCATGGCAGATGCCGCCAGGATCGAGCCCACCGAAAGATCGATACCGCCTGTGAGGATGACGAAGGTCATCCCGGCAGCCAGCACCGTGTTGATCGATGCCTGCTGCATGACGATCGACAGGTTGTTGACGCTTAGAAACCGCCCGCTGAGAAGATGGAAGCCTATTGCCAATATGACGAGAACCGGAAGCATGCCGAGCGCCGTCAACGTTGATCGGAACCTGGCTTTGCTGGCGTTCGGCTGTTCGGTCGATGTGGCGGTCATGCTTCTTGTCCCGTCTTTTGAATTGGCGAACTCAGGCGACTTTCGGCGCCGAGCCGGTCGAAAACGCCATGATGGCTTCCTGGCGGATTGGTTGCTCGTACGTCGACGACACCTCGCCTGCGATGTGGCCCTCGCGCATGACGAGAACGCGATCGGCAATCCCGATGATCTCGGGAAGGTCGCTGGAAATGACGACAATCGCGATGCCGGTCTGCGCAAGTTCGTCGATAATTCGGTAGATTTCGGACTTCGCGCCGACATCGACGCCGCGCGTCGGTTCGTCGAAGATGATGGCTTTCGGCTTGGTCTCGAGCAGGCGGGCGATCAGTGCCTTCTGCTGATTTCCACCCGACAGCGCTCCAACATTGATGCTTGCGCTCAGCGTTCGAATGGAAAGTGAGGAGATCGCCTTTGCCGCGCGTTCGCGAGCCGCCGCGAAATTCAGAATGCCACCCTTGGCCGCGTCCTTGCCGATCACACCGATGTTGATGTTTTCGTTGATCGTCATGTCGAGGAACAACCCCAGGCCCTTCCGGTCTTCGGTGAGATAGGCAATACCGGCGTCCATGGCATCGCGCGGGCCGCCGATCGTCAATTCGCTGCCTTCGAGCAGTACGGTGCCCGATATCTTCTTGTCGGCCCCGAAAATCAGCCGTGCGAGTTCGGTGCGGCCGGAACCAACGAGACCGGCGATCCCGAGGACTTCCCCGGCCTTTGCGTCAAAGGAGCATCCGTGAACGCGTCGCCCGTCTCCGATATCGCGGACGGACAATATCGTTAGGGCGGCTTGCTGCGGCGCGCGATGCTCTTTCTTGTAGAAAGACGACAGGTCGCGACCAACCATCATCGACACGAGTTTTTCGGCTGAAAGCTCGGCACGCTCGAGCGTTCCCACATAAGCGCTGTCGCGTAGAACGCTGACACGATCGGCGAGCGCATAGATTTCTTCCATGCGGTGGCTGATATAGATGATGGCAATACCGCGAGCCTTGAGGCCGGCAATGACCTCGAACAGACGTTCGGTTTCTCTCGATGTGAGCGAGGTCGTCGGCTCGTCCATGACGATGATCTTCGCATTCGTCGTCAGCGCACGCGCAATTTCCACCATTTGCCGCTCGCCGAGAGACAAGCCCGCGACAAGCTGCGACGGGCCGAACTCAATGCCGAGTTGCTTGAGAATCGGTTCGACGCGCTCGCGCGCTGCGGTCTTGTCGATAACGCCGAAGCGAGCAGGCTCCGCGCCGAGAAACATGTTCTGCGCAACCGTCAGGTTTGGCGCGAGAGACAGTTCCTGATAGATAACCGCGATACCGTTCGCCTTTGCGCGAATGGGATCGCCTGATACGATCGGCTGACCGTCAACTGCAACAGTGCCGCCTGGATCAGCCGTATAGGCGCCTGAAAGCACCTTCATCAGCGTGGACTTTCCAGCGCCGTTCTCGCCCATCAGCGCGTGAACCTCGCCTGGATAGACCGTCAGCGACACGTTGGTCAGAGCTCTCGTGTTGCCGAACGTCTTGCTGATGTTTCTCATTTCGAGAACGGGCGCATTCGCCCTTGGCGCTGCCGCACTCATGCGTGGAGCTCCTTTTCTGGCTGCATCGCGGACGGGTCTTTGATCCCAAGGAAACCACTCCAGGTGCGCCGATAGGACTCAAGACCCTCGACATCGAGCGAGGCAGCCTCAACCGTCTCGTTGGCGAACGGATGATGGCCGAGTTCATTGAAAACGAGCGCGGCGGCTCCAAAGGCGCTTCCTTCGGCCGTCTTGCTCGTGAATATCGGCTGGGCCGGACGCAATTGGGCAAGCAACTCCGCAAACAAACCGGTCTTGACGAGGCCGCCGTCGATAACGATCGGGTTGCTTGATCGTATCAGGTCAAGCGAAAGGTCGGTCATCAGCGCGACATAGAGAAGAGCCGTGGCCGCCCTCTCCTCGCCATCGACCGAGGGGCCGACAAATCGCCCATCGAAGCCTTGCATGGGACCGCCGGGAGCAAAGGAGGGCAACGCGAATGCTCCCTTGGCAATCACGCGCGCCAATGCCTCTAGGCTCACGGCCTTGTTCCAGCCACCGCTCGCGATGTCGTATTCCCGACCTCCCATGAACCGAATGGTCGGCGCGGGCCTGCCATCAACGGTCACGTTGGCGAGCATGTCACGGTGTTCGTCCAGCGCCTCAAGCGGGCAAGCGGAGTTGAAGATAACGACCCACGTCCCCGTGGACACCAGCGTGAAATCGTCGAACCCGACCGAACGGTAAAAATAGAGCGCCGCGTTGCTATCGTGGACTCCGTTATGAACGGCGACCGGAACGGCTTCACCGTATTTCGTCGTGACCAGGAATGTACCGAGTTCCGTGCCCGCCCTGGCAAAGGCCGGCATTTTCTCCCGCCACCCCCTGCCGTCGACCAGACTGCTAAAGTCCCCGATCAGAGGCGCCCAGAGATGGGAATGGCAACCGATGTAAGAAACTTCCGACACCTTCCGGCCTGAAAACCGCCAGGACCAGAATTGAGGATAGGACAAGATGGCATCGGTTTGAGCCAGAAGCTCGGGCTTGGTATCCTCGACCCAGAGAATGTGCCGACCATAGTTGAAGCCGAGTGGAAGGCGAGGCGAATAGGTCTCTCGGAAGGCCGGAACCATCATGTCGATGCGATCAGCAACCTCGCGCGGCGGCTCCTGCTCGTAGTCGAGGATCGGATGGACCAGACTGTCACCCTTGGTCAACGCGTAGGTGCAGCCGTGTCCGGAAAAGGTCACGTGCCCTACCCCATGATCTTCAACCGCCGTCTTCAAGACGTCCTTCATCCACGCGAAGAGCGCCTGATCGTCAAGAACCCGAACTCCATCATGATCGACCCAGCTTGGCTTGCTGCGAGCGTCCCAAAGTATCGAGCCATCGTGGCCGAGGACGAACAGCTTCGAGTTCGTCTTGCCGAGGTCGAAGACCGCTACTGCAGCATGTCCGGTCATGATGGCACCCCGACCGCGGCAATCAGGATGGTTATGCCGGCATCCTCAAGCATCTTGGCGCCCGAGTCGGATAGGCCATCATCGGTGACGATCGTCCCGATCCTCGAAAGCGGCAGCACGATGTTGCGCGGCTGGATCGAGAACTTCCGGCTGTCGGCCAAGAGGACGATTTCGTCGGCACGCGTGCTGAGCTCGCCGATAGCCTTGGTGAGCAGGGGATGCGATTCCAGCAGCCCTTCCGCACTGATGCCTTGCGTGCCGAGAAAGAAGCGAGATGCAAAGAAATCCGGCGCTCCCGCCGAAGGGTCATGGATTATGCCGGGCTCGCGATAAAGCTCGCCACCGGCGAGTGTCAGGTGGCACGTCCCGTGCTCCCCGAGATAAGCAGCGAGCGGCATCGAATTGGTGTAGACGCGCACATTGCGCCGAGCAAGCTGCTGCCCGAGCTGATAGCAGGTGGAGCCAGCATGCACGATAATGGAGTCCCCGTCCCTGACGAGGCCGGCCGCCTTCTCGGCAATCGCGCGCTTTGCATCCACCGCAATGTCGCGATTTTCATCGTAAGGCCGCGCCGAGAGCCGCCCGGTCGCGGACGCGTCATTTGCGGAAATCCCGCCATAGACTTTCCGCGCCTTGCCGATCTCGTGAAGCTTGTCGATATCGCGCCGAATGGTAGCTGGAGACACGCCAAGGCGCTCCTGCAGATCGCGCACCGATGCGAAAGGCGTTTCGAGCAGCATCTCGGTGATCAGGCGATGGCGATCGGAATCGTTCAAGAAGTGCCTCCATTCGCGCTTCTCCTCAAGCGCTATGACGAACTATAATCACACTGACGTAACTGTCGCAATAGATTAGACTGAAAATCTTCACAGTTGACGATCTTCGATCACATTTATAGGATCGCGCCAAAGTTTGCTCAGCTTATTCAGCCCAGTTGAGCAATGTGCCGTAGGAGGAGAACCAGATGACAATTCCGGACTTGCGGAAAACCGACCTGTTCGGGGATTTCCTCCATCTCTCAAGCGAGATCGGCAACGACATACAGAAAACCCAGGGCGCAGGCGGCAATACCTCGATCAAACATGACGGCGTCATGTGGGTGAAGGCCTCGGGAACCTGGCTTGCGAAGGCCCGCGAACAGGACATCATGGTCCCCGTTCTCGTGGATCCGCTGGTCACGGCACTGCGGGAAGGCGACCCCAGGGCCGAAAAGTCGATCGATTTCGTCGTTGACGAACTGAACTCGAGCGGCCTGCGGCCGTCCATCGAGACAAGTTTCCATGCCGCGCTGCAGAGCCCGGTGGTCGCCCACTATCACTGCGTCAATGCGATTGCGCTTGCGGTGCTGGACCGACGCGACGAGATCCTGGCGGCTCGGATGGCAGCGGTTCACGACTTGAAGTGGGCCTCTGTTCCCTACAGACGCCCTGGAACGCCTCTGGCTCGAGAGATTGAAAAAGCCGCGGCAGCAAGACCTGATATCCTGATCCTTTTCAACCACGGCATCATCGTCTGCGGCGAAACGGTAAGCGAAGTCGCCGAGCGGATTGATCGCGTCACCGAGGCCCTTCGTTCAGCCCCGCGCGCAACCGCTGCCCCGAATTTCGACGCCCTGACCACTGCGGCCAACGGATCAAGCTTTCACGCCGCAAAGGACCTCGACAGTCATGTGATTGCGCTTTCGGACATCAACCAGGCACTTGCCCTCGGCGGCTCACTTTACCCCGACCATGTGATCTTCCTCGGAACCGAGATCGGCATGCTCACGCCCGAACAGAACGCCAACGATCTGGAAGCAGCCTACGCCAGGGAGGGACGCGAACTGCCCAAACTGGTGATCGTTCCCGGCAAAGGCATCCTGCTGTCAAATACGCTTACGGCCGGAGGCGAAGTCATGGCCCGCTGCCTTGCAGAGGTTGTCGGTCGCATCCCTGATGGCGAGAAGATCGCCTATCTGTCCGATGCCGACGAATATGAACTGACACATTGGGAAGCAGAACAATACCGTCAGGCGCTGGATCGGCAGTCAACGAGGCACTCGGCGTGACCAGCGGTTCCGAGCAGGCATATGCGCTTGGCATCGACATCGGCACATCGGGTGCGCGGGCGAGCGCCCTCGATCGGCATGGCAACCCTCTAGGCTTCGCGGCTGCGCCATTCGAAAGTCCCGCCGAGACACGGCAACCCGCCGCGTGGTGGACACGTGTGCGACAGGCCGTCGAAGACCTCAACTCGCAGGTCGACCTGACCGCGGTCAGAGGTGTCGCAGTCGACGGAACATCCGGCACCGTGCTAGCACTCGACAGGAACAATCGGCCAACGGGCTCGGTGCTGATGTACAACGACCCCTGCCCCGAGCCTGAGATCGTCAGCCGGATCGCTCGTCACGCTCCCGCAGGCAGTACTGCGGTCGGCGCCAGTTCCGGGCTTGCGCGGGCCATCTACCTGTCCCGGGGGCAGGACGCCGTGGCCGTCGTTCACCAGGCGGATTGGATCCTGATGATGCTCGGTTGCCCGGAGCGCATCAGCGACGAAAACAATGCCCTGAAAACAGGCTATGATCTCGCCTCGGAGCGTTGGCCTGAGTGGATCGAGCGTGCCGGGATGGATGTGAGCGCACTGCCCAAGGTCGTGCGCGCCGGCGAGAGGGTCGCACCGGTCGCAGGCTATTTGCGGGATCTCGGTCTTCCGAAATCGACGTTCTTCCATGCCGGTACGACGGACGGATGTGCATCTTTCCTCGCGACCGGAGCATCGGAAATCGGTGATGCGGTAACGGCGCTCGGCTCGACGATCGTGCTGAAACTCGCCTCCGACCGCCCGATCAACGCGCCGGAATTCGGCGTCTATTCCCATCGGGTGGGCAAGTTCTGGCTGCTCGGAGGCGCCTCCAACAGCGGCGGCAACGTGGTTCGAGCCCTGATCGGCGATAACAGGCTCGACGACTTGACCGCCCGGATCAACCCGGAGCAGCCGCTCGGTCTCAACTACTATCCACTCTTAAGGCCGGGCGAACGGTTTCCCTTCAACGATCCTGATTATCAGCCTCGGCTGGATCCACGGCCCGCCGATGACGCCCAATTCTTCCAGGCCATTCTGGAGGGGATGACCGAGATCGAACGCCTTGGCTACCGACGCCTCGAGGAACTGGGCGCCATGCCTATCAAGTCCTTGAGAACAGTCGGCGGCGGCGCACGCAATCCGGCCTGGACAGCAATGCGGTCTCACGCGCTCGGCGTTGAGACGCTGCCGGCCAGATCGCTGGAGGCCGCCGTCGGTACGGCATCTCTGGTCATCGCCGCGTTGGAGCAGGAAGATGCCTAAATCTGTCACCGTGGACGTGGCGCGATTGAGCGCCGAGTATGACGTGTTTTTCGTCGATCAGTTCGGCGTCCTTCGCGACGATATCGGGCCGTATCAGGGCGCCGTCGATGCCCTTCGGCAATTGAGCCGGTCGGGCAGAAGGATCGTGATCCTCTCAAATTCGGGGCGCAGCGGCCAGTACAATGCCGAAAGGCTGGTGAAGCTCGGCTTCGCGCCGGATAGTTTCAACTTCTTCGTGACATCGGGCGATGTTGCCTTCGAGATTTTGTCACGGCCCGGGGTTGCCATCTCCCAGGGGGCGAGAGCGCTGACGATCTCAAGCGGTGGGGATACCAACCTTGCCGATCGATTGGGACTAACCTCCGTGCGTAGCGGGAAAGAGGCAGACATCGTCATCATCTCGGGCAGCGAGGCCGAGCGCATTTCCATGGACGATTACCGCGAGATGTTGAGGCCGGCTGCCGAAAACAATGTGCCGTGCTACTGCACCAATCCTGATATCCACAAACTCCACGAGGGTTCCGTCGCGCCGGGTGCAGGCAGCATTGCCAAGCTCTATGAAGCGATAGGCGGGAAAGTGGTCTGGGTCGGAAAGCCCTATCCTGAAATCTACGATCACGCGCTTAAGCTTGTCGACGTTGAGGACAGGAGACGCGTCGTCTGCATAGGCGACAGTGTTGAACACGATATCCTCGGAGCGGCGTCTGCCGGGTTGGACAGCGTACTCGTCAGAACCGGGATACTGGCCGATAACAGCGACGACGAACTCCACCGCATCATTGCCGACACTGGTGCGTCTCCGAGGTATATGATGCAAGCCTTTGTGTTCTAGGAGAAAGATCTTACCTCCCGAGAAACTCCAGGATGCTCGCCTGAGAGAACTTCGCTTCAGCCAGATCTTTGCTAAGATGCCGCATGAGCCGATTTGCAGAAACTGAAACCGCCCTCATCGAAAAACTTCGGTCGATGAAGGTGAAGCCCGACGTCACGATCAACCTTCTCGATGTAAAAGAGCCACTGAATGCAGCGGGGTTTACGCAGGAGGAGATCATGTCGGTCCTCTCTGCGCTTGAGCAGGACCGGATCTTAGTATTTGCACCAGGACACAAACTTAAGCTATTGAAGTCGTTGCCTTAGCGGCCCTTTTCGGTTCGGACCAGCAGGCGAGCAAGCCAGTACGCCTCGCGCGAAGTGCGAATCTCACGCATGCCCAAATGCATGACGGCTCTAGAGCCTCTGGCCGCGAGGTATTTCGCGGCCAGAGGGTAAGCTAGAGAGCAATGCTGCGGCCGGTCCTGACGCTCTCGTCCGCGGCAATACAGATGCGCAGCGAGGTCACGGCGTCGTCCATGTGACGGGTAAGGTCGAGGTTTTCGACCACAGACCGATAGACGAAGTCCTGCTCCCGATCGCACAGCGCCTGATGGCCCGGCTCGTCATGCATATCAAGCCAATCATCCGCTTTTGCCGGAGAACCATCTGCCTTCAGCTCTGCATGATGGACGCGCAATCTGGACGTCCGGGTATGGGCGTCCAGATCGGCGGAGCTTGCGCCCTCGTCCATGACGATGGAAACGGAGCCATTCGGCGAGATGACGTCCTTCACGAAGAAGGCGGTCTCCGACATCATCGGACCCCAGCCGGCCTCGTACCAGCCGACGCTTCCATCCTCGAACAGCACCTGGAAGTGGCCGTAATTGTACATGCCATCAGGCAGGCCGCCGGCCATTTTCACGCCCATGCCGCGCACTTCCACCGGCTTTGAATCGGTGATCTGGCACATGACGTCGACATAGTGCACCCCGCAATCGACGATCGGCGATGTTGTCTGCATGATCGACTTATGGATCGCCCAGGCGCTGCCGCTCGACTGCTGGTTCAGGTTCATGCGGAAGACATAAGGACCGCCGAGGCCGCGTGCCTCGTCGATCAGGCGCATCCAGGATGGGTGATGGCGCAGGATATAGCCGATGACGAGTTTCCGGTCATTGGCCTTGGCGGCGGCCACGACGCGCTCCGCATCGCCGACATTGGCGGCAAGCGGCTTTTCGACGAAGACATGCGCGCCGCTTTCCAGCGCCGCGACGGCCATATCCGCATGGGTGTTCGTGTGGGTCGCGATGCAGACGACGTCGGGCGTGAACTCTTCAAGCGCCTGCAAATAATCGTGACGCAAGGGATAGGAACGCAGTTCTTCCGGCAGGTCGGGTACCGAGCGATTGACGAGACCGACGATCTCGAATCCGGGGTGATTGTGATGGGCGAGCGCATGGCTCTTGCCCATCTGACCGAGACCGACGATCAGAACCGTGAGTTTTTGCTTTGTCATTCAGGCAATCTCCAAGTCAAACAGTGCGGCGAGCGTCAGCGATCTGGCTGGCGCCGATGCTGGCGAGAGCGACGCTGAACAGCGTCGGGTTGGTCGCGGTCACCGTCGGGATGACGCCATTTCCGGCGACATAGAGATTGTCGAAGCCCCAGACCTTCGAGTTCCTGTCGCAGACGCTGGTACCATCGTCGCGCTCGCCCATCCGGATCGTCCCCTGGTAATGCAGCGACGAGCCAACGGGCTGCACGAAGGTAGCAAAGCCGGGGGCTGGGCGACCGATGATGGCCGAAATGCGCTGCGCATGGCCCTTGGCCTCTTCCAGGCGCGCCTTGTCGCCTTCCGACTGCCGCCAGTGGATCGAAATGGCGGGAAGGCCGAGCCAGTCACGGTTGTTGTCATCGAAGGTGACACGGTTGTCGGCACTGATGTCGGAGGCCACGAAAAAGCCCATGCCGATCGGCTGACCACTCATTTCGCTGGCCTTCGGCATCGTATGCAGGCTGGTCGCGGCAATCGTGACGGAATAGGGAAACTCCGTGGTGGACGGAATCCAGCTCATCGACGCCATCGGCACATCGGTCTGCATTTCGCTGATCTGCGAGACGATATAGTGGTCGTTGATGTAGCGGCCGAGCGCTTCCGAGCGGATACCCGAGGCGTAGAGCAGTTGCGGCGAGTGCAGCGAATCACAGGCAACGACGACCGTTGCGGCCTTGACCACGAAGGCTTCTTCCGAGCCGACGCGGACAAGTTCGACACCGGTGACATGGCCATTCTCATGAATCACGCGGCGGCAAGCCGTTTCGGATAGAATCTGGAAGCGTTCCTTCGGTTCATCGACGAGATCGCCGAGAACGACGTCCGTGCCGTGATAGCGCAGGCCCTCGGGGCCAGGCGTTGCGGCAAGCGGCATGGGCTGAACGAAGCGATCAGGCGTGCGACCGGGATTGAAGACTTCGCCCAGTCGCTCGCGCATGGCGATGGCTGCAACATCGCCGGCGCGTGGATCCTTGTTGGTCCCGAGCAATTGCGCCGACACCGCCAGAGCCTTGTGCATCTCGTCGGTGGGGATGAAAGGCACGAGTTCGATTTCGGAGGGCACCGGCGTGCCGGTCGACCACTTGGTTCCCATGCCGCCGACATTGGCTGCCGAGAAGCCGGCAAACAGGTTCTCGTCCTGCGGATCGGCTTCATTGGCGATGAATAGGCCGGAACGGCGCAACATCGATCCGTCGAAACCGCCGGCGCGACGCGCTTCCCATTCCTCCTTGTTGATCGGCATGCGCGGGCTGCGATCGCCGCCCTGGGCTTGCAGTTCGAAAGCCGCACGCTCATCCAGATCGACGATGTTGTCGAGATGCGCACCCTTTTGCGGAAGAATCTGCGGGCCGGCCTCAACCATCAGAATACGCGCTTCCGGCCATTTGTTTCTGATGACGCGCGCATAGGCCGAGCCGGTCGGGCCACTCCCGATAATGACGACGTCGGCAGATTGCTCAGGCATTACGTTATTCCCCATTCTTCGGTATCAATTTGATATCTAACAAAGATGTATCCTAGCGGATGTCAACCGGGATCGTTAGTCTACGAACAAAGTTTGATAACAGCGATCGAGGAGATGCCGCGATGAAGATAGGTCTGAGTTCATATAGTTTCCGTCCGTTGATGCAGAGCGGGGCCATGCAGATCGAGGATGTGTTCGCCTGGGTCGGCAAACACGGCGGCGATCATGTCGAACTGGCAACGCTTTCCGTCGCCCCCGAAGGACAGGACCTGCAATATCAACTCATCGATGACGCCGAGATGCTGGAGCGGCTGACGGGAGCGTCCGGGAAGAGCGGTGTGCCGCTTGCCGGCCTATGCACTTCGGGCAACTTCATCGATGATAACGAACGCGCGTTCCAACTCGCACGGCTGAAGCGCTATGTCGAGCTGTGTGACAAGCTTGGCGTGCGCTTCCTGCGCCACGACGTCGTGCCGTGGTCGCTGCGCGTGACGGCGCCTGGCCAGTTCGAAGCGGCATTCCCCGCTATCGCCCAAGCGACCCACGAGCTTGCCGTGCATGCCGGGCGATATGGCGTGACGACGAGCGTCGAGGACCATGGCTTCTTCATGAACTCAAGCGAGCGGATCAAGCGGCTGCTGCACGCGGTCAATCTGCCGAGCTTCAAGCTCACCGTCGATATCGGCAATTTCCTCTGCGTCGATGAGAACCCGCTGACGGGAACGAGGGCCTGCCTCTCCGACGCAAGCTTCGTCCACATCAAGGACTTCTATGTGCGCCAGACCGCTCCTGGCACCGATTGGCTGCAGACGGTGGGCGGCCAGGCAATTCGCGGTTCGGTCTTCGGCTATGGCGATCTGCCTGTTCAGTCGATCATCGAGGACATCGTCGCCTCGGGCTACGACGGCTTCGTCTCGCTGGAATACGAAGGCAATGAACCGACGCAATATGGCTGTGAAATCGGCCTGAAGAATGCAAAGGCAATGTTTGCGGCTGGCGGCCGCTGAACATTGCCCTCCTGCAATCTTGAGATTAGAGCGCGGCGATCCGGTCGACGCGCTTCTTGAGATCGGCGAGGCGATTTCGGTTGCCTCCCGGGACCTCGATTGACGCCCAACCGGAATAGCCGACATCCGACAGAGCCTTGTTGACCGCGGCCCAATCGCAATCGCCCTCGCCCAACTCGACATCGAAACCCTTCCACGGGCCTTCGCTGTTCATCTTTTCGAGGCTGTATTCCTTGATGTCGATCTTCAGGATGCGCGGCCCGAGCGCCTCGATCCAATGCATCGGTCTGCCGTAGCGAAGGACATTACCGACATCGAAATACCAGCCGAGCTTCGGATGATTGAAGCGATCGACAAAATCCGCCGCCTCCAGGGGGCTGAGCAGGAAGTCGTTCCAGACATTTTCAAGCGCGATCGATACGCCTGTTTCTTCCGCGGCCGGCAGGATCTCGGCGATTCCCTCGGTGGCTCGCGCGTAAGCGGTTTTGTAGCTGGTGTCCGCGTTGACGACGCCGGGAACGAGCAGCACCGTCGTCGCGCCGTAGAGCGCGGCATCGTGGAGCGCCTTGACCATCGAATCGACACAGGCCTGACGCGCCGCCGGATCAGAATCCGTCAGCGGGTGTTTCCAGTGCACGGCGTTGACGAGGCCGGGGATCTTGAGGCCGGTCTTGTCGCGGGCATTCAGAACCTCGTCGAGCGGCAAATCATTGGGCGAGTCTAGCTCAACACCGTCATAACCGAGATCACGCAAGAGCTGGAATTTTTCCAGGATGGAGAGCGAAGGCTCCTCGACCATGCTCCATTTCAGGCTGATCTTCGCCAGCGGACGAGCGGAAACGGGCGTGGAGGGTTGATTGGCGAATTCGGTCATAGATGGGATCTTTTGCTTGGTGGGAGCGGATGCGCGGCGGAACTATGTCAGCCAATACAAAGCGGATCAATTGGTCATTGGAAGGCAACAAGCAGTCCTCGGCACCGGCTACAGGATTCTAAGTTTAGTTCAGCAAGGCGCACCTTTTAGAGAACGGTCGGGGCGGCGCAGTGGTAGCGGTTTGGGAGATGCTCCGACTTGGGATCTTGTGGAATCTGTGCGTTGATGGCTACGAGCAATCGGCGCCACCAGATAGTGGTCGGCAGGCTACCGATTTGATCCGCCTGGAGCAGATATGACCGAGAAATTTCAGAAGGTATCCGGGACATTCCTTGGCGTCCCTTCCGCCGCCGATGCGGCCCATGCTGACGTGGCAATCTTTGGTGCCGTGCATGGAACCGCTTATGCCGGCGCCCAATTTGCACCGCCAAGCGAGACCGGACCGGACGCCGTTCGCCGTGCAATCACCACCGCCTCCGTTCACATCGATCACTGGGATTTCGATTTCGACGGACCACTGCTGAACGATGGCGCACTCAAGGTTGTCGATCTTGGGAACGTCCCGACGACACCGCACGCCAATGACAAGAATCGAGACGCAATCGAAAGTGCGACGCGAGATATCCGAGCGCACGGAGCCATGCCTATCCTGATCGGCGGAGACGATTCCACGGCCATCCCCTTCATGAAGGGATTGTCGGATGTGCCAGCTCTACACATCCTGCAGATCGATGGGCATATCGACTGGCGCGACCACATAGCTGGCGAGCGGTTCGGCTATTCGAGCACGATGCGGCGTGCGTCCGAACTCTCGAATGTCCGTTCTATAACGCAGGTCGGTATCCGGGCCGTGGGAAGCGCGCGTCGAGAAGAAGTTGAGACCGCAACGTCATGGGGTGCGCGCATCTTTACAGTTCGGAAGTCTCGAGCATTGGGCATGACGACAGTTGCGGACGCCCTACCCCGCGACGGTCATCTGCTGATCCACATCGATCTCGACGCCCTCGATCCGTCGATTTGCCCCGGTGTGAACGCGCTGTCACCCGGAGGGCTTCGCCTCGACGAAGTGACCGATCTGATCGCCGCCACAATGCAGGACCGGACACTGGCAGGGCTTTCCGTTGTCGAACTGGACCCTGCGGCCGACATCAATGCAATGACGGCAACAGTTGCCGGCCGGCTGGTCTGCCACGTACTCGGCCATCTCGCGCGCAGCGTGCCATCCGAGACGCGTCACCGAAAATGAAGCGCACCGAAGTTTAAGCAAGCGGCTCTGCCGCGAAAGCGAAAATCGTGCTGCGATGCGAGCGATGGTAAGCTACCCCCGTGGCCGTCTCGCGTCCTCAAGGTCCATGCCGGCCCGTTCGGTCGATTTGTTTCCTATCCGTTTTACGAATGTTCTTATATCTCATATGGTATATTAGTTCATGTTTACGTTGCGATCGGCACCGAAGATGAAGAGCGATCGTTCAGGCAACGTCGCGGATGAGCCAGTTAGAGCAACCTGGCAGCCGTCGCCCAAATCGCAGCCGCGCCCATGCCGGTGGGTTTCAGCACTCAGGCACCCCAACCTTTCGTAAGGCCTCGGCCATCTGGTCAGCCCACTGGGGAACGGCTCTAAAGACAGGCCGCTTCATGTAACGCTCGATCGTAAATCCTGGCTCGGCGGCCAGCAATTTCGTTGCGGCCCAGCGAGCGGTGTCCTCATCGCCACTCATCGATGACCACGCGGTCATCATTCGATAGGGCCACGTCACGTCCGGATGCTTATTGACGACTTCCCGTGCGATGGAGACGGCTTCGGCAAGAGACCCTGCCAATGCCAGGGCGAGCGCAAACCCCATTCTCATATTGAACGCCAGAGGATCAGCTGGACTGAGCGTCATCGCTCTCTCGAACCGTTCCCTGGCGGGATAGGGCAAGCCCTTGTAGCTTGCGACCCAGCCGAACCTCGCCCATGCCCACGCATTGTTCGGATCAAGTGCCAAAGCCCTCTCGAGGAAGGCGGCCGCGCGGTCCTGATCACCACAGTGGCTGATTGCTCCCCGACCGCCGTGAGAGCAGCCGGATCATCGTCGATCGAGCGCGTTGCAGCCTCGATTGCGCTTAATGCGAGTTCCAGTTCCCGCCCCGGTTCTTCAGTCCAGACATAGCCGAGGTTCTGAGCGTGGCACCATGCCAGACAAGCGTGGGCCCGGCCGTAGGCCGGGTCGATCGTAATCGCATCCTGAAGCAAGGGAATTGCCAGCTTGACTCCTTCCTTGTTGTGGCCCCACAGGTGCGGGTAGGCCCGCATGACCAGATCATAGGCACGATGGCTGCTTGGTGGCTTGCGCCTCGACAGCTCGATCTCGGCACTGCGAATGGCTGGATGGATTGCGCCGGCGACTTGCGCCGCAATCCTGTCCTGGAACTCGAAGAGGTCTTCGGTCACACCCTCGTATCGTTCCGACCAAAGTTGGGTCCGCCTCTCGGCGTCGACGAGTTGGACAGAAATACGCAATCGCTCACCACCCCGGCGAACTGTGCCTTCCACCACGTAGGACACACCAAGTTCCCGGCCAACGTCGCGCACGTCGATAAATTTCCCCTTGTAGGTAAATGCCGACTGGCGTGCGATGACGAAGAAGTCGCGAACACGAGACAGTGCCGAGGTGATTTCCTCAACCACTCCGTCCACGAAGTACCCATCGTTCGGGCCGCTGAGATTGTCGAAGGGCATGACCACGATAGACGGCTGATCCTTGCCGAAGCGGTTGGCGGGAAATGATCCGGATAGCCCACCGAGCGCCTCATCCGACCAGTCGACTTGAAACACCCAAACAGGTCTCGGAATATTCTTGAGCGCCCGCTCGCCGAGACTCCTCAGAGCGAACGCCACCTTGCCGTCAAGATGCTCGCGCACTGATCCGGAAATGCAGATGCCCGACGGTGTTGCCATCTCCTGCAGGCGCGCGGCGACATTGACGCCATCGCCCAGCAAATCGCCGCCCGACACGACCACGTCCCCCAGATTGATCCCTATGCGGAATTCCAGCCGACGTTCCCCAGGGAAGTCTCCGAAGTGACGAAGAAGGCGACGCTGGATTTCGACCGAACAGCGGACCGCTTGAACAGCACTCGGGAACTCCGCGACGAGACCGTCCCCGGCGCTCCCGAAGATGCGGCCGCTATACTCGCGCACCAGTTCCGCAATGTGGTCATGGCACAAGGTAAGGGCGCGGATAGTCCCCTCTTCGTCGAGAGCGGTGAGCCGACTGAAGCCGACAACATCGGTGGAAAGGATGGCTGCAAGCTTTCGATCCACAGCGGCGACCGCTCCTGCGGGGTCAAGATCTTTGGGTGACTACGCCTGTCCGAGTGCCCGAAGTTTACATGTGACGGTGGTCGAAATCCACTGCCCTACCTTTTGCAATGGCACCGACCCGTGAGCGGCTTCGAACCAAGTTCTACTTCTGACGAATGCGACAGCATATGTCCGAGTGATGTCGCCAGCGCGCCCTGCGTTTCCGACCGCCCGTTGACTAAGGTCGATGACCGCCTCCGAACCCAGCCGTGTCACGAGCAGCTGCTCGAACGCACCAATTCTTGCAACATAGTGCCGCGACCGCCAACCATCTGGAAATCAGCCGTCAAACGGCCGCCGATGCTCCGGAATGGTCGTCCATCTCCTCTTCAACTCTATTCCTACCATCCATGAACCGTTCATGGATCTCGTTGAAGCGAGGAGCAACGGTTTCGAAGACGTCGATCAGCTCCGGATCGAAGTGCTTTCCCTTTTCCGCGAGGATGATCGCGACCGCCTCGGCGTGAGGTATGGCTGATTTATAGATCCGTTCCGAGACGAGTGCGTCATAGACATCGGCGACAGCCATAAGACGCCCGGCGAGCGGAATGCTCTGCCCTTTCAGCCCAAGGGGATATCCCGAGCCGTCCCACTTTTCGTGATGGGTAAGGACAATCTGTTGGGCAACACTCAAGAAGTTACTCGACACGCCGAGATGCTGCTGTGCATTTGCGATTGCCAACATGCCGAGCTCGCAATGGGTTTTCATGATCGCGAATTCGTCCGTGCTGAGCCTTCCAGGCTTCAGCAGAATCCGGTCAGGAATACCGACCTTGCCGATATCGTGGAGCGGCGCCGACTTGTACAGGAGTTCGACCAGCGCCTCGCTCAGTTCCGACCTGAATGCAGGATGCGCACGTGCGGCCTCGGCCAGAACGCGAATGTAGTGCTGCGTTCGACGAATATGGTTCCCCGTTTCATTGTCACGGGTTTCGGCCAGCGACGCCATTGCAAGAATAATGGCATCCTTGGCACGCAGAGCCTCTTCTCGTGAAGTAGCCAGAGAATTGATCAGTGCTACGTTGGTCATGCCAACCGCTGCACTGTTTGCAATACGCCGAAGTATATGCACACTTTCTGCGCTCGGAACGTGCTGCTTCGCCCAGTATGCGCCGATAGCCCCGACGGGATCCTCTTCCCTGACTGGCATCATGACCAGGCTGCGTACGAAGGTCGGTCGATACGCGGCATGCGGTATACGATTGTCCGCATAGATATCGTCAACGATCGCGGGCTGGCGATTAAGGATCGTCCATCCCGATATGCACTGTTCAAGCGGAAACCGCTGCCCCTTCCAAAGGGGCGCAATGGCGTCTTCGTCGGCATAGTGACAAAGCCCATCTTCGCGCAGGACAAACGTGATGCCATCCGCACCAACCAGCCTTCTTGCCGCAAGGCGTACCGCGGACATGATCTCCGCCAATCCCCGAGCCATGGAAATGCTGAGTATCAAATTCTCCAGATCTAGAATGGATTCTTCTGCGCTTTGGCGAGTAGCTAATGCAACCATGTCGGACCGGAATGGATTGAGTTTGATTAGACTGGCCGCGCTTGGCCGTCGCGATATTCGATATTTATCCGCAGTATATGACAATCTACTTAAGGTCGTAGTATTTGCAACCTCAGCGCCGCTTGTTTCAAGCTTTATTTCTCGTCAGGCGATATTG
Source organism: Rhizobium grahamii (assembly GCF_009498215.1). Classification (NCBI taxonomy): domain Bacteria; kingdom Pseudomonadati; phylum Pseudomonadota; class Alphaproteobacteria; order Hyphomicrobiales; family Rhizobiaceae; genus Rhizobium; species Rhizobium grahamii. The sequence goes on along the minus strand of NZ_CP043499.1, from coordinate 744,088 downwards.
TCGCGCTGTTCACACGCCAAGACTGCAGCGCAGGCTGCAGTGTTACAAGTGACGTCGTCTTTGCTGGCACCCCGGACCTTAGTCCGATCTAGCTAACGTCCGGGCACTCCATGTAGAATCCTGTTACCGGAAGACCTGCAATGGACGCCTATGCCAAGAACATCGAACAACACCGCCGCCAAAATCGACTCCGAAGTTGGGGCAAGGATCAAGATGCGCCGCAAGGTTCTTGGCATGTCGCAGACATCGCTTGGCGAGAAACTGGGCGTTACCTTCCAGCAGGTCCAGAAATACGAGAAGGGCATGAACCGCGTCGGCTCGAGCCGCTTGCAGCAGATCGCGCATGCTTTGGGCACAACACCGGCCGCCCTCTTCGGACAAGTCGAAGGGGACCAGACGACCAAAATGGTCGAAGTCCAGGCGATCGAACAGCTCGTCCGGTCTTCGGAGGGATTCGCGCTGAACGTCGCCTTCGTCAAGATCCGCGATGAGCAAGTGAGAAGATCGATCATCGCGTTGGTGAAAAGTCTGGCGACGGATCAAGGCGGCAATTAAGCAGCTTGAGCCGCAAAGGCGTTCCAAACTGCTTCGTAAGCTCAAGGCCAATGCGTCACCGGTCGGACCGGTTGCACGCTATTGCCAGAATTGTTTCATCGTCTTGATCGCAAAGCTCGTCATCAAGAGAATGAGTAGAAATACGACGCCTGCGTAAAGAGGGCCCGACAACGGGCACATCAACGTGATCTCGGCGGACGCATATCCGGACAAGGCGCCGATTACGACATTGACCAGTACCGGTATGTCTCGCGGCTGTTCCACGGCGTGCCTCCATGATCCCGTCGTAGACGTTTCGTCCTTGAGGATCGTTCCCTGCTCTGGTACGGCATTAAATAATCTCGGCAAACCATTATTAACAAATGATTTATCTCACCAAGCCTTGACTGACCGGTGAACCCGCGAGAGCAGACGCTTGAGGGCTGGCTCCTTGACCCGCAACGCGGCCTCTTGTGGCGACAGCCAAGCCTGCTTTCGCTGTCCGCGTTCCGGAAAGCGAGGCGCCATGCGTCGGACCTCCAGCAGATGGACGTCGACCACCGCATCGACCCGCATGCGCGTCGAAAGAACCTTCACGTAGGCATATCGACCGAAGATGATTCCGCTGGCCGGTCCCTTTGCGCCGGCTTCTTCAAAGGCTTCCTGTTCGGCGGCTCGGTGTGAGGCCTTGCCGTTGATCGGCCATCCTTTAGGTATCGTCCAGCGGCCGGTATCGCGCGTCGTGATTAGAAGGATTTCGATCCCGCTGGCGCCAGTTCTGTAGCAGATCGCCCCAACCTGTCGAATGCGTCCGCCATGCAGCATAGCGTCGGCAGGCCTGCTATCCGGGAGAATTGTTTCAACGATCGGTTCATGCTTGGTAGATGGAGCGCGACTAACGAGCAGCAAGTGGACTAGCGCGCCGGGGGCTTACCCCGGCGGTGGAAGTCTAGTTGGATGCTATTGGTGCGCCGCGGCTTTCCGGGCCTCTCGGAAAGAAACTAGCCTTCCCTGCCGCTCATCCCACAACGCAAGTCGCACGCATCCGAAGCTTTCCCGTAATGTTATGCGGCCAATGCCTGCCAGCTCCGGATGATCGCGTAGGACTTCTGGAAGACGGTAATACGGAATTCGGCTCGAAAGATGATGAACGTGATGGACGCCGATGTTTCCCGTCAGCCATCGAAGCACCAGCGGAAGGTCATAATGCGACGCGCCATGCAGGGCGGCTTGAGGAAATTGCCATTCTCCCGCCTTTGACCAATGCGTTTCCTCGAACTGGTGCTGCACGTAAAACAGCCAGACGCCGGCAGCTCCCGCCAACAATACAACAGGAAGATGGACCACGAGGAAGGGTACAAGCCCCACGGCCCATATCATCAAGGCAGTGACGAACGCGATCGCCAGATTGGTTGCCATTGTGGAGACCCAAGGCAAGACTTCGGCTCCCATCATACCGATCGGCAGACGCTGTTTCAGAAGGAACAGCCAGGCAGGACCTATGCCGAACATGACAAGCGGATGCCTATAAAGCCGGTATCCGAGCCTCCGCGCCGGAGACAGGGCGCGATATTCTGCGACCGTTAGTGTGGCGATGTCGCCCACTCCCCGTTCATCGAGATTGCCGGCAGAGGCATGATGTTCGGCATGCGCACGCCGCCAGTAATCGTAAGGCGTTAGAGTAAGAACGCCGACCACACGCCCCGTCCATGTGTCCAATCTCCGCCGCGCGAAGAACGAACCGTGCCCACAGTCGTGCTGGATCATGAAGAGCCGGAGCAGGAAAGCCGCAGCCGGCAGAACAAGGATGCCGCCCAGCCACCAACCGTGAATGATGGAAATACAGGCGCCGGCCCAAAACGCAGCGAACGGTACAACCGTTATCAGGAGCTCAAACACGCTGCGGCCAAATCGCGGCTGCCGGTATTGCGCAAGAATCTTTAGCCAGGCACCAGCTGTATCCTGCTCCGGCGAGTTTTGTCGGCGGGCTTGAGAGTTCATCTGATGCGAGCCCTTCCTGAGTTCAGGGGTGGAGTTCGCCAAGTCCAGGATTGCATATGAGTTTTCGGGCATCAGGCGCGACGAGCCTTGCGTGCCGCATAGCGGCGATCGCGCTCGGCCTTGCGTGCGGCTTCATCGGCCACGATGCGGGAAGCGCGAGCGTCGATTTCCGCCTGTCGGGCCTCAGCTTCGGCCTTTTCCTGCGCCTCCGCCGCCATGGCGAAAGCCGCGACTTCTATCAACAGGCGATTATTTTCCTCCGCCTTCGAAGCATCGCGCTCGGCACGACGTGCGGTCCTCGCAGCAGCGACCGCATCGCGCGCAGCAAGCCTTTCCTGCATGTCAGGGTCCGTTGGCTTCGGCGCAGATTTGAACTTCGCCAGAAGGTCCTGCTTGGATTTCGCCGCCGACTTGCGGCGCTCGGCAAAGCTGTTGTCGTTCGAAAATTTCAATAGATTCCCTTTTCAGAGACAGGTTTAATTAGCAAATACCCGCCGTGTAGCACGGAGCTTTGTAGATAGCGGTAACGGTCATCACAGACCAATGCGCTACATACACCAATTCCGACCGAGCCACGCACAGCGGTCTGTCGACTTTTGAAAGTGAGAGTTGATCAAGAGGCGCAGAGCGCAGCCAAAACAAGCATCGGCAAACAAAGCATCGATAATCCGTGCATACACCAGGCGTGCTCTTACGTCGACGCTTTGTTTTATAGCTGGCTGTTTGCGGCTTTAGGGGGTAATTAGCTGCAAACGTTTCCAAGCAAAAGCACGAGGGACGCAAATGTGCCGTTGTCAAAGCGCGATCCGCAAAGCTAGGCAAAACGCTGCGAGCACACCCCAGCCACTCCGCACAGCTGTCGTACCGAATGCGAGATAAAATTTGACCCCCTTTCATTCAACGCTGGAACAGCTTGGCTGGTCCGAGTTCTTCGCCTATCAAATCGGACCTGGGGAAGCAGGCCTCGTCCCCAGGCGTGTCGCCTCGGTACATCGAGCACGGATTGAAGCGATCGATGTCAACGGGCCAGTCGGACTGCAACTCCCGCCCCACAGCAGTACCGCTGACTTTGCGGTGGGCGATTGGATTATGGCCGATCCACTGACCGACATGCTTGTCAAACGCCTCGAGCGGAAAAGCGTGTTTCAGCGACGGACCGAAGGCGGACACGGCCAGCAGTTGGTTGCTGCGAACGTTGATACGTTGTTGATCGTTACTTCGTGCAACGCCGATTTCGATCCCGAGCGATTGGAACGCTATCTGATCATGGCCAAGCAGGCCGGCAGCAATCCGGTCGTTGTGCTGACCAAGGCCGATATGGCGAAAGATATTGGCGAGTTCCAGTCTCAGGCCGAGGCGCTGCAGCATGACCTTCCTGTCATCGCACTCAACGGGCGCTCGGCCGACGCCGCCTCCCTCTTGAAGCCCTGGTACGGCGTTGGTCAGACAATCGCGTTGGTGGGGTCCTCCGGAGTTGGAAAATCGACCCTCGTAAACACCTTGGTTGGATCCGACACCAAGCAGAAGACCGGCACCATCCGGGAGTACGACGCACAGGGCCGCCACACCACCACGGCGCGGTCGCTGCATGCAATTCCAGGCGGTGGATGGGTCATCGATACGCCAGGGATCAGAACGCTCCACGTCAGCGACGTCACAGACGGAATAGATACGCACTTTTCCGATATCACGGAGTTGGCGACGTTTTGCCGGTTTCGCGACTGCACCCATGCCCATGAACCGGGCTGCGCAGTTCAGGCTGCCGTCAAGAGCGGTACTTTAGCCGCCGACCGTCTTGAACGCTGGCGAAGCCTCGTCGTCGAAAATCGCGATAGAACACCGGCCATCAGCGGGCCACGTGGCAACAAGATCGTTCGCAAGAAGAAATATTAAGGACGTCCGCGCCGTGCCGGTTCGACCTGAAACCATTGTTTCCGGGGATATAGAGTTCCAACACGAGCTGTTTGAAGACCGTTTCAATCAACAGCTCTTTTCTTCCACCACAAGCAATCAAGTGCACCGGAGAGAACTCAGCTCGGCGCATGTATGGGCTCCATCGGGAAACTCGTTTTGATGCAGCGTGTGCCATAGCATGAAGCAAAGCCGGTCATGGAGGACCGAGTCGAAGGCGCGGCTCTGTCTCCATAGCGGATCGCCGGTCTCGACTGCCGTCAGTTTGCCAATGCCTGCCGATTTGCATACAAGCTCAGCCTAAGTGCTCGCATTTTCGATCAAGGACCGCCCGTTTGACCTATCCGCAGCTTCGTTCCGAAGACCCGGAAATCGGACATGAAACCAGCAGCGGAACTGCGCCACTCGTGCTTGCCGCACTTGGCGTCGTTTACGGCGATATCGGCACGAGCCCGCTTTATGCATTTCGAGAGGCGCTGCACGCGACGGCGGGACTGGGTTCGCATCGCGACAACGTGTTCGGCATCCTTTCATTGATCGTCTGGGCTCTCACGGTCGTGGTGACAGTGAAATACGTGACCTTCGTCCTCAAGGCGGACAACCATGGCGAAGGCGGCACACTTTCCCTGATGACCCTCGCCCGCGAAAGCATTCCGGGCCGACCTCTCTGGATTATGGTGTTGGGCGTCGCTGGCGCTTCCCTCTTTCTCGGCGACGCGATCATCACGCCTGCTATCTCGGTCCTGTCAGCCGTCGAAGGCATCCAGGTCGTTGCACCGGCGCTCTCGCATTGGGTGGTGCCGATCACGCTGACGATCATCGCGATGCTGTTCATCATCCAGCGTTTTGGAACTGGCGGGGTGGCAGCCGTGTTCGGTCCCGTGATGGCGCTTTGGTTCGCCGTCCTTGGGATCAGCGGCGGCATCCACATTCTGGACGATCCGGCGATCCTCGGAGCCATCAACCCAATTCACGCCATCCAATACGCTGGCAACAACGTCGGCCTCGCCATCACGGTTCTGGGCGCGGTGTTCCTGGCGGTCACCGGTGCCGAGGCACTCTACGTCGATCTTGGGCATTTCGGCCGGCGACCGATAGTCATCGCGTGGTTTGTGTTCGTTTTCCCGTGCCTTCTCCTCAACTATTTCGGCCAGGGCGCTTTCGTACTGGCAAATCCGGACATGGCCTCACATCCGTTCTTCGGGATGCATCCGGATTGGGCGCGCGTGCCGATCGTATGCCTTGCCACTGCGGCGACGGTGATCGCCAGCCAGGCGGTGATATCGGGCGCCTACTCCCTCGTCCGGCAGGCCATGCACCTTAACCTCCTGCCGCGCATGCAGATTCTCCACACGTCCGAAACCCACTCCGGCCAGATTTTTATCCCGCAGGTCAATTCGTTCCTCTTTGTTTTCGTAGTGGCGTTGGTCCTGTATTTCAGGAGCTCGAGCGGACTGTCGGCGGCCTACGGCATCGCGGTTACCGGCGAAATGCTGATTACCAGCATCCTGCTGTTTGTTGTCATGCGGCATGTGTGGAATTGGAAGATGCTTAGTGCGGCGGCAGTCATCGTTCCGCTTCTCCTTATCGATACCGGTTTCTTTGCCGCCAACATCGCGAAGTTTCCCGATGGCGGCTGGGTTCCGATCACCGTGGCGTCGATCATGGGTCTGATGATGCAGACCTGGATTTCCGGCAGGCGGTTGCTTGCCGCGCGAACGCGGGCTGACGAGATCCCGTTGCGTTCGATCATCGACAGGCTCGCGCAAAAGAAGCCGCCGACGGTCCCGGGCACCGCGATTTTCCTGACGAGCGATGTCGAGGGCGCACCGACGGCGCTGCTGCACAGCTTGAAGCATTACAAGGTACTTCACGAACAGAACATCATCCTCAGCGTCGTGACCGCGGCAACTCCATTCGTTCCCGACGACGACAAGATATTCCTGGAAAGCTTCAATCCGCTGTTCAGCCGGCTCGTGATCACGTTCGGCTACATGGAGACACCGAACATTCCGCGCGTCCTTGCTCTCGCGCGAAAGCTCGGCCTAAGCTTCGACATCATGTCAACGTCCTTCTTCCTGTCGCGACGAACAATCCTGCCTTCAAAAAAAGGAGGCATGCCGTTCTGGCAGGATCGGCTCTTCATCGCGCTTGCACGAAATGCCGGAACCGCAACTGACTATTTCGGTCTGCCGTCTGGCAGGGTCGTCGAACTAGGCCTGCAGACAGTCATCTAGCCGGAAGAGGAAAGCCGGCCTCGTATTGGAGGACCTAACGTTGGTGGGTCAATGCATTGGCAAGCCAGGTCGCTGCATGTTCAGCTGAATCGCTTCTTCGCGTCTTTGCCGGAAGAAGAACATGGAACCTCTCCACTGTCGGCATCTTAGCCTCCTCGAGAGCGACCAGGGTTCCATCATCGAGGAACGTCTGAACGAGAAGCCGCCACCCGAGCGCTATCCCCTGCCCTGCCCGAGCAGCCGCGATCGTCTCCGTGTAATGACTAAAGCGTAGATGGGGTCTAACTCGGAGATCGCGCCCCGTTTCCTCGACCCAATGCGCCCAGGAAAGCCAGGTTCTGTCTTGCGCATCCGTCTCGATGAACTCGTCGGCGCCTGAGAGTTCACCAGGCTGTCTCCGTCGCTGATAGTCCGGCGAACATACTGGAACGACGAAGTCCTCCTGCGATGCGACGATCTTGGCGTCGGTGAAAGGCGGCCTTCCATATCTTATGGCTATGTCGACACCGCCGGCATCTAGATCGATCCTGGCATCCTGGGAAATCACCCTGATCTGCACGCCGGCATTCTCCCGTCGAAACTCTGCGAGCCGTGGCAAAAGCCAGAACGAAGAGAACGCCACCGAGGCTCCAATGGTGACCACGCCTTGCTGGGACGATCTTACCCCGTCAACCGTATCCGCGATATTGGCGAAGCTCTGCGCCAATGTCGTGCCGAGCGTAAGACAAGGCGGAGTAGGCTCGATCGCGCGATGCTTTCGTACGAAGAGATCCAAGCCGAGCTCCTCTTCAAGGACGGCGATCTGGCGGCTCACTGCTGCCTGGGTAACGCCCAGTTCAACGGCTGCCGCCGTGAAGCTCCGATGCCGAAGCACGGCCTCGAGAGTCAACAGCGCGGTCAGGGATGGAATACGCCGCCGAAAGTTCATCAACGCTGCCTTCGCATTCCCTAAAGTTATGGATCGCTAAAAATTAGTGCCGTTGAAGCCTCTGGGACGCAAGCGCAAACTGCCAGCTATCGAACCACGAGAGGTTATCATGCTCAACAAGCTGCCATCTGACATCTCTGCCCTCCTCGAAGCTCGCACCAACGGTCATTCGTTGCCTGCCGGCCTCTACACACGCGAGGACGTGTTCGATGCGGATATCGACGTCTTCTTCCATAAACACTGGATTTGCATTGGCCTCGATTGCGACGTTCCGGAAGCAGGCGATGCGACGGTGGTCGATATCGGCAAGACAAGCTTGATCCTGCTTCGCGACGATGACGGCGAACTGCGTGTCCTGCACAATGTCTGTCGTCACCGTGGTTCACGGTTGCTCGACGCAGGAAAGACGATCGTTTCGAAGCTGGTCTGTCCTTATCACACCTGGACCTATGAGCTCACTGGCGAATTGGCCTACGCCCCTCATATGGGCAAGGACCTCGACAAACAGTGTCACAGCCTGAAACCGGTGACCTTCAAATCGATCGGCGGCCTTGTCTATGTATGCCTCTCGGACCATCCGCCAGAGGACATCTCAAATCTCGAGCAGGCCATGATCGAACGGCTTGCGCCCTATGACATTCGCAATGCCAAGGTCGCGCATCAGACGGATGTGATCGAGGACGGCAACTGGAAGCTCACGATGGAAAACAATCGCGAGTGCTACCACTGTTCTGCCAACCATCCCGAACTCTGTGTTTCCTTCGTCGATCTCGACTTTGGCTTCGATCCCGAAACGCTGAGCCCTGAAGATCGTGAGCAGGCTGAAAAGCACTTCCGCTTATACGATGAAAGAACAAAATCCTGGGAGGCCGACGGCTTCCCGTCCGCTGCGGTCGAACAACTCGAAAACTGCGCCACGAACTTCCGCACCCAGCGGCTGATCATTGCGGGCGCCGGCGAGTCCCAGACCCATGACGCCACTGCCGCCTCTTCCAAGCTGCTCGGTCACATGACGCGCAAGGACCTCGGCGACACCCACCTTTGGGGCCATAATAGCTGGAACCATTTCATGGGCGACCACGCGGTGGTTGCGACCGTCATCCCGCTTTCCGCCGGCCGCACGCTCGTCAGAACCAAGTGGCTCGTGCACAAGGATGCCGTCGAAGGCAAAGACTACGACCTCGACAAGCTGACCGACGTCTGGATCGCGACAACCGACCAGGACGCAGATCTCGTTGCCCGCTCGCATGCGGGCGCCCTCGACCCGGCCTACCAGCCTGGCCCCTATTCCAAGTTCTCCGAAACCAACCTCGACAAGTTCGCGACCTGGTACATCGATCGGATGCGCGCTCATGGGTATTGAATTTCAACAACTGACGCGGGCTGACACCGCGATCTGGGATCCCGAACAGGACGAAACGCTCGTCTGTCTTGATGTCCACCAGGAAACGCACGACGTGAAGAGCTTCACGTTCGCATCTCCTGAAGGCAAGCGGTTCAACTTCGACGCTGGGCAGTACTTCCTGTTCGACTTCCCGACAGGTTCGGACGGAGAAGCCCGCTGCTACAGCATCTCGTCCTCGCCGCACCGTCGGAACGCGTTCACGGTAACCGTCAAGCGCGTACCCGGAGGCAAGGTCTCGAACTGGCTGCACGACAACATGACACCCGGCATGACGGTCAAAGGCCAGGGACCGCTCGGTCACTTCATCCGTCCGAAAGGCGAAAAGAGGAAGCTCCTGCTGATTTCGGGGGGCTCGGGCATCACACCCGTCATGTCGATCACGCGTGATCTTGCGGATCAGTACGAGGCCACCGACATCGTCTTCCTGCATGCGGCGCGAACGCCGTCCGACCTGATTTTCCGGCAGGAGCTTGCAAGTCTTGCCACGCGAATGAAGGGACTGCGCCTGCAGTTCCTGCCGGAGACCGTCGTCGGTGAACAGTCCTGGCCCGGTCTGACGGGCCGGATCTCCCCCGAGTTCGTCAAACTGGCCGTGCCCGACATTGCCGAGCGCATCGTTATGTGTTGCGGTCCCGCGCCGTTCATGGCGGCCGCTCGCTCGATCTCGGCAGCTCTAGGCGTCCCGCCGTCCGATTATATAGAGGAGAGCTTCGACGCGGCCGTGATTGACCAACCGGGCCTCGACGTAGAGGCGCAACCTGTCGGCAAGATCTACCAGGTCGAATTTTCTAAGCAGAAGAAGACGCTGGACGTGTCTGCGGATCATACGGTGCTTGCGGCTGCGAAGAAGGGAAGCGTACGGCTTCCTTCGTCCTGTTCGAACGGTGTCTGCGGCACATGCAAGTCCAAGCTCGTCTCGGGCTCCGTGGAAATGAACCACAACGGCGGCATCAGGCAGCGCGAAATCGATGCCGGAATGTTCCTGCCGTGCTGTTCGAAGCCGCTTAGCGATCTCGTCATCGATCGTTGACCCTAAGAATGATCGGAGGAGATGGAAATGTTGCGTACCGAGGAAAACTCGTCGCCGTCATCGAACGCGTCCGTGTTCAAGGACGACCGGAAGCAGGCCTATCTGAACCCTGAGGGTGCTGATCGCCCCTTGACCAGCCCAATTCCTGCGTCAACCTTGGACGCCGCCAGACGCTATCGCCTTGGTCGTCTCCGCACGAAAATGAAGGAATGGGACTGTTCCGCGCTCCTCCTCTACGACCCCGTCAATATCCGATATGCGTTCGACTGTTCGAACATGAGCATATGGACGATGCACAACCCGTCGCGCTACGCACTGATCCTCGCCGACGGGCCAGCTATTATGTTCGAGTTCGAAGGGTCGGAGCACGTCAACGACGGGCTCCCCGGTATTGACGAAGTTCGAACGTCGAAGTCCTTTCTATTCTTCACCGCGGGAAACCTGGTCGAAACCCGGATGAAGGCCTGGGCCGATGAGATCGCGGATATCCTGAAGTCTCACGGTGGCAACCGACGGATCGGCGTCGACCGGTTGGAGCCGGCACCGGCCCACGAACTGCAAAGCCGCGGCTTCACCCTGCTCGACGGGCAGGAACTGGCGGAGCGCGCGCGCTCGATCAAGAGCCCGGAAGAAATCGAGCTCATGCGCTGGACGATCCGCGTTTGTGAAGCCGGGATGGCGCGGATGTACGAAGTCTCAGAGCCCGGACGAACCGAGCGGGAGATCTGGGCGGAACTCCACTTCGAGAATGCGCGCAGCGGCGGCGAGTGGCTGGAGACCAAGCTCCTGACGGCGGGCCCGCGCACCAATCCCTGGTACCAGGAATGCTCCGACTACGTCATCAAGCGCGGCGAGATGATCTCCTTCGACACCGACATGATCGGCCCCTACGGCTATTGTGCCGACCTCTCCCGGTCATGGACCTGCGGGCACGTTGTGATGAATGCCAAGCAGCGAGACCTCTATTGGGCGGCACGAGAGCAGATCGAGCATAATCTCTCGATCATCCGGCCGGGCATGTCCTTCGGCGAGTTCAACGACAAGAGCTGGCGCATCCCGGAGAAGTACGTTCCGTACCGCTACACCCTCGCTGCGCATGGCACCGGCATGGCGGACGAATGGCCGGGCATCCTTCTTCATCCTGATTACGATGCCGAATTCGCCGGCGCGATCGAGGAAGGAATGGTCCTCAATATCGAGAGCCTGATCGCCGAAGACGGCTCCGAGAGCATCAAACTCGAGACGCAGGCGCTGGTTACCTCGAAGGGTGCCGAGCGATTGGATACCTTCCCCTGGGAAGAAATCTGAAGGCGGAACCGAGTTCTCTTCTTCGCTCAGCTTGTGCCCTAAGCTCCACGTCGCGCTGCTCTCAATGCGCTGCCTGGCTGCAGTTCGTCAGCGGCTTTCTTCCCGGAGGGGCCCTTCCCGGCGGTTGGATCTGTCATAACCGGCAGGCGAAGCATGTCGACGAAGTTTCACCTTCACTTCCACCTAGTCGAGTGGTCGTTTCGGGAGCGAACTTATATCTTGGGACCAGGAAAGCTCTGATGAACACCAGATCTGCGACCTCGGATGAAATTCATGGCGCTGATTGACTGTTCCCAACCGGATGCCAACCTCCTCGGCATCCTCATTCTCGCCGGTGGTGTACACCGGAGATCCACAGTTTGGGCAGAAATACTGTAGCCGTTTGAGACCGTTGTCGCCGAGCTTCTCGTAGAGCTTCGGCTCGCCGGCGGTGATCGAGAACGCCTCTCGTGGGGCGCTGATGGTCACTCGATATGCGGTTCCCGTCAGACGCTGGCAATCCGTGCAGTGACAGATTGAGACCATCTCGGGATCGACGTCAGCCTCGTACGAGATGAACCCGCAGTGACACCCGCCATCGATGTGCATCGATATGCCTCCTCTTGCTGGACTGATCTCCGTCTAAAAGTGGGCGACGCCGAGCCTGGTTCCACCGGCCGGCGTCGACAGGCATCATGCGGGGAGAGCGCCGCTCTTCTTTGCGGTCCAGGTCGCGATGTAGTCCATCAGGCCGGGCGACAGGCAATCGTAGGGCTCAAGGCCGGACGATTTCAGTTTCGAACGAACCTCACCCATTTTCGACGGGTCGAAGCCACTTTCGATGATGGACGAGACGAACGCTGCGAAGCCCGGCTGCGCCCAGCCTTTGCCTTCGAAGCGCTCGGGATGGAGAAACGACAGGCCCTGGAATGGGTGCTCGCGTTCGACCGGTCCATACATATGGACGCCGCATTCCTTGCAGGCATGGCGCTGGATAAGAGCGGACGGATCGACGACGGCAAGCTTGTTGCCGTTTTCCAGGACTTCGACCTTGTCCGTCGGGGCTACCGCGACGACCGAAAAGTTCGCTCCGGCGGGCTTCCAGCACTTGGTGCAGCCGCATGCATGGTTGTGGGCGATATCGCTGTTGACCTTAACCTTCACCGGGTTGCTCGCGCAATTGCAGACGAGCGTGCCGCCCGAAAAACTCGCGTCCGTCGCACGGTACCCAGAATCCACGACAGGGTGGATATTGATACTACTCATAGAATGTTCTCCTTCCCTCCAGGGCCGGAGCGGAATGCTCCGACCGAGCTGCAATCCTCCATTTCGTCTGTCTTTCAGCGGTGATCGGCCTCCTCATGGCGATCGCGCTGCAGGCGGTCGATGGCGAGGGGTCTGACGACCGTACCCGAGAGAATATGGCACCGATTTCGGTACCATTTTCAAGCACGATGACCGACAGTTCCTTGATTAGCTGGCTTCCCCCGATCGCAGCCGACACACCCGCAGGACCGCCGCCGACGATCACGACGTCGAATTCATGCGTTCGCGTCAGGGCAGTTCTTCGATGGCCACTAGCCGCTCACCCGCTGGTAAACGCGAGAGGTATCCTCCTCGAAATGGCGCAGTTCCTCCTGCCGCCTAGCCTCCGACCAACCGGCGGCGGCAGCCGCGACATGCGAAAGCTCCTCGGCCTGATCGCGCCCCAACGACGGATCAAGCCCAACCGCCAACCGCCTGCGAATGAGATCGACGAGACGGACGACATGCTCCTTCAGGACGATTTCGCGGATATCGGACTCGCCATCGGCTCGAAGCATTCCTTTTGGCGGAGCCTTGCGCCTGCCCAGCCTTTTCTCGACCAGCCTTGCGGCGAGACGCCCAGCATGCCGATGCATCATGATGTAGGATCCGGTGATCGTGATGAGGCCCGGCTTCCGAGGGTCTTGGATTGCACGCACCGGAAGGCTGACCGTCTCGCCGTCCGTGGTGGACATTGGCCTAACACCGCACCACGCATGCAGTACGTTGCCCCTTGTCAGAGCGAGTTCGGGGAATAATAGGTTCGCCTCGCCGAGAATATAGTCAACTTCCGTGTCCAGAACCCCAACATTATCCGGATCTTCCTCGACTACCAGTTCGGTCGGACCAACGAAGTGGTAATCGCCCCAAGGGAAAACATAGAATGTCTCGCCCTTGCTGGAAAACGCTTCGAGACCCTGCCCTCGCCAGGTGTCGGGCAAACGGACCATCACATTGACACCCTTGCGGCCGAGCACACGCTTCTTTTCGGCCTTTCCGCCGCCGGGAACTCTATCGACCCACGGGCCTGCCGCGTTCACGATCGACTTTGTGGTGATGCGCGCCTGTCCGCTTGCCCCCGGTGCCTGATCTTCCAGGGTGATTTCCCAGCCGTCTCCGCGTTGCTGGATCGAACTTACCTTCGCATAGGTGCGAATGGTGGCACCTCGCCGTTCGGCATCGAGCGCCGTATCGACGCAGATCCTTTCCGGCCATGCGTACATGTATTCCTCAAAGACGCCGACGCTCGACACCGGACCGCCAAGAGACGCCACCATGTCGCTCTCCTTCGCAGCCGCGGCCGGTGACAATCGCCGAAATGCGAGAGGGACTTTGCGACTGCAGAGCGTCTCCATCATCCTGAACCCGAATTCCACAAGCCAATGCGGATATCGGTCTCCCTTGCGAAACGGATAGTGAAAGCGATGCTTGGTCAGCCGATCCGGCATGTCCCGGAAGAGTTCCGCGCGGCAATGCATGATGTTCCGCGAGTACAGAAAGCGTCGCAGCATCGTGACTGGTCGAAACGGGAGTTGCCACAAGGGAAAGGGCGGCGCGAGGTAGCCAACGCCGGAGTAGAGCATTCGGCTTGAGCGCGAAGACGTGCCCGCACCAATATCGCCGCGGTCGACAAGCAGGGTTTTGAACCCTCGCCCGGCAAGCTCGCGTGCCGCGGCGCATCCAACCGCACCCGCGCCGATGACGACGGCTTCGTAAGTCACACCATCCAGCGACGATATTCGGCAGTTCATTTCGCGTGCATCCATCGTGACCACACCGTCTGACTACATGGCCTTTTCGAGTTCCGGCAGGACATCGAAGAGATCGGCGACGAGGCCGTAGTCGGCCACCTGGAAGATCGGCGCCTCTTCGTCCTTGTTGATGGCGACGATGACCTTCGAGTCTTTCATGCCGGCAAGATGCTGGATCGCGCCCGAGATGCCGCAGGCGATGTAGAGATCGGGCGCAACCACCTTGCCAGTTTGCCCGACCTGCCAGTCGTTCGGCGCATAGCCGGCATCGACAGCGGCACGGCTTGCGCCAACGGCGGCGCCGAGCTTGTCGGCAACCGGCAGGATGACTTCCTGGAACTTCTCGGCAGAAACGAGCGCGCGACCGCCTGAGATGATGATCTTCGCAGACGTCAGTTCCGGACGGTCGGAAGCCGACAACGCGTCCTTGACGAAGGTGGAGAGGCCCGGATCGGAAACGGCCGGGATCGCCTCGACGGAAGCGGAACCGCCTTCTGATGTTGCTGCAAAGGAGGCCGTGCGCACGGTGATAACCTTCTTGGCGTCGGTCGACTGTACCGTCTGGATGGCGTTGCCGGCATAGATCGGGCGCTTGAAGGTATCAGCCGCGACAACTTCGATGATTTCCGAAACCTGGGCGACATCGAGTAGGGCTGCGACGCGTGGCAGTACGTTCTTGCCGGTCGAGGTCGCAGCGGCAATGATCGTGTCATAGCCGGCAGCCAGCGAGACGATCAGGGCAGACAGCGGCTCGGCCAGATTGTTGGCGAGGCTTGCATCCTCGGCAACCAGCACCTTGGAAACGCCAGATAGCTTGGCTGCCTGTTCGGCCGCCGCCTTGGCGCCCTTGCCTGATACCAGCACATGCACGTCGCCGCCGATCTTGGAAGCTGCCGTCAGTGTCTTGGCGGTCTGGTCGGAAAGGTGGTTGTTGTCGTGGTCAGCCAGAAGAAGAATGGCCATGGATAGATCTCCCTTTCTCGAACCTTAGAGGACGCCGGCTTCGGACTTGAGCTTGTCGACGAGCTCGGCGACCGACGCGACCTTGACGCCTGCCTTGCGGCCTGATGGTTCCTCTGTCTTCAGCACCTTGAGGCGCGGCGACGTGGAAACGCCGAAGTCGGAAGGGCTCTTCTTGTCGAGCGGCTTCTTCTTCGCCTTCATGATGTTCGGCAGCGAGGCATAGCGTGGCTCGTTGAGGCGCAGGTCAGTCGTGACCACAGCCGGGAGCTTGATCTCGATGGTCTGCAGGCCGCCATCGACTTCGCGCGTCACCTGGGCCTTGCCATCGCCAATCTCGATCTTCGAGGCGAAGGTGGCCTGGGCGGAGCCGAGCAGGGCTGCCAGCATCTGGCCGGTCTGGTTCGAGTCGTCATCGATCGCCTGCTTGCCGACGATGATCAGGCCCGGCTGTTCGACGTCGGCGACACCCTTGAGGATCTTGGCGACGGCGAGCGGCTCGACGGCATCGTCGGTCTCGACGAGAATGGCACGGTCAGCACCCATGGCGAGTGCTGTGCGCAGCGTCTCTTCGGCCTTGGCAGGACCGATCGAGACGACCACCACTTCCTCGGCCTTGCCGGCTTCCTTCAAGCGCAAGGCCTCCTCGACGGAGATCTCGTCGAAGGGGTTCATCGACATCTTGACGTTCGCGAGCTCAACGCCTGTGCCATCGGCCTTCACGCGGATCTTCACGTTGTAATCAACAACCCGCTTTACGGGGACGAGGATTTTCATGGGTACCCCCTGTTGTTTTCGCTAAAGTTCTCCGGCCGCCAAGAAGGCGGGCCGGCCGAACGGTTAGAGATCCTTTGCTATGCGCAGGCCGTCGTAGATCGCGGCATGCGTGTTGCGCGCAGCGACAGCGTCACCGATCCGGAAGAGCTGGAACTGCCCATCGCTGTTGCGCGTCACCGACTGCGGTTCGCCAGACAGAAGCTGGTCGTATGAGGTCTCGCCGAGATTTCGGGAAAGCGGCTTGAGCTCGAAGTAGAGCTCGTCGAGCGGGATCGTGCCGTGATTGACGACGATTTGATCGACGACGCGCTCCTTCGCAACGCCGCCGTAGTCGCTTCCGACTTTCGCGACGATCTGGTTGCCACTCTTCTCGGCCGACTCCAACCGGAACGTGACCGTGAAGGTGACGTCCAACTTCTGCAGCGAGCGCATGTAAGGTACGAGGTTCATCGCCATGACTTCGGGAGCGAAAGACCGATCCGGCGTCATGATTTCGACCTTGGCGCCAGCCTTCGCGAGGAACTCGGCCGCCTGCAGGCCGGCATGATCGCCCGCATCGTCGAAAACGAGCACATTGGTGCCTGGCTTTACGTCCCCGGAGATGATGTCCCAGGAGGAGACCACAAGCTCGTTGCCCTTCGTCAGGACATCGGTATGAGGCAACCCGCCGGTGGCAATGATGACGACATCGGGCTTTTCAGCCGTGATCACTTTAGCTTCCGCCCAGGTGTTAAAGTGGAAGGTGACGCCCAATTTTTCGCACTGGCTCATTCGCCAGTCGATGATGCTGATCATTTCACGGCGGCGTTCACTCTGCGCCGTGAGGCGAATTTGACCGCCCGCGTTGTTCGCCGCTTCGAAAACGACCACGTCATGGCCACGCTCAGCCGATACGCGCGCAGCCTCAAGACCAGCCGGGCCCGCGCCAACGATAACGACCTTCTTGCGGACCTCGGCCTTCTTTACGATGTGCGGCATTGTCTGCTCGCGGCCGGTCGCCGCGTTGTGAATACAGAATGCCATGCCGCCCTGGTAGATGCGGTCAAGACAGTAGTTGGCGCCGACGCAAGGACGGATATCCTCTTCGCGCTTCTCGATGATCTTCCGCACGATATGCGGATCGGTCATGTGAGCGCGGGTCATGCCGACCATGTCGATCTTGCCTGCAGCGATCGCGTGACGCGCCGTTGCCACATCCGGGATCTTGGCCGCGTGGAAGGTCGGGAAGTTCGTCGCCGCACGGATCTCACCGGCAAAATCGAGATGGGGAGAGTTCGCCATGCCCTGGATCGGGATGACGTCGGTCAGGCCGGGGTCGGTGTCGATATGACCGCGGATCACATTGAGATAATCGATCAAGCCGCTGTCGCGCAGCCTCTTCGAAATCTCGATCCCCTCTTCCTTGCCCGTGCCACCAGGAAGGCGCTCGTCCGCAGTATAGCGAATGCCGAGAATGAAGTCGTCGCCGACCCGCTCTCGCATCGCCTTGAAGACATCAAGACAGAAACGCATGCGGTTCTCGAGCGAGCCGCCATATGGCCCGTCAAGTTCATTGGTGAGCGGAGAGGCAAACTGGTCGATCAAATGGCCGTAGGCCTCAAGCTCGACGCCATCCATGCCCCCCGCCTTCATGCGTTCGGCCGCGTCGGCGAAATCCTTGATGATGCGCTCGATATCCCAGTCTTCGATCTTCTTCGGAAACGCCCTATGCGAGGCTTCACGATGATGCGACGGTGCGAGAACCGGCAGCCAGTCGCCCTTGTCCCAGCGCGTGCGACGACCAAGATGGGTAAGCTGGATCATGATCGCCGAACCGTGCTCGTGCACGGCATCGGTCATTTCTCTAATCCACGGAACTATCTCGTCCTTATAGGCGAGCAGGTTGTTGAAGACCGGCGGACTGTCCCGCGAAACCGCGGCTGAGCCGGCGGTCATAGTGAGGGCAACGCCACCCTTCGCACGTTCGACGGTATAGGCGCGATACCGCTCCTTCGGCATTCCTTCCTCCGGATAAGCGGGCTCGTGAGAGGTCACGATGATACGGTTGCGGAGGGTCAGGTGCTTCAATTTGTACGGCTGAAGAAGGGGATCATTCGACATGCGTCGTGCTCCGGATTAGAAACATCGACAAGACGCTAAGCGAAAATGTACATCAGTGTCAATGACGAAAACATTTACGTCTTCGTTTTTGACACTGATGTACATTTTGCTTGTGGCGATCGCCATAATTTGTTAGGAGATAGGTCATGGACCAGAATTTGAACGACACCGGATGGCGGGGATCTCAGGAAGGCTGGCTTGAAGCCGCCTACTCCTCCCTCATCGATTCCGGCGTCGATTCCGTTAAGATCCTGCCCTGGCGAAGAAGCTGAAGCTATCTAGAACGAGTTTCTATTGGTTCTTCAAGGATCGCGAGGAGCTGCTCGACGCCCTCGTGCAGAAGTGGCGGGATAAAAACACGGGCAATCTGATCAAGCAGTCCGAAGCATATGCGGAGTCGCTCGCAGAGGCGATGCTCAACGTCTTTGACTGCTGGCTGAACAAGGATCTGTTCGATTCTCAGTTTGAATTCGCTGTCCGCAGCTGGGCCTTGCAGTCGTCGGACATTCTCAAGGAAGTGCAGGCCGCGGACCAGACGCGGGTGGAGGCGCTGTCGAAGATGTTCATGCGGTTCGGTCTAAAGGCCGTTCCGGCCGACGTTCGCGCACGGACAACCTACCTTGTGCAGATCGGCTACATTTCGATGCAGTCGCAGGAAGACATCGCCGTTCGAATGAAACGGATTCCGGAGTACATTGCGATCTACACAGGCCAGATTCCGCAGCAAAGGGAGTTGGATCGCTTCTTCGCCCGCCACGGCTACAAACCAGGCTAGGAAACAACGGATGAGCGGATCGATCAGGATAGGCATTGTTGGCGGGGCCGGTTGGCTCGGCAATGCAATCGCCCGCTCTCTGATCCGCGCCGGCTCGGTGACCGAGGAAGACCTGATCCTCTCGTTCCGCAGTCGCCAGCCCGATTTCCATCCCAAGGCACATTGGACACGCGACAGCCAGGAGCTCGCAGACAAGTCGAACGTCATCATATTGTCGGTTCGGCCAGACGATTGGCATTCACTATCCATCGATGTGCGCGGCAAACTGGTGATCTCCGTCATGGCGGGGATCTCGGCCGAGGCCATCGCTCAACGGCACAACACGCGCCGCGTCGTTCGCGCACTTCCGAATGCGGCCGCCGAAATCGCCCTCTCCTACACCCCCTGGCTTGCGTCAGCTCAGGTGACCAGCCTCGATCGAACGATCGTTCGGATCATCTTCGACGCATGCGGCACGCAGGACGAAGTTACGAGCGAGAGAGACATCGACTATCTCACCGGCTTGACCGGGACCGGCCCGGCGTATCCAGCGCTGCTAGCGCTGGCGATGCTCGATGACGCCCGGTCGCATGGGTTGAGCGAAGACATCGCCCTTCGTGCAGTCAATGGTCTGATCATCGGCGCCGGAGGTCTCCTTCAGGCAAGACCGGAACATCCGCAAAAGACCCTCGACGCATTTTTCGAATACCGAGGAACGACCGCCGCAGGCCTCAATGCGATGAAGGATCGAGGGTTTGCGGCAGCGGTGTCGGATGGTCTCGCTGCCGCGCTTGAAAAGACCCTCGTCATGGGAGGGCAACCCTGAGACAGGGCCGCCGACTTTGCGACGAACGAAACGAACACAAGCAAAAATAAGGGAACGAAATGATCGAGCTGAATTCAAGACCGCTGACCTTAGAAATCGCCGGACGCGCGTCGCGGACCTCCGCGGGCTATCGAGCAATCATATAGGCGGACGGCGCCAGCTCGCTGGCCATCATAAGCCGAGGCGCCAGGCGCCACGCTGCGAACAAAAACCAAAAGACTTGGCACCGGCTTCTTCCATGAAAAGGGGATCCGAATGGACTGGTTTTACAATTTTCCTCACATGAACGACGACGCATTGCGCGGTCTGAAGCAATCGATCGACGAGAACTTCCGCGCCTTCACACGGGCCTACGGCGACGGGATCGAGAGCTTCTTCAAGCCGCTGCAGCAATTCCTTATTGCCGCCGAGAAATTCATGACACAGACGCCGTGGCCCATCATCACGGTCCTCATCCTGGTCGCTGCCTGGTTTGCCAGTCGAAGCCTGAAGATCGTCCTGGGCTGTCTTCTGACCCTCATGATCATCGGCTACTTCGACATGTGGCAGGATACGATGCGGACCATCTCGATGATCTTCGTCTGTACCGTGCTCTCGGTCGCTATCGGTCTTCCGATCGGAATCCTGATGTCGCGGTCTGACCGGGTTCAGAAAATTGTCAGCCCCGTGCTCGACGTCATGCAGACCATGCCGAGTTTCGTGTACCTTATTCCCGTTGTCATGCTGCTCGGGATCGGCCGCGTTCCAGGCCTCATCGCGGTCGTCATCTATGCAATCCCGCCGATGATCCGATTGACCGATCTCGGCATCCGCCTTGTCGACAAGGACGTTCTCGAAGCGGCCGACGCCTTCGGTACGAACCGGTCTCAGAAGCTCTTCAAGGTTCAGCTGCCTCTGGCGCTGCCGACGATCATGGCAGGCATCAACCAGACCATCATGATGGCATTGGCGATGGTGGTTATTGCTTCGATGATCGGGGTGCAGGGACTTGGCCAGCCGGTCCTGAAGGCGATCGCGAACCAGTACTTTACTCTGGGTATCTTCAACGGCCTTGCCATCGTCGGCATCGCCATCATGTTCGACCGAGTCAGCCAAGCCTATGGCAAGAGACTCCAGGCGTACCGGGAGACCGTCCATGGCTGACAACCACTTCGGCGGCATCAAGATCCGCAATCTCTACAAGATCTTTGGGCCGGATGGAAAGGCGTACATCGACGCCATCCGGAAAGGCCTCGGCAAGGCCGAACTCAATCGCGTGCACGGACACATCCTCGGTCTTCGGGACATCAATATCGAAATTCCGTCGGGTTGCATCCAGGTCATCATGGGGCTGTCGGGTTCAGGCAAGTCGACGCTGATCCGCCATATCAACCGATTGATCGATCCAACGGCTGGCGAAGTGGTTGTGGACGGCGTCGATGTCGTGAAGATGAACGAAACGCAGCTTCGCGAATTTCGCATGCATCAGACCGCCATGGTCTTTCAGAAGTTCGCCCTCCTGCCCCATCGCAACGTCCTTGATAACACCGTCTTCGGTCTCGAAGTTCAAGGAATGGAGCGCTCAAAGGCCGTCGACATTGCGATGCGCTGGATCGAGCGTGTCGGTCTGAAGGGTTTCGAACAGAAGTTCCCGAACCAGCTTTCGGGCGGCATGCAGCAACGCGTCGGTCTGGCGCGGGCGCTTTCGAACGATGCACCGGTCCTGCTGATGGACGAGGCGTATTCGGCCCTCGACCCACTGATCCGAACAGACATGCAGACCGTGCTTCTGGACATCCAGAAGGAGATCAAGAAGACGATCGTCTTCATCACCCATGACCTCGACGAAGCCCTTCGTCTTGGGGATCAGATCGCTATCCTTCGCGACGGTGAGGTCATCCAGCAGGGTACGAGCCAGGAGATCGTGCTGCGACCGGCAGACGAATACGTCGCGAACTTCGTGAAGGAAGTGAACCGTGGAAGGGTCGTCCATGTCGAGGCCGTCATGAGCCCGCTGCGCCATGGCGCAGGTGTTGGAGGCCCCACCATCGGCGCTCAGACGACAATAGAGGAAGCTCTTCGGATGATGACGTCACAGCCTGATGGCGAGGTAACGGTGCTCGGAGCGTCGTCCCAACCCGTAGGGGTCGTTACCTTCCGTCAGCTGGCGGCAGCGATGGTCAACTCGCAACCCCACCAACACCATGAAAGCGTCGTCTCCCTCGTAAGGTGACCTGATCCGAGAGTACGGCAAAGATGATTGCGGGGGTGGAATACCAATCGCGCATGGAGCTTTACGAGTAGTTCCATGCCTAGCCGCCCCTTTCGTTCGACCTTGCATCGGACCCGTAACGCCACATCAATCGGGGGCGCACAAGAGCCGCCCTTCCTTCGCCGTCCCGGCAGTCAGCTGGGGCTGGAATTCGCCATGTCGCAAGAAACATCGTGGCTGCCGGATGGGCCACTAGCCACAGCGTTAGAAAGAGCCAGCACCGTCATCGCACGCGCATCCTATGAAGGCAGAGAAACAGTATTGGAGACCCTAGATGGCAGATGAGGTTTACCTCACGCTGAAGGAAGCGGAGGACCTTGCAATGCGAGCGTGCCTAGCAGCCGGCGCATCGCCCGCGAGCGCTCGCTCTCTCGTTGAGGCAACGCTTTCCGCAGCCTTGCACGGCCCGGCGACACTGGGCTTCCCACATTTTGTCGATTATCTGAACGGCTTCGTTGAAGGCCGTATCAATGGCCATCCGACCCCGCGCCTCGAGCGCAGCTTTCCGGCGTTCCTCGCGTCCGATGCCGACGCCGGGATCGCACAACTTGGCTTTGATGTGGCACTTGAAGACCTATTAGGTGCAGCCCGCACCTACGGCATTGCAATCTTCACGCAGTCCAACGGCTTCACGACCGGCGAACTCGGCTACTACGTCCGGACGCTCGCCAACAATGGCGCAATCGGCCTGGCGGCGACCAACGCTAACGCGATGGTCGTCTCCACACCGGGAGGCCCGGCCGTCTATAGCACAAATCCGTTGGCGTTCGGCTTTCCTCTCGGACCCGACAGTCCGCCAATGGTCATCGATCAGGCTTCCAGCGCAACTGCCTTCGTGAACATCGTTCGAGCCGCCGAGGAAAACCAACCGATACCGGAAGGCTGGGCTGTCGACGCTGACGGCAACGCCACCACGGACGCCCAGAAGGCCCTTGCCGGCGCGCTTCTGCCGTTCGGCGGGCGCAAAGGCGGAAACATTGCGCTTCTCGTCGAAATGCTGTCGGCGGGATTGTCGGGAGGAAACTGGTCGCTGGACGTACCGGATTTCCGATCGGGCGCCACCTCCCCGGCGGTGGGTCTTACCGTCGTGGCGATCATGCCTGGCAACAACGGAGATCAGCGTATCCAACGAGCACAATCCCAGTCGGCTCGTCTGCAAGAACTGGGCGTCTTCATGCCTGGAGTAACCGGGATCGAGCACCCGATGACTGCAGAGGGCATCAGCATTCCGCGAAGCGTCTTCGAGCGAGTTTCAGCGATCGCAGCGCGATAGGCACATTCTTACAGCCTCCATTTAGTTAGCAAACGGGAACAGCAACGTGGCATTCAAGAGAACCATCCAGGCAGTCGACACTCATGCAGGCACACCGATGCGCGTGGTTACGGGCGGCATTCCGCACATTCCGGGTAACTCATCCTACGAGAAGATGAAGTGGCTGGAGGCAAATGACGACGGCCTCCGCAAGCTGCTTCTCCGGGAGCCTCGCGGTTATCCCGCGCATTGCTGCAACATCATCGTGCCGCCGAGCCATCCGGAAGCCGATGCCGGCTACATCATCATGGAGCAAATCGAATATCCCGTGATGTCGGGTGGCAATACCATCTCCGTCGTTACGGTGCTTCTCGAAATGGGCATGCTGCCGATGAAGGAGCCGGTAACCGAGCTTGTGCTTGAGGCACCGGCCGGGCTCATCCGCGTCAAGGCGGAATGCGAGAACGGCAAGGTGAAGAGCGTCACGTTCAAGAACGTCCCGGCATTCGCGGCGCATCTCGACGCGGTCATCGACGTGCCGCACCTCGGCAAGGTCACCGTCGACGTGGGCTGGGGCGGCATGTTCTACGTCATCGCGGATGTGCGCCAGTTCAAGGGGCTCGAGTTGAAGCCCGAGCACGGACGGGAGATCGCACGCGTGTCGTCGATGATCCGCGAGGCAGCGATCGAGCAGCTGCCGGTTGTCCATCCCGATTATCCCGGCGTCGGCATCACGATCTCACAACTATCCGGTCCAAGCGAGGACCCGAACGCCGACTGGAAGAACGCTGTCACGATGGCTTCCGGCGACTTCTCCTGGGACAGCCCGGGAACCTGGACCGGCGCGCTCGATCGCTGCCCTTGCGGCACGGGTACCTGTGCGAAGATGGCGACGCTTCACGCCAAGGGTCAGCTCAAGCTTGACCAGCCGTTCCGCCATCAAGGCCTTCTCGGAAACATCTACACTGGTCGTCTCGTCGAGGAGACGAAGATCGGGGACCGGAATGCCGTCGTTCCGACCGTTAGCGGCAAGAGCTGGATCTATGGATTGAACACCATCGTTCTCGACCATGACGACCCGTTTACTGAGGGCTTCACGATCGGCGACGTCTGGGCGTAACGGGCGGCCGACACGCTTGCGGGAACCTCGCTTCTACTGGGAACATCCGCTGCACGAACCAGCGAGAACCAAAGAAAGAGATCAAGGATGCGCACTACCAAAATCGTCCACGTCGTCAATTGCCATGCGGAAGGCGAAGTCGGCGACGTCATCGTCGGCGGCGTTGCTCCACCACCCGGCGAGACCATCTGGGAACAATCGAGATGGATTGCCAAGGACGAAACGCTACGGAACTTCATGCTCAACGAGCCGCGTGGCGGCGTTTTCCGGCACGTCAACCTGTTGGTACCGCCGAAGAACCCCAAGGCACAGATGGGCTGGATTATCATGGAACCGGAAGACACGCCTCCCATGTCGGGATCAAACTCGATCTGCGTCTCCACCGTTTTGCTCGACAGCGGCATTATCCCGATGACCGAACCTGTCACGAAGATGGTTCTTGAAGCGCCCGCCGGGCTCGTCGAGGTGGAAGCCCAATGCCGCAACGGCAAGGCCGAACGTATCACGGTGACCAACGTAAAGAGCTTCGCGCAGAGGCTGGATGCGACGCTCGACGTACCCGGAATTGGGAAGCTGACCGTCGACACAGCCTATGGCGGTGACAGTTTCGTCGTCGTGGACCCGGAACAGGTCGGCATCGAGCTTGCTCCCGAGAACGCCCGACTGATCGCCGAAACGGGCATCAAGATCACCAATGCGGCAAACCAACAGTTGGGCTTCTCGCATCCCGAAGATACGGGCTGGAACCATATCTCGTTCTGCCTCTTCGCTGGGAAGCCCTATCGCGAGGATGGCAACCTCCAGGCAAAATCCGTCGTCGCCATCCAACCCGGCAAGATCGACCGCTCGCCGACCGGTACGGCTGTCTCGGCGCGTATGGCACTTCTCAACGCGCGCGGCCAGTTGCACGAAGGCGAGAGCCTGACCGGCGTCTCAATCATCGGCACCAAGTTCGTCGGGAAGATCGTCAGGGAGACGACGATCGCCGACCAGAAAGCGATCGTGCCGTCGATCACTGGCAGTGCGTGGATCAGCGGGACCGCCCAATTGATGCTCGATCCCGCCGATCCATTCCCCGGAGGCTACAAGCTCTCCGACACTTGGCCGATGCTGAAGTAGGAACTTGAGATACCCCACTTTACACGTGGGGTCGCCTTCAGGCAGGAAGCCGAACTGATCCGTAAGGTCATCGCGAGCTGTCACGGTTGGCCGAGACTTGCGAGGTTTGGGATCGGGACATTTCCGAAAAGGAAAGCAGTGCGCCGAGGCCTGCGAGAACAAAGTCTCGTTGTTCTGCGCGGTCGATCAACAAGTCAGGGAGCGCGCAGGTTCGCCGCGCGCTCCGGTATGATTACAAGGCAGCTTCGACCTTCTTGGCCACGTCATCCGTAACCCACTTGGTCCAGATGTCCTTATACTCCTTGAGAAAGTGCTTCGAGCCTTCGTCACCGGTCGCCTGGTTGTCGGTTTCCCACGCCATGAGCTTGCCGACGGTTTCATTGCTCCAGCCACGGTTGTTGAAGTAGTCCATGACGTCCTTCGGCGCACGGTCAGCAAACTTCTTGGTCAGGACCGTATAGACGTTGTCGACGGGCCATGCTGCCACCTTCGGATCCGGGCAAGCCAAGTTGGTGATGCAGCGCTTCCACTCCGCGGGATCCTGCGCCGCTGTCGTTTTCAGCATGACCATCTGGTATTTGCCGAGCAATGCGGTCGGAGCCCAATAGTAGGTGATGAAGCCTTCCTTGCGCTCGTATGCCTTTGCGATCGCACCGTCGAGGCCAGCCGCGGACCCCGGATCCATCAGTGTGAATCCCTTCTTCTCCGCGTCATAGGCCTTGAACAGCTGCGCGGTTACGACGGTGGCGCCCCAGCCCTGCGCGCCGTTGAAGATCACGCCCTTGCTTGAATCTTCCGGGTCCGGAAAGAGTTCGGGATGCTTGAGGGCGTCTTCGACAGTCTTGATATCGGGATGCGCATCAGCGAGATACTTGGGAATCCACCAGCCCTGTACGCCGCCGTCAGGAAGCGCCTTGCTGCCTTTGACGATCTTGCCATCTTTCAGGCCGGGCGGAACGATTTCAGGAATAAGGTCGACCCAGGTCTCGGACGAAACATCAGGCTGGCTCTTTTCAACCATCGACGTGGTCGATGGAACCGTGTCGCCGGGGATCGTTTCAACGGAACAGCCAAAGCCCTTCTCGAGAATGAACTTGTCAACGTAGGTCAGAACTTCGGCGCTCTGAACGTTGTGAAGCGCGAGGGTGACATCGCCGCATTCCGCAGCACTTGCCGAGTGAGACAATGCGATGACGCCCGCCACCAGACATGTCGATGCGAGTAATTTCCTCATTTTGTTCCCTTTTTTTGGAGCGGCTCTTCTTAAAAGGACAGGCGGCCGCGAACGTCCTGGCCAAACTCAATGCGGAAAAACCAATCGCGCGAGGCGATGCATGCTTAGACGCTATGTCGTCAGTCGATCTGCGTTCTGCTGCACTTTCAACGAGAACTGGAAGGGTGATGCTTTCGCTTCCTCAGTCGCCGTGAAGGAAGATGTAACAAACCGGCGCCGATCAAACAAGCAAAATGTACAACAATGTCTATTTTATATTCTATAGAGAGTATTTTTACGACGGTTGTGTACATTTTTCACTTCACCCAAGGGAGAGATAGCCTTCGGCGCTGGAGTGCCCGATCGGTTCGTACTAGAGAGTGAAAGGGAAATTCCGCTTTTGAATCAGCGATGTCGTCAGGTCACTTGCAGCGATCTAAGCCTGCGGGGCGCGGTCGACCCAGCAAAGTGACGTTTCGCCGACTGCAATCGACGAACGGCATGCTCTTCCCTCAATGCTGATAGGTTCGGCCTACCAGGCTTATTATCGCATATTCCGAAACGCTGCCCTGATTTCCTGAGCAAAGAGTTCGGGCTCCTCCCAAGCGGCGAAGTGACCTCCGCGCGGAGCAACGTTATAATAGACGAGCTTCGGATATGCGCGGGCCAACCACTCTCTCGGAGGTCGATATACCTCGCCGGGAAACACGGTGACGCCGGCCGGGACTTGAACAGACGATAGCTTTGCACCCGCGACAGTGTTTTCCCAATAAATGCGTCCGCTCGATGGGCCTGTATTGGTCAGCCAGTAAAGGGTGATGTTGTCGAGTATCGCGTCCCTCGATAGAGCCTTTTCCGGCTCCCCACGGAAAAACACCCAGTCGGCGATCTTGTCGTACAGCCACGCAGCCAGTCCGACGGGTGAGTCCGCGGTACCGTAGCCGATCGTCTCCGGACGGGTATTCATGATCGCAGCGTAGCCGAAGCCATTGCTCAGGAAGTCCTTCGCCTCGTCGAAAAGGACGAGACCATCGTTGCAGCTACCGCATGCTCAACACCATCGCCGCTGCTTTTTCCGCGATCATGATCACGGGAGAGTTCGTATTGCCGGACACGATCGTCGGCATGACCGAGGCATCGACAATGCGAAGCTTCTCAAGCCCATGCACGCGCAACTGCGTATCCACCACCGACGTTGGATCGCTTCCCATCCTGCAGGTACCGACAGGATGAAAGATCGTGGTGGCGATATCGCCGGCACGCTGGATCAGTTCGTCATCGCTTTGATATTCCCTCCCCGGCAGCATCTCCTGCGGTCGAAACCGGGAGATGGCCTTCGTTTCCATCAGGCTGCGGGCATGGCGGATAGAATTGACCGCCAGCAGCCGATCGCCCACTGTCGACAGATAATTGGGACGGATTTCGGGAGCTGACGAGGCATCGCGTGTGGTCATGTGCACGGTGCCGCGACTTTCCGGCCGGAGATTGCAGACAGAGACAGTCACCGCCGGATAGCGATGCAGCGGCTCGCCAAGCCGGTCTGTGCTGAGCGGCTGGACGTGATATTCGAGATCGGCGGTGGCAACCGACGGGTCGCTCTTGGCGAAAATACCAAGCTGGCTTGGCGCCATCGAGAGCGGGCCGGAACGGCTGATCGCATACTGCAAACCCATGCCGGCACGGGTAAACAGGTTGTGGTAAAGCTGGTTCAGCGTGCGCGCGCCCTCAATCCTGAACACAGTTCGTATCTGCAGGTGATCTTGCAGGTTTTCGCCGACGCCCTGAAGCTCATGATGCAACGGAATGCCCAGGCTCGCGAGCAAGTCTGGCCGCCCGATGCCTGAAAGCTCCAGAATTTTCGGCGAGTTGATCGCACCTGCAGACAGAACCACCTCGCGCGACGCGCGGGCGACACAAGGGCGACCATTCAGGCGAAACCTTACACCGGCCGCCGTCTTACCTTCGAATTCCAACCGCTCCGTCTCGGCGCCGGTCAGCACGCGCAGGTTCTTCCTCTTCATTGCCGGACGCAGGAAAGCCTTCGTCGTGTTCCAGCGCAAGCCGCCCTTCTGATTAACCTCGAAGTAGCCGGAACCCTCATTGTCGCCGTCGTTGAAATCCTCGGTCTTGCGGATCCCGATTTCTTCCGCCGCATCACGAAAAGCATCGAGAATGGGCCAGGACAGCCGCTGGCGCTCGACGCGCCATTCACCGCCCGCGCCGTGCATGGATGACTTGCCGCGATAGTTGTCTTCCGATTTCAGAAAATAGGGCAGCACATCGTCCCATCCCCAACCCGCGTTGCCAGCCTGCCGCCAGCCATCGTAGTCCGCCGCCTGCCCACGCATGTAGATCATGCCGTTGATCGACGAGCAGCCACCGAGCACCTTGCCGCGCGGATAGTTCAGGGCGCGGCCATTGAGGCCCTTTTCGGCGGCCGTCTTCATCATCCAGTCGGTGCGCGGGTTGCCCATGCAATAGAGATAGCCGATCGGCACATGCACCCAGTGATATCGATCCGAGCCGCCGGCCTCGAGCAGCAGCACGCGGTTTTTTGGGTCGGCCGAGAGCCGGTTTGCCAGCACGCAACCGGCCGACCCCGCGCCGACGACGATGAAATCGTAGCTGCCTTCATCCACCGGCGTCTCATTCATGGACATGGTCACGCTGCAACTCCTGTTGCGAGGCTCTGCGCCTCCGAAAGGCGCCGCCAGAGCGGCGTCATCGCCTCGGCAATATCCTGGTAGAGCCCGTAGCGACGGTTATAGTGGGCCGAAAGCGCGCCGTTCGGCTGATAGTGCCGGTCGGTGCGAACCATCGCGGCAGCGCCTTCGGTGAAACCGGCAAACAGGCCGACACCCGTCCCGGCCGCGATTGCGGCCCCAAGCGCCCCGGTTTCCCGCGAGACGGCAACAGTGACGGGAACGCCGAGCACATCCGCGAAAATCTGCGGCCAGAGCTTGCTGCGCGAGCCACCGCCGGAGAGCACAGCCTCCTCGAACATCGCACCTGCCTTGCGGATCGTCTCGACATGCTGGCGATGGCCGAAGGCGACGCCTTCCAGAAGCGCCCGGATCAGGTGTCCCTTGGTATGCCAGCCAGCCATGCCGTAGAAGCCAGCCCGCGCATGGCCATCCTGCTGGGCGCCATAGAGATAAGGGTGATAGAGCGGATCGTCCGCTGCCGGTGTGACCGCTGCTGCAAGCGCGCAGGCCGCATCGAATGGCGAAACGCCTTCCTGATGCTCCTCATCGAAAAACTCTCGCACCAGCCATTCGAGATTGGCGGCCGAGGTCGCGCTGTTTTCCATCGCCATATAGCGGCCGCGATCGAAGGTGGAGGACATGAAGACGGGCCATTGAGATCGAGGCTATCGATGATCACCTGGTTGATGCTCCAGGTGCCGGCGATAACAGAGGCGCTGCCGGTGCGCGACACGCCCGAGCCGAGTGCCGACGCCACGACATCGAACAGCCCGCCGATGACAGGCGTGCCTGCCGCAAGCCCGGTTTCGGCCGCGACCTCTTCCGTGACATGTCCCGCGATATCGGCGCTTTCGATTAGCGGCGGCAGCATGTGCATGCTGTCGGCAAGACCGTAGGCCGCCATCAGTGTCCTGTCATAGCGACGGGCCGCAAGATCAAGCAGACCGGCGCCGGACATGTCAGACACTTCGCTGACGCGGCTGCCGGTCAGCCGGTTGACGACGAAATCCTTGGAAAAGAAGACCGTGCCTATGCGCTGGAACAGGTCCGGCCGGTGGCGCTTCAGCCAGGCAAGCAGTGTCGGCGTCTGGGAGGGCCAAGGGCGCTGGCGGGCGATCGGGGCTGTAAGGTCACCAACGCCTTCCGCCACCCATTCCTCGACAAGTCCGGTCGCGCGCGTATCGAGCGACTGGATGCCGAGAAGCGGTTGACCGTCGCGATCGAGCGCATATAGACCATTGCCATGCCCCGCGCAGCCGATCGCGGCAATATCTTTGGCAGCAATATTCGCCTTGTCGAGGCAGGCACGGATCACCCGTTTTGCGTTGGCCCAGAGTTCGCCGAGATCACGCTCGACATGGCCCGGGCAAGGCATGTGGCTGTGACCCTCCTCCCCGGCATAGGCCACTTCCCGGCCCTTAAGATCGAAGATCACGGCCTTGATGACGGTGTTTCCGGCATCCAGCCCCAACAGATATCCTTCCATTCCGAACCCCTCCCAAGGTTCTGACAGTTATGCGCGCTTTCGAACGAAAGCCCAGCGCCTTCCCCTCTCCTCCCTGCCGGAGTCGAGGAAACTCGTCGCGATTACCCCCGCTGATAAAGTGCGAAGGCCTCCTCGCCGCTCGCATCCTCGTGAATAATCGCCATCAGGCCGCGCACTACCGCATTCGGATTGGCATGCTGGTAGATGTTGCGCCCATAGACCATGCCCATTGCACCCTGCCGCATCAAGGCCGCGGACTTGGCAAATACGGCTCCAAGGTCTTCCTTTCCACCGCCGCGCACCAGCACCGGGCAGCGCGCCGCCTCCACCACGCGGTGGAAATCATCAGCGTTCGTCGTCGGATCCGCCTTGACGATATCGGCGCCCATCTCCCGGGCAAGACGTGTCAGCGTGACGATCTTGTCGGCATCGCCATCGACCATGTAGCCGCCACGCTCGGTCACCGGCTGCATGACCAGCGGCTCGATCATCAGCGGCATGCCGTACTTCTCGCAGTCGGCCCGCACGCGAGAAATGTTCTGGACGCACTGGCGAAAGAGATCCGGCTCGTCGGGCAGCATGAAGAGGTTCACGACGGCGCAGGCGGCATCCATCTGCAGCGCGCCAACCAGGGGCTCGGCCTCGTTCTGCAGCACCGCCCACATGTCGCGATGGCGAATGCGGTTATAGGGATTGCCCATATCGAGGCGCATGACGAGCGCAGGCTTGTCATTGCCCGGTAGGTCCTGCAGCAAGTCAGCCTGGCCGTAATTCATCTGGATCGCATCGGGTTTCGCATCGACCAACGCCTTCACGACAGCGGGCATGTTCTCCAGGCCATCCAGGAAGGATGGCTCGTTGCAGACGCCATGGTCGATCGCGACATCTAGGCAACGGCCGTTGCCGAACAGCCGGTTCATCCGGACTTTGCGGTTGTCTCGCATACTTCACTCCTTTGTTCGTTCCTTGCGGAAAGGGTTTCTTCGCAGACGCCGTGGCGTTCGCGTATGAGGGTTAGGAAACGGGTGCGCTCCTCGGCGGCACGCTGAGGCGGCCAGCCTTTTTCGGCGGCGAGAATCTCAAGAACGGCATCCGCCATCTCGAGGGAGAGTTCGCCGGTGATGGCAAGCGTCGTGCGCCGCAGCAGAATGTCGTCCAGATGCTCCACCGCTTCGCCGCGAATGAGGAAGATGAGCTCGCGAGCGCTGTAGCCGGCATGAGGCAACATGCGATCAGGCGCCGCCGCAATGAAACGGGCGACCTCGGCTGCATCCGTGCCATAGCGGCCAAAGAGCGCCGCGGCGCGATCCTCTGCAAGACCGGTAGTCGCCGCGAGCCGCCGCAGCCAATCGC
This sequence comes from Rhizobium grahamii, assembly GCF_009498215.1. NCBI lineage: Bacteria > Pseudomonadati > Pseudomonadota > Alphaproteobacteria > Hyphomicrobiales > Rhizobiaceae > Rhizobium > Rhizobium grahamii. The sequence goes on along the minus strand of NZ_CP043499.1, from coordinate 711,783 downwards.
CTCGATCGTCGGGAAAATCGCGTCCGCCGCCGAATGTGCGCTCCGCCGTATCGAGCCGGCGCTTCCGGCCGAGGCGCTCCAGCGCCATGTCGGCGGCCAGTTCGCCAAACGAGCGGAAGGTCGTCCACTTCCCGCCGATCATGCAGAGCACCGGTGGGCCGCCGTCGCTACCCTCGATGACAGTGCAGAAATGGTCGCGCGGAATGCGGCCGGTAAAGCTGTCCTTGCTGGCGGGCAGCGGCCGCACACCGGCAAACTGGAAGACGATCTCCTCCGGCCGGATCACGACGCCGGGCAGCACGAAGGCAAGCGACTGCAGAATATAATCGCGCTCATCCGTCTCGCAGCGCACCGCGCCGGGGTCATCGACCCTTATGTCCGTCGAGCCAACCAGCACCTTCCCGAGATAGGGAAAGAGGATGCAGATGCGCCCATCCTCGTTCTCATAGTAGATCATGTGGCCATCGAGCATCTCGCGCAGGCCGGCATTGTCGATGATCAGGTGCGAGCCCTTGGTGCCCCCCATCAACGGTGCAGGGCGGGCCTTCTCCAGAAAGAGCGCGCCGTTGGCGATATCGATCCAGCCACCGGTCGCGTTGATGATCAATGCCGGCTTGATTGTCAGCGTCTCGCCCGAGAGACTGTCGCGCAGCAGAAATTCTCCGCCCGAATTCTGTTCGACAGTCGCGTAGTTCAGCGCAGCGGCGTTCGCACTCGACGTGAGGCCATCGACCAACAATTCCATGCCAATGCGCTCCGGGTGGCTTACCCAGGCATCGTAGTAGGTTGCGGAGTTGCGGATCGCGGGATTGAGCGCCGGCCATTTGGCGAGCGTGCTCCTGCGCCCGCGGAACTGGTGGCGCGGCATCAGCGCCCGCTTGCGCGTCAGGAAGTCGTAGATGCTGAGCCCAGCCTTGATGACTACGGCGCCACGACGGCTCGGCCGGCGGCTAAGCCCAAGGAAGCGGACGATGCCATTGGCAAGGCCGGAAAACACGTCGAAGATCGGAACCGTCGTCGCCAATGGCGCAACATAGTGCGGCGCATTGCGCAGCAACCGGTCCCGCTCGACCAGGGATTCCTGCACGAGACTGAATTCGCCGTTCTCGAGATAACGCAGCCCGCCATGCACCATGCGGGAAAGCGCGGCACTGGCACCGGAGCAATAATCCCCTGCTCGACAAGCAGCACATTGACGCCCTGTAACGCCAGCTCGCGAAAGACGCTGAGCCCGTTGATCCCGCCGCCGACGACGCATACGTCCACCTTCGGGCTTTTGCGAAGCCCGTCCAATGTCTCTTTACGGTTCATGATGCTAGTCCGTTATCCGTCCATATGGGCGAGCTTGGCTGAGAGCGCCGCGTCGATAGCCTTGAGATCGTCGACCGAAAGCTGAAGCGTGCCGGCCCTTGCATTGTCGAGCGCCTGCGCCGGGTTGCGAGCGCCACAGAGCGCAAAGGTGATCCCCGGCTGCGCCAGCGTCCAGGCGATCACCACCTGGGCAATGCTCGCATCATGTCGCGCGGCGACCGGCTGAATGGCATCGGAGAAGTCCTTCGCCTTCTGTCGATTGCCGACCGAGAAGCGCGGGTTGTCCTTGCGCTGGTCGTCGCCCGAGAAGATGCGGTCCGGCCCGACCGTGCCGGAGAGCAGCCCGAGCGCCAGCGAGGAATAGCTGAGCGTCGACACGCCGCTTGCAATAGTGAGCGGCAGCAGGTCCGCCTCGATCTCGCGATCGATCATGCTGAACCGCTCCTGGATCGCATCGAGCGACCCGGTTTCGATGTAGCGCTGAAGCTCGGACCGATCGACGTTGCTGGCGCCGATCGCGCGGATCTTGCCCGCCGCCTTCAACTCTTCCAGCGCCCGGACAGTCTCCTCGATCGGTGTCGTCGCGTCCTGCCAGTGGGTGATGTAGAGATCGATATGATCCGTACCGAGGCGGCGCAGGCTTTCTTCCACCTCATGGATGATCGCGTCCCGGCCAAGATAGCGGTGAACCGGCTTACCGTCCTGATCGAAGAAATGGCGGCCCTTCTGCGTGTGCCAGACGAGACCGCACTTCGTCGCGATGACGGCCTGGTCGCGACGTCCGGCAAGCGCCTTGCCGACGATTTCCTCCGAGCGGCCAAGCCCATAAGCGGGCGCCGTGTCGATGAGCGTGACACCCGCATCCAGCGAAGCATGGATGGCGGCGATCGATTCAGCCTCATCGGTCCCGCCCCACATCCAGCCGCCGATCGCCCATGTTCCAAGCCCGACAGCCGAGGCCTTGACGCCGGAGTGCCCGATCTCGCGGGTCAACTGTTCGCCGCTCATGCCTGATGTCCTTCCTCGGATGCTATTTCAAGAATGCGCGCCCCGGTCGCCTCGTCGGTCACCAGCGTGTCGAGATGATTGCCTCTGAGAACGCTGAGGATGGAGCCCGCCTTGTTCAACCCGCTGGCGACACCGATCTTCGTCGGGATCGAGGCAAACTCCTCCAGTGTCAGCGAGACCAGCGACCGGTTGAGGCTGTAGTCACAAAGCTCGCCTGCGCCATCGAGCAGGTGTGCAAGCAGTTCGGAACTCGCGCCGGCGTGCTCGATCGCCATGCGATCGGTGCTCGATGATGGATGCAGGTCGTAATAGGTCGAGTCGCTGCTCAGGATCGAGCCGATGCCCACGACGGCAACCTTCGCCTCTCGCGCCCGCTGGAAGACATCGGCCACGGAGCGCATGGCCATCAGCATCGCGCGCTGCTCGGCATTGTCGGCAAAGAGCGGTGCATGGATCTGATAGGAGCGGCCACCCAGCCGCTCGGCCATCAGCGTCGAGACATGGTTGACGTCGGTATAGTGCTTGCCTTGAACGCAGCCGGTCGCGGGAATAACCTCGACATCGAAGCGGCGGCCCGGTTGCAGGCCGGCGACGACGGCGCTGACACCCTTGCCGCCGGTGATGCAGATCGTGTCGCCATCGGCGATTTCTTCGATCAACAGCCGGGCTGCCGCCTCGCCGACCGCCTGAAGTGCCGTCTGCGGGTTGTCGGAAACAGTCGGCACCACGACGGCGCGGCTGATGCCGCCAAGCGCGAGCAGCCGCTCTTCCATATCCACCAGCGGCTCGACCGGCGACTTGATCTTGATCTCGACGAGGCCGAGCTGGCGACCACGCTTGATCAACCGGTTGACGGTCGCATGCGAGATGCCGAGCTGGTCGGCGATCTGCGCCTGGGTCAGGCCTTCAAGAAAGTGCAGCACGAGCGCCTGGTGCATCTGGCGCGCGATGACGATTTCCTCGCGCGGCGCTGTGGTCTTGGGTTTCAGTCTGGCGATCGGCATATCAGACGGCCTTCCGCTTGTGCAGGAAATGATCGATGGAAACGGCGGCAAGGAGAATGCACCCCTTGATCATGTCCTGCCAATAGACGGATACGTTCAGCAGGATCAACGACGAGGTGACGACCGAGAGCAAAGCAATGCCGAGGATGGCGCCGAGGATGGTGCCGGAACCGCCGTTGAGCGAGGCGCCACCGATCACCGCTGCCGCGATGATGTTGAGCTCCATGCCAACACCGAAGGTCGGTGTCGCGGCGCCGAAGCGGGACATGTAAATCACCCCGGCGACACCTGCGAGCGTGGAGCAGAGCACCGTGACCCAGAACTTCACCTGGTTGGTCTTAATGCCGGAATAGAGCGCCGCCTTCTCGTTGCTGCCGGTGTAGAACACCTTGCGGAATGCCGTTGCCCGGCGCAGCAGGAAATCGAAGAGGACGACAACGGCGACGAAGATCAGGATGACATACGGCACACCGTAGAACGTGCCTTGACCAACGGCTTTGAAGCCGGCCGGCAGTGTGAAGAGCGAAAGCGGCGTGCCCTTGGTGATGATCAGGCAGAGCCCGCGCACGATCACCATGCCCGCAAGCGAGGTGATGAAGTGATTGAGCCCCACCACGGTCACGAAGAAGCCCATGATTGCGCCGATGACGCCGCTGGCAAGGATGCCGATCAGCGATGCGGTCCACGGGTCGAGCCCGGCAAGGAACAGCGAGCCGGAAAGCACCATGGCAAAGCAGACGACCGAGCCGACAGCCAGATCGATGCCACCGACGATCAAAAGGATCGTCATGCCGACGACGACGATGCCCTCTACCGAGAAGCTCATCAGCAGGGCGCGGAAGTTGCCGAGCGTCAGAAAGTACGGCGAGGCAAAGCTCATGGCGACGCAGAGGGCGAGGATGATTGCGATCAATCCCGCTTCGCGCATCGTGCCGATGCGTTTCCACGCCCCTGTCTTCTGTATTTCCGACGTCATCGTATCGATCGCCATGCCCGTCTCTCCCCTTCCATCTTCACGCGGCATGATCTGCCGTCCTTGCCGTGCCGATCCCTGATGCCAGGCGGATCACGGCCTCTTCCGTCATATTGTCTGCACTGAGTTCGCCCGCGATGCGCCCCTCCCTGACCACCAGAACCCGATCGCAAAGCCCAAGCAGTTCCGGCATCTCCGACGAAATGACGACGATGCCGATGCCGGAACGCGCAAGCTCTCGCAACAGGCGGTGGATCTCGGTCTTGGCACCGACATCAATGCCCCGCGTCGGCTCGTCCATCAGGATCACTTTCGGCCTGACGGCGAGCTGCTTGGCGATCGCCACCTTCTGCTGGTTGCCGCCTGAAAGTGACTTGACCGGTGCCTCGACGCCGCCCATACGCACGCCGAGCCGGCGCGCGAAATCCTCTGCAAGCGCTGCTTCGGCACGGCCGTTGAGCAGGCCCGCGCGATTGGTGAACGCCTTGAGGTTCAGCACCGAAATATTCTGGGCGATCGACATCTCCAGGAACACGCCGGAACCCTTGCGGTCTTCCGAGAGATAAACAATGCCGGCCTTGACCGCATCCGCGTAGGTGCCGATCGCCTGCTGCTTACCATGAAGGCGGATGGCGCCGGCAGTGCGTGAGCGAAGTCCACAAATGCCTTCGGCAATCTCCGTACGGCCGGAACCGATAAGCCCGCCGATGCCCAGAATTTCACCCTTGCGCAGGTCAAAGCACACATCATGGAACCGCTCACCGTCACTCAGGCCGTCAACCTCCAGGATGGTCTCAGCGCCGACGTCGACCGGTCCGAGCTTATCAGGATAAAGCTGCGTGATCTCGCGGCCAACCATGCGGCGAACGACATCATCCGGGCTCACGTCAGCGATACGATCGGTGCAGACGTAGCGGCCATCGCGGAAGACCGTCACCCGGTCGCAGAGACTGAAGATCTCAGCCATGCGGTGGCTGATGTAGATAATCGAGATGTCGTTCGCCTTGAGATCGCGGATGATCGAGAAAAGCTGCTGCGCCTCGGTTTCCGTCAGGGCCGCGGTCGGCTCGTCGAGGATCAGCACACGGCAGTCGAGTGTCAGCGCCTTGGCGATCTCGACAAGCTGCTGGCTGGAAATGGGCAGGTCTGCAACCTTCCGGCGGACGTCGATGGCGGCAAGCCGGTTCATCACAGCCTGCGCGTCACGCTCCAGCGCGCGATAGTTCATGAAAGGCGAGCGGCGGCGGTTGGTGGCCGCCATGAACATGTTCTCGGCGACTGTCGCATCCGGGCAAAGCGCGATTTCCTGGTGGACAAGTCCGATGCCGAGCATCTGCGCGGCGGCAGGCGACGATATCCGCACAGCCCTGCCGTCGACCCGGATCTCGCCCTCGGTCGGCTGCACAACGCCGGCAATGATGTTCATGAGCGTCGATTTCCCGGCGCCGTTTTCGCCGCACAACGCGTGGACTTCCCCCTTCTCCAGGGTGAAATCGACATTCGTCAGCGCCTGGATAGCACCGAATTGCTTGCTAACGCCGTGGATCGACAGAACCCGTTCAGCCATCTTCGTCCTCCTCCTCCGTGGAGCACCATCCGCGCCGCATGACGCGGATGGCGCGTACCCGGGAGGTTACTCCTCGATACCCTTGGTGCCGCGACGCTTCAGGTACTTGTCCCAGTAGAAGTCGTCGGCATTTTCGGCAGTCACGATCGAAAGCCCGTTATCGACGACTGGAATACTCATCGGGTTGAAACCGGAGCGCTTGGCGTCGTTCATCGGGTCGATCAGCTCGGGGTGCTTGGCCAGCCAGAGCAGCATGAAGCCCATATAGCCTTGCATGCCCTGGTTCGGATTGATCGAGCCGAAGACTTCGCCGGCCTTGATCATGTCCAGGATGTTGGCGTTGACGTCGGCGCACATGACAAGCACCTTGCCGCCGTTTTCCTTGCTGGCCTGCGATGCGCCGATCGCCGAATTCGCCTCCGGCATGAAGACAGCGCCAAGGTTCGGATTGGCCTGGATGATGCTCGAAAGCCCCTGATAGGCCTTCGTCGGATCCTGGTTGGAGGCTGCGCGACCGACGAGCTTCATGTCCGGCCACTTCGTCTCCATGCGGCTGATGAAGGCGGCGATGCGCTTGTCGTGGTTGTCCTGGCCCGGATTTTCGAGCACCGCATATTCGCCCTTGCCGCCCATCTTCTCGGCAATCGCGTCGGCGGCGTAGGTGCCTTCGCGTGTGTTGTCCGAGGTAATGAAGGAAACGCGCTTCGACAGCGGCGAGTCGGCGGCGAAGGTGACAACCGCCGTGCCCTGGCCGATGGCGCGATTGATCGGCTCGATGAACGGATCGGAGTTCATCGGATGGACGAGAATCCCGGCCGGGTTCTGCGCCAGCGCCTGGTCGAAGCTGGCGATCTGCTTGTTGACGTCATATTCCGGCGTGCCGGTGTATTCCGTCTCGCAGCCGAACTGCTGGCCGGCCTGCTTGAACATTTCATAGACGGGGAACCAGTATTCCACGCCCGAGACCATCACGTTCATCACGTATTTTTCGCCCGGCTTGCAACGGAACGGATTGTCCGTTGCCGCCGCTGCAGTGCCCGCCAGAAACGTGGTTGCAAGAACCGCCATGGCGGTCGAGCCGATAAATTTGCGCAAGATTCCTCCTCGAGGCCGAAGCCCCTCCCAAAAGCCCGAGGGCGTCACACGGACGCCGCTGATCGCGTTGAAACCGAACTTCCTCCTCGAAGTTCGATGAGGGCAGTAGAGGGCAATCAGGACTGATAGTCAATATAATTCATCATCGGAAATATATTTCACATCACGCCGAGCGCGCCGACTTCTGCTTCCTCGTGCGTGGTGGTGAAAGTCCAAGGCCCAAAGATTGGGACGGGAACACCGAAGGGCGAGAATGGCTGGACCCGGAAGCATTTTACTTGTAGCCGGCGTCTTCGGAGGCACCGAACTGGGCCCACTCCAAGATTGCACTAAAGAGAACGCAAGACGCTTCGGCGCACAATGGCGACGGAACAGCTGGGACGAATCCGAGCCCGCGGCTTCGACGCTGCTTGGCCGTGACCGACTACATTCAACATCGGCCGGACAGGAGTCGGGGCGTGCTGGCACTCAGCATCGAGATCATGTCCGCAGGTGTCGAAGAATTTGAGCGCCCATGCTGTCGGAGAAGCGCAATACCGACAGAATCCTCAAGATGATCCTCTGCGGTTTGCATGCACGCGCACTTGACAGACATTTGGCGCAACGGGATCGATGTCGCGCCAATCATGACCGCGCTTTACTGCCGCGCCGCCGCAGCAGCGGCAACACGACAACCATTACCGGCGATCTCATGTCGCCTGAGAGAACAACGCACTCGGGAGAGCTTCCCGAGTGCGAAATTATCAGTAGTGAACCGAAAGGCTGTCGATCGGCTTGGTCTTCGGCGGCGCGAACTTCGTCAGGTTGATGCCTTCGACGGCGACGCGATACTCTTCGATGCTCGGCGTGCGGCCGAGAATCGCAGAGAGGACCACCAGCGGCGTGGATGCGAGAAGCGACTCGCCCTTCTTTTCCGCCGTGTCTTCAACGACGCGGCCCTGGAACAGCCGGGTCGAGGTGGCGAGAACGGTGTCGCCCTTCTCGGCCTTTTCCTGGTTACCCATGCACAGGTTGCAGCCCGGACGCTCGAGATAGAGGATGTTCTCGTACTCGGTGCGGTTCGATGTCTTCGGCTTCACATCGTCGAATTCGAAGCCTGAATACTTCTGGAGGATTTCCCAGTCGCCTTCGGCCTTCAGCTCGTCGATGATGTTGTAGGTCGGAGCGGCGACGACGAGCGGCGCCTTGAACTCGACCTTGCCCTCGTTCTTCTCGATGTTCTTCAACATCTGAGCGACGATTTTCATGTCGCCCTTGTGCACCATGCAGGAGCCGACGAAGCCGAGGTCGACTTTCTTGGTGCCGCCATAGTAGGAGACCGGGCGGATCGTGTCGTGGGTGTAGCGGCGCGAGACGTCGGCATTGTTGACGTCTGGGTCGGCGATCATCGGCTCGTCGATCAGGTCGAGATCGACGACGACTTCGGCGAAATACTTCGCGTTATCGTCAGGCGTCAGCGCCGGCTTTTCGCCCGAGCGGATTTCGGCGATGCGGCGATCGGCCTTGGCGATCAGGCCCTTCAGGGTCTGCGCCTCGTTGTCCATGCCCTTGTCGATCATGATCTGCATGCGCGACTTGGCGATTTCCAACGACTCGATCAGCGTTTCGTCTTCCGAAATGCAGATGGAGGCCTTGGCCTTCATCTCGGCCGTCCAGTCGGTGAAGGTGAAGGCCTGGTCGGCGAGCAGCGTGCCGATATGGACTTCGATGATGCGGCCCTGGAAGACGTTGTCGCCGTGCTGCTTGAGCATCTGCGCCTGGGTGGCGTGCACGACGTCGCGGAAGTCCATATAGGGCTGCATCGTGCCCTTGAAGGTGACCTTGACCGACTGCGGGATCGGCATGGTGGCTTCGCCGGTGGCGAGCGCCAGCGCAACAGTGCCCGAGTCAGCCCCGAAGGCGACGCCCTTCGACATGCGGGTATGGCTGTCGCCGCCGATGATGATGTCCCAGTCGTCCACAGTGATGTCGTTCAACACCTTGTGGATGACGTCGGTCATCGAGTGATAGACACCCTTCGGATCGCGGGCGGTGATGACGCCGAAGTTGTTCATGAAGGACATGAGCTTCGGAATATTGGCCTGGGCCTTCTTGTCCCATACGGATGCGGTGTGGCAGCCCGACTGGTAGGCGCCGTCGACCAGCGGCGAAATGACGGTGGCCGCCATCGCTTCCAGTTCCTGCGCGGTCATCAAGCCGGTGGTGTCCTGCGAGCCGACGATGTTGACCTTGACGCGAACGTCGGAGCCGGCATGCAGCACCTTGCCGGGCGTCACGCCAACAGCGTTGCGGTTGAAGATCTTCTCGACCGCCGTCAGGCCCTGGCCCTCGATCGCGATTTCCTTGTTCGGCGCGAAGACCGGCGTTGCTTCGATGCCGAGCGTCTGGGCGGCGAATGTCTGGAGCTTCTTGCCGAAGACGATGGCGTAGGACGAGCCAGCCTTCATGAACTCCATCTTCTGCGGCGTGAAGGAAGAGGCGACGTCGACCAGCTCGTTGCCAGCTTCGTCGCGCAGCTTCTTGTTCTTCGCGTCGATCTTCAGCACGGTGCCGGTCTCGACCGAGAACTTCTGCTCGAGGATCGGGTTACCATCATTGTTGAGGATAGGCTTGCCGCTGTCGTCGAGCTTCTTGACCCAGTTCTTCAGGTTGAGGCCGATGCCGCCGGTGACGTCGACCGTGGTCGCGAAGATCGGCGAGATGCCGTTGGTGCCGGCAACGACCGGGGCGAAGTTGACGAAGGGAACGTAGGGGCTGGCCTGCTTGCCGGTCCACAGCGCCACGTTGTTGACGCCGGACATGCGCGAGGAACCAACGCCCATCGTGCCCTTTTCGGCAATCATCATCACCCGCTTGTCTGGGTGCTGCTGCTGAAGCGCGACGATCTCGGCCTGGGCCTCAGGCGTGATCATGCACTGGCCATGCAACTGGCGGTCGGAGCGCGAATGTGCCTGGTTGCCGGGAGACAGAAGGTCGGTCGAGATGTCGCCTTCGGCGGCGATGAAGGTCACGACCTTGATCTCGTCCTCGACATCGGGAAGCTTGGTGAAGAATTCGGCCTTGGCGTAGCTCTCGAGAACGTCCTTGGCGACGACATTACCGGCCTTATAGGCATCGCGCAGGCGGAACATGTCGGCGTCGTAGAGGAAAACCTGGGTCTTCAGCACGTCGCCGGCCTGACAGGCAATTTCGGCATCGTTGCCGAGCGCGACGTCGAGCAGCACTCCCACCGACGGGCCACCCTTCATGTGCGACAGCAGCTCGAGGGCGAATTTGGGGGTGATCTCAGGGACGATGGTGTCGCCAAGAATGATCTTCTTGAGGAAGGCGGCCTTGACGCCAGCGGCACTCGTCGTACCCGGCAGCGTGTTGTAGATGAAGAATTTCAGCGCATCGGCGCGATATTCGCCGCCGGCATCCTCGATCAAGGTGATGATTTCAGCGGTAAGCGCGCCATCATCGATCGGCTTGGGCGCGAGCCCCTGAGTTTCTCTGCTTTTGATCTCGGCCAGATAATCCACGTAAAGGTTCATCGCAATTCCAACGTCATGAGTGTATGGCGCTGGAACGCAGCGCCACTGAGCGGCAGGTTTGTTCGGTCGAGGTCTTACAGGCTTTTGCCCTGACAACCAAGACCGCGCGGCACGATAAACTCTCTCGGGTAAAAAAGTGGTATTTCGCGGATTTCATCGGTTAAGCATGGGGCGCAAGGCTCTACCGGTCAGATCCCTCCAGGATTGAACGCTGCCTCTTCAAAGTCGTGCAAGCACGCTGCCGGGCGCAGCGTTCACTCAGCGATCACCCGCGTCATTCGACAAATATTCGACGAGCGCTCGGGCATGGACCGGAAGCGCGTCGAAACTGCGCGCGCAGATGAGAAGGTGCCGCAGTGCCCACCCGTCCGTTATCGCCACGATCCGGAAAGCCATCACCGCCTCGTACCTCCGCGCGTAGACCTCGGGCACAATGGCGAGCCCGACGCCGCTGCTCACCATCGCGCAAATGTCCTCGAAACTGTCGAGGCGAACGCGCAATTTGAAGGGCTTGCCTTCCCGGGCAGCATGGGTGGCCAGATGCCCCTGCAGCGCGCTCTCGGCCGGGAGACCGATGAATGGCTGGTCCAGCACCTGGGCAAACGCCACCTCGTCGCGGCTGGCGAAAGCATGGTCGCCGGGGTGATCAACACCAGGCGATCGATTTCGAACGGCCGGGTTTCAAGTGTTCCCGTATCAGTCGTGTCGGCGGCGATGCCGAGGTCGGCATGGCCTCCGGCCACCGCTGCGACGACATCGGGGCTTTGCCGCTCCTCAAGGTCGATGTCGATTGTCGGATGCGCCAGCAGGTATCGGCGTAGCGTATCAGGAAGATGAGCCATTGCGGCTCTGCCCGACAAAATCCGGATCTTGCCTCGCAGGCCGCGCGCATAAAGTTGGAGGTCGCCCCGCATCTGTTCCATCTGCCCGAGAACGATGCGCGCGTGATGAGCAAGCGCTTCGCCGGCGGCGGTCGGGCGAACCCCGCGCGCGCCTCGGTCAAGTAGCGAGACCCTACTCATTTCCTCCATACCCCGAATACGGGCACTCGCTGATGGCAAGGCCATCCCTGCCCGCTCTGCTCCCTGTGTGATGCTCTCCGCCTCGACGACTTGAAGAAACAGGCGGAGATCGGTCAAGTCAAAGCGCATAACTCACCACGTCCAGAGGTCTTCGGATTTTCCGTAGGGTCCCCTTGTATCTTGCGCATTGTGCAAAGTCGCCTGTTCACGATCCTTGGCGCATCGTTTTCCAATGCAGGGATAAACCATGGATGCTTCAGAAGCTCTCCTCCGCGCCTTCGCCTGGCGGCTGGCGCTTTGTGTTCTCGCCGTCCTCATCGCACGGACCGTCCCCGACAACCGATCACACCAGCAGGAGTCAGCGACAACGTTGAACGACTACCGATCAGTGCAGAACCGGGTCGACTAGAGATAGCTGACATTGTGACCGCGACCCTTGCCGAAGAAGCCTCGGGCCGACCAGACAATCAATCGATGTCAGCGCTACAAAGTTTGGGTTGACCGTCTTGTATCGCGAGGCGACACTTGCAGCCTGAAGCGAGGCAGGAGGAAAAAGGATGATCGAACAAGACCGTTGGCGCCACATGGCGAGCGCGCCGAAAGACGGCAGTCGGATACTCGTCACGATCCATCCCTCCGAGCAGGGCGCGGCCGAAGTTGACCTTGCCTACTGGTCGCATAGCGATCGGTTCGGTGCCGAGGGTTGGCGGGCGTCCGACTCTTCACCCGGCCGGATCATCGAATACGCCGAACCCGAACTGAAGTGCTGGATGCCGATGCCCTCGGCCAATCTCAGCCGTAGTTCGATGCCCACCCCGTGGGAGGGCGAGGATGTCGAAGAGCTCGACGGGTCAGGGATATGAAACGTCGCGCAACGGCTTTGCCACGTTGATCCACTGCCACGCGGCATAATTCAGCGCCGCACTCCCTAAATACCCGTTCTCAGTGAACGACGGTGATAACAGGAATACCGGCTTCTTCCGCAGCGCGGATAAGCGCGGCGCGGGCCTCGTGTGCTGCCACCCTTCCATGGATCGCTTCAAGGCAGGCCTTGATAGCCGTCATGTATTCCTCACCGTCATCCGAGGGCCACGAGATGATTAGCGTTTCTGCGACATCACGAAGCGACCCGATGTGTCTGTATTTTTCTCGTCCACCCATAACGAGCAATAAGGGGGCGAATTCACCATTTCTGTGCCAATTCACTACAAGCGCACCTCACGCAGCTAACACATCGCTAACTTTGCAAGAACCGTTCCACGCGCCGCACGGAGGGACGTACGTCAGCTTTCTCTTCGCTACTGCGGTAATTGTCATATAATTTAAATCGCTAAAACGTAGCCGAAATCAGTTGCTTGGGTATGCTTTCTGGACTACCTTTTTAGATAACGATCTTACTCACATACAAGTCGCCAGCATTCGCCTGGCGCAATCAATCGGGAGGAGTGATGACCGGCTATATTCGACATCGCCATTCCTCGTGGGTGGCGCGAAGACTTCGTCTCGCCTTAGTGCGATCTCGGCGCGCGACCATCTAGCGACGTCGCAAATCTTTCATTCGTTTTGCTAATGGTGCGCCCGGTCTTGCGTGGGCGGAGGATTGTTATGTGCAAGCAAGCTGTCGTCTTTAATGGTCAGGAAGTCGGGATCGCGGTTCCCGTGGACAACCGCCTGAGATTCATCGCCGTCCGTTTCCATGTTATCGACCTCGACAACCGCGTGTTCGATACGATCACGGAGATTCGACGCGCCATCGCCGAACATCTCTCCGCTGCCACCTCGAGCCGGCTGGTGCTTTCCGAATAATATGACGCGGCAGCCGGCTCCCCTTTGCTTCGCGCAAGCGTCTTTCCAATCACAAACACCAAGCGATCGCTAATATGCTAAACTAGCATCCTCATGTGCTTCTGTTGTGGGGTAGCGAGCATGCAGCGCAAGCTGGCCACGATCATGGTTGGGGATTTCGTCGGTTCGACCCCCGCTATGGAATTGGACGAGGAAGACGCGATTGCCCGCATCGGCGCCGCGCTCGATACGGTTCGCATGGTCGTCCAGCGTCACGACGGCCGCGTCTTCGGCACGGCGGGAGACGCCCTGCTTGCCGAGTTCGGCAGCCCGGTCAACGCGCTCCGATCCGCGATCGAGGCGCGCGCCGAGATCGCAGCCCTTCCCGGATCGAGCGGCGGCGACATGCGGTTCGGCCTTCATGTCGCCGATGTCGTTGTCGTGGGTTCGGACCTTCGCGGCGACGGCGTGAATATCGCCGCGCGCATCGAGGCATCCGCGCCGCCTGGCGCGATCGAGGTTTCGGGACTGCTTTACGATCAGGTTCGGCGCGTCTCGCCCTGCGGTTTCGAAGACATCGGCGAGCGCCAGTTGAAGGGGATCTTCGAGCCGATCCGAATATATCGCGTCACCGATCTTGTCGACCGCCACCTCTATCAGTTCGCACCGACCCGATCCGCACCGAGCACTGCACAATCGCCACGCACGAACTCAATAGCTGTCGCCCGGTTTGATGTCGCTCCGGGCGCCATTGCAGACCAGCACTTTCTGGCCGAGGGCATCACAGACGACTTGACGCTCGAGCTCAGCCGACTGAAGGGCGTGTTCGTCAGCTCCCGGACGGCAGCCAGCGCGCTAGCGACGAGAGACCCTGTCGAGATCGGACGCATCCTCGGCGTTGGCTACGTCATCAGTGGCTCGATCCGGCAAGCGGGAGACGATCTGCGGATCAATATCTCGCTTCTGGAGACCGGAGAAGGTCTCGTCATCTGGTCCGACCGTATCAGGCGTCCGTTTCATGAATTGCTTGATGTCATGGACGAAATCATCGCGCGCGTCGCCGCGACCGTTTCTGGACGCGTTGAGCAATCGGAACTGGCAGCGGCTCGGCTGAAGCGTCCGGAGAATATGACGGCCTATGAGTATTATCTACGCGGGCTCGACCACCACCGCCTGACCGGCGTGTCTGACAACCATATCCACGAAGCGATATCATGGTTCGAGCGGTCGATGGCCGCCGATCCGGGTTTCGGCCGGCCCTTTGCGATGCATGTCTGCTCGTGGAGCAATTTGCCGAGCTTCGACCTCTCTCGGGCTGAGCTGCAGGTCGCGCATGCGCTGGCGCTTGATCCAACAGACCCCGAAGCGCATCGCATCATGGGCGCGATCAAGATGAAATCGGGCGACTTCGCTTCGGCGCGTTACCACCACATCCGCGCCCACGAACTTGCACCCAACGATGCCTATATCCTCGGTCGCAGCGCCGCTTTCTATGTTTATGCCGGGGAGCCGGAACGCGCGCTTGATATGCTTGATCGCGCCGAGACGCTCGATCCTTTTCTACCGGTCTGGATTACTGAAGAGCGCGTTGCGGCGCTCTACGCGCTGGAACGCTTCGAGGAGATGGTGCGCGCTGCCCTGACGCTGCCATTCCAGACCCGGCGGACCTCGCTCTATCAGGTTGCGGCAAACATGGCGTGCGGCAACATCGAAAGGGCCGAGCTTCTGGTTCGCCAGGCGCTCTCCCTCGACCCAAGCTTGTCGGCAATCTACATTCGGATGCAGGAGACCTATGCAGACGCGTCGATCACCGAAACCCTGATTGCACGGAATTGCGACGCCGGCTTGCCGCTGACACCCCGGAAACCCGCGACCCGCAAGAAATCGGTGCCGCCGAAACAGTGACCGACTGGGTTTCAGCCCAGCGCGCCTTGCGCGGCGCAGATTCTGTCGATCAATGCATCCAGTTCACCTCTTGGTGGTCGACTCTTGGAGAAGCGTTGCTTGAGGTGCTGGATTGGTTCGGCCAGGATTTCATCGAGGTTTTCCGCGCAGGAGAAGTCACCCGCAACGTGCTTGACCTTGGAGTTGTCGAAGATCGCTGTCCAGGCCTTGTCGCCCAAAAGCGGCCCGACCCAATCCGGATTATACTTGATAAGCGTATCCGTCGGCACATGGACGATCTTGGCTTCAACACCGAGCAATCTCGCGATCGTCCGTTGAATATCGTCCCATAAGTGCGCGCGATCAGAGGTGATGTGAAACACTTCGCGCAGCGCTGCATCCTTGCCGAAAAGTCCGACGAACGGCCAGGCGAAATCGATCGAACGCGTGAGCGTCCAGGGCGTATGGCCATCACCTGCGACAATCGTCGGCTCGCCGTCCAGCATGCGTCGCGCGACGACGTCACCGTCTCCCAACATGATGGGCAGGCGGGTTCTAACCGTGTGGCTCGGACGCACGATCGTCCACGCAAGATTGCCGGAATTCGTCAGCAACTCCTCGCAGGCGATTTTCGCCTGGCTGTAGGGCCAGTACGGATTGATCGCCGGCGTCTCTTCGGTGATCACGTAGTGTCGAGGTGGTTTCTGGTAGACCGAAGCCGAAGAAATGAAGATGTACTGGCCGCAATTGCCCGAGAACAATTCGATGTCGCGCGCGATCTGGTCCGGCGTGAAAGCGATGAACTGGCAGATGACGTCGTAGCGCGCCTTCGCGAGCTCGGTGTAAGCCGCGGATCCGAGTTCGCCTGCAATAGACGTGACCCTTGCCGGGAGCGGATTTCCTGTCAGGCCACGGTTGTACACGCTCACATCGTGGCCTTGCATCACAGCGCGTTCCACGCATGGATAGGAGATCTGGCCGGTACCTCCAATGAAAAGAACTTTCAGCGGCATGAAACGAACCTCGGTTTCGGTTGGATCGGCGATGAGCCTTCATAGCCTGAAAGAATTTGGGCGTCTCGACGCAAATGCAATGCCATGGGCCGTCTTGGCCTCGAGTTCCATGTGAGCTTTCTGATCGAGATAGCTATTTGAGGCGCCTTCTCCGGCCTCGCGTCGCTCACGACATCGGGGGGCAATCAGCCGTGGAATCCCGTCCTTCTTTCTACCCAGAGAACGCGTGACAATTCCGCACCACAGAAGCGTCAACGGGTACAGAATCTACGTGATGCTACAGGCCTCGCCACGCACCTGCTGCTAGCCTCCAGTCTTGAGAGCCCTCCTCCCGGGCGATAGCTGGAATGCGTGTATGTTAAGACGTAGTGGTACCCTTTTTCTTCTCCTTGTTCTGACAGGCTGCGGACATCCGGACGGCGTTATGATGCCGGTCAAGCTCACCGCGAACACACCACCGACATCCAAGGTCGAAATGCTGGTTGCCACCACGCGCGAACCCTCCGGAGATCCGGCAACCCTGTTCAATGGCGAACGAAGCGCAAAGCCACACCTGACGCAGATCACCGTGTCTCTCCCGCCGAAGCGCGAGTCCGGCACCGTCCAGTGGCCGCAGCAGTTGCCGCCGGACCCCGCAAAGGATTTTGCCGTCACCAATGTCCAACAGATCGACACGATCGCCCAGGGACGCCAGTGGTTTGGGCAACACGTGAATGGCGGGCATGCGCTGGTCTTCGTTCACGGCTTCAACAATACCTACGAAGATTCCGTTTTCCGGCTGGCGCAAATCGTGCAGGACAGCAAGATGCAGGCGACGCCGGTGCTGTTTACGTGGCCGTCGCGAGCCGAAATCACGGCCTACCAGTATGACAAGGAGAGCACCAACTACTCCCGCACAGGACTGGAGCAGGCTCTACGCACGCTGGCCGCTGACCCCAATGTCAAAGATATCACCATCATGGCCCATTCCATGGGAACGTGGCTCGCAATGGAGTCGTTGCGCCAGATGGGCATACGCGATGGACACGTGAACTCGAAGATCCACAACGTGATCCTTGCCTCGCCCGACATCGACATTCAGGTCTTTGCGAAACAGTACGTGGAAATGGGCGAGCCGCGACCGAAGTTCACGATTTTCGTCTCCCAGGACGACAAGGCGCTTGCGGTCTCCAGCTTCATCACCGGACGCGTCTCGCGCTTGGGCGCAATCAATCCTGCGGAGGAACCGTATCGCTCGAAGCTGGAGAAAGCCGGCATCACGGCAATCGATTTGACGAAGGTGAAAACGGAAGACGGCCTCAATCACGGCAAGTTCGCCGAGAGCCCTGAAATCGTCCAGCTCATCGGTCAGCGCCTCATGACCGGACAGACGCTCACCGATTCAAAGGTCTCGCTTAGTGAAGGCATTACGGCGGTCGTCGGCGGCACTGTCACGAATATCGGCACGGTTGCCGGAGCAGCGGTGGCAGCACCCGCCACGATCATCGAGCAGCCGCTCATCCGGAAAAAGAAGCCCCAGCAGCCAGACGACACGCTGGGCGGCGACCTGAAGCCACAGACGCTGACGCAATAGGATACTCGGCATGAAATGGTCTCTGTCTTTCCTCGTGGGGCTACTGTTTTCATTCTGCGCCTTCGCGCAGGCACCGGCTCCGGCTTCGCAGGAGAAGATTGACGAACTCGTGCGCCTGCTGCAGGACAAGGACGTGCAGGCTTGGCTGAACAGCCGCAAAGAGGCTGGAACGCCCGCCGTTACCCCATCGTCGACTGGCTCCTTGGCGAAATGGGAATCGGCGGCCCGCGCGCGTGTCGACCAGATCAGAGCGGCAATCCCCGAAATCCCGGGAGAATTCGCCGCAGCCGCCTCCAGAGCGCGCAACGATGCCACCAGCAGGGGCTATGCGCCCATATTCATGATATTCGGCGGGCTGGTTGCCCTTGGTCTGGTCGCCGAGTTTCTCTATCGCAAGGTCTCCATACGGCGAGAGACGTTGATAGGTCGGTTGGCACCGGTCGGAATCTTTGCGGGCGCGATGGCGATCGTATTCTTTGCGGTGGACTGGCCACCCCTCGCCCGCGTCGTGCTGCTCGCCTATCTCTCAGCCTTCATCCTCTTCCGCCTCGCGGCGGCATTTCTCTACGCAGCCGATATCAGCCCCCCTTTGCGCAACCGGCTGATGCTGTTCATCGGGGTCGTTAGCCTCGCGGTTGCCACCGCCGCCATCGGAGAGCCGCTCGGCGTCCCGCCGCTTGTCACGGATGCAATCAGCTACTGCTTCTCGATCGTCGGGCTATGTCTGGCAATTGAGATGGTATGGGCGACATCAAGCCGGTCGCGACCCTGGAAGCTCGGCATAATGGCTTTCTTGGTCGTGCTCTGGCTGGTCTGGTGCCTCAATATGAGGGGCCTCTTCTGGATTGGCATCTACGCGCTCGCTCTGCCGGCAATCCTCAATGGGGTCGGCCGCCTGGCGGCATCCTTCACCAGCGATCCCGCCAGTTTCCGCGGCGTGCTGATCATCCGAGGGGCACGCGCCGCGATCATCGCCCTTGCGGTCGGATGGCTGGCGCTCGTCTGGCACCTCAACCCGGACTCGCTTGGCCAACGGGATCCCGTCCTCGTTTCCTTGTTCTATGGCGGCCTGAAAAGTGTCCTCATCCTCGTTTGCGCGGATTTCCTCTGGCAGCTCGCCAGAGGCTGGATTGATCGCTCGCTGCTGGTGACGACCGACACGACATCGCTCAATCCCGCCGATGCTGCGCGGCGGGCGCGTTTCCGTACGCTTCTTCCGATCTTCCGCAATGCCTTGGCCGTCGTCGTCGCCGTGCTAGCGGGATTGGTGGTGCTGTCGCAGCTCGGGGTGCAGATCGGACCGCTTATCGCCGGAGCCGGCATCTTTGGCGTCGCGATCGGCTTCGGGTCGCAAACGCTCGTCAAGGACGTGATCAGCGGCGTCTTCTACATGCTCGATGATGCTTTCCGCGTTGGCGAGTACATCCAGGCGAAAGATTACAAGGGAACAGTCGAAGGCTTCAGCCTGCGATCGGTCCGCCTTCGCCATCACCGCGGCCCGGTGTTTACCGTGCCGTTCGGAGAGCTCGGCGCGGTCGAGAACATGAGCCGCGACTGGGTCATCGACAAGTTCAGAATTACTGTCGGCTTCGAGACCGACATCGAGAAAGCGCGCAAACTCACAAAGAAGGTCGGCGCCGAGCTGAAAGAGGACGAGGAACTCGGCAAGCTCTTCATCGAGCCATTGAAGATGAAGGGCGTGGAGCAGTTCGCCGACTATGGGATCGTCTTGAGCTTCGCCATGACTACCGTGCCGGGGATGCAGACCTATATCCGCCGCAAAGCCTACGCCAAGATCCGCGAAGTGTTCCTAGCAAACGGCATCTCGTTCGCCCAACCGACCGTGCAGGTTGGAGGTGACGATAAGGGCGGCGGCGCCGCGGCAGCCCAGGCAATCCGAGCACAGCAAGCCAGCGCCGCCACTGCACCAAAGTGACCGTCAACAGAGTTTGACGGCGCCGCTCGTCGTCAAATAGAGCCGAACATCAGCGATCGATGCAAACCGGCGCCAGCCAGATTGCCGTCGCCGACAGCGAGCGCCACGGACGCCATCGGACGTGCGGCATCGCCGCAGGCAAAGACGCCAGCCATGCTGGTCTCCTTCATCGGGTCGGTCTTGATGACCGATCCAAGCGGCCCCTCCTCGAGGTCCAGCCCCATCGTCTCGGCAATCGGGCTCGTCAGCTCGAACCGCGCCAGCGCGAACAGCCCGGTGAACGACAGTTCGCGGCTGTCCGTCAGCCGGATATCGGCGTGTCCGAAGATCTCCCGGATCGGCATGGACTCAACTTTCACGCCGCGTGCGGCAAGGGCGTCACGTTGCTCGGCATCCGGTTCGAAAGCGCCGTTGACAAGGAATGTGGTCGGGCCCCAATCGGGCAGCATCAGCGCGTGATGCATGGACAAGGCCGATGCGGCGATGACTCCGATCTCGCCGCGCTCAAGTTCGTAGCCGTGGCAATAAGGGCAATGAAATACGGACTTGCCCCAACGCTCCGGCAATCCGCTGATGTCCGGAAGGATGTCACGGACCCCGGTCGCAAGCAGAAGTCGGCGGGCAAAGTGGCTCTGACCGCTTGCAACAATTTCGAACGCGGCTCCGGATGAGTGATCCGCTTTCAGTCGAACAGCGCTGTCCGCGCGACCGGAAAGAAACTGGATGGTCGGATACTTCATCACCTGCGCGCGCGCATTGTCGGCGATAACAGCCGGATCGACGCCGTCCTGGGTCAGAAAGCCGTGCGAATGGCTCGCGAACCGATTGCGCCGCTGGCCCTCATCGATGATGAGCACATCCCGGCGGGCGCGTCCAAGCTGCAGGGCGGCGGATAAGCCGGAATAGCTTCCGCCGATGATAATCACGTCGTGAACGATGTCGGTCATCGCACTCTCCTTTTCTCGCCACAACATAAGTATCATGACATTGCGGAGTCAATGGTCACGACACTTTCGTTGTTACAAATGTGGGTTCGTGCTAGGATGCCGCGAGAAACAGGCATTGATGACGGGATCGGGACGCATGAGACAGGACAGTAGACTTTCGCGCATGTTGCACGTCCTGATCCATATGGGCCAGCATGATGGGGCAATGACCTCGGACATGATTGCTCGCATGCTTGATGCCAACCCGGTCGTGATACGGCGGACGATGGCGGGACTGCGCGAAAACGGCTATGTGCGCTCTGAAAAGGGGCACGGCGGCGGCTGGACCCTCGCACGCCCCCTCGACGAGCTAACACTTCTCGACATTCACCGTGCGGTTGGGGAGCCCTCGATCTTCGCTCTCGGCCCAGCTTATGACATGCCGGGTTGCCCGATCGAGAAGGCGGTCAACGCCACCCTCAAGGACGTGTTCGCCGATGCCGAGCAATTGCTGCTGAAGCGATTTGCGGGCGTGACGCTTGCGGATATAGCCAGGGGCTTCACCTCGCCTTCAGGCACAGCCAAGGACGAGCGGTGCGCCTCCTAGCGTCAGGAGATCGGTACGACGCAAGCCCTGCGCGCATTCCCTTGATCGGCGACCAACGGGACGTGTTCCAGCCTCTCTACAACAGGCGGCGCGGTGAAACGGAAAGATCCGCGTAACGATGAAATGCAATTGGGCGGGCCGACGAGATCGGCCTAATGGATTGTCGACGAGATTGGCATGTTCACCCGTGTGGCCCAGCGTCCGACGTAGGTTCCGATGAGCATGGTGGCCACGTCGTCAGCAGTGCGATAGCCCCTATTGAACAGGTCGATCGCAGCATTGCAAAGCGTGCTTGAGCATTGCTCGTCCGGAGTAACCTCGTAGTATCGATACCACTGCTGCACAGCCTCCGACAGCAGCCGAAATTCCAGATCGTCATGTGGCATGCGACTTTCTCCTCGTAGACCCCGGTGAGCTAGCGCAACCCGGTCATGCTTCAATGGGCCGCTCTCGGAGTTGTGAACGGATCTGGTCAAGCGCCACGCCGGGCTCCCATAAAGACGCGCAAGACGCTGGATCTTATGCTAGTCTCGCCATCCATCACGACCGACGGAGGGCGATCGCCAATGTTGGAGGCTGACAAGGAGTTCGCCGGTTCTATCCCGGAGAGTTACGACCGACATATGGTTCCGATGATTTTTGAACCCTATGCCGTCGATCTTGCGCGACGAGCAGCCTCGTTCTCGCCAAGCTCAGTCCTGGAAACCGCTGCGGGCACCGGCGTCGTCGCGCGCGCGATGGCCAGTAGACTTGCCCCAGATACACGCTACGTCGCCACCGACCTTAATCAGGCAATGCTCGACTACGCGCGTTCACAACAGCCGTCGGATAGCCGCGTCCAATGGCGACAGGCGGATGCTCTTGCCCTTCCTTTCGAGGATGCGTCCTTCGATCTCGTTTGCTGCCAGTTCGGGGCGATGTTCTTTCCGAACCGCCCAGCTGCCTATCGAGAGGTGAAGCGCGTCCTGAAACCAGGCGGGCGCCTTCTGTTCAGCGTCTGGGATCGGATCGAGGAGAATGTGTTTGCGGATGAGATAACGACCGCTCTCGCAGGGATTTTCCCCGACGATCCGCCTCGCTTTCTCGCGCGCACGCCACACGGTTACCACGACAAGGATATCATCCGCGGTGATTTGGCGGATGCGGGTTTCTCGCGTGTGGAGATCGATACGCTCGCCGAAGAGAGCCGCGCCCCCTCGCCGCACACCGTTGCCGTTGCCTATTGCCAGGGAACGCCACTGCGCAGCGAGATCGAGGCCAGAGATTCCGGCAAACTTGACGCCGCAACCGATCACGCAACGTCGGCACTGGCGGAGCGGCACGGGACGGGCGAAGTTAGCGCCAAGATCCAGGCACACGTGATCGTCGCGATGGCATAAGCCAAGATCGAATGCATACCGTGCAAGCCATGAAACCGACAGGATTTCAGTGCGCAGCGGTCAGTTCATCGAAGATGCCGCGTTTCTTGAGCGAGCTCACCAGACCGGTGAGAGCGACGACGCCGACGAAGAGCACCGCCAGAAGGATTGCGTAGGATACCTCCTGTTCGGTTATGGAATCGGCAGCCACGCGATAGAACTCCGTCGCCAGCAGCGCGATCAGCGTCGAGGACATCGTTGAGTAATCCTTGGCCACCACACGCTTCAGATTGAAGACCATACCCTCTGTCGAGGCGGAAAATGCGCTGAGCTTCAGGGCCCATCTCGGCACATCCCGACAATAGGCGCTGTAAGCGTCACCGAATTTGGCCGAAAGAAACTCTTCTTCCGCGAGGATAATGCACTGATAGATGAACCCGAACAGAAGGCATCCAAGGATGACCACCACCGGGTTTCCATGGAACAGGAAGAGGCCGGCGTAGATAAGCATATTCCCCACATAGAGAGGATTGCGGCAGACACCGAACATGCCTTCGGTGACCAGATTGGCGGCATAGACACGTTTATTGCGCCCACCGCGCTGGATGTAGGCGTAACCGATCACCGTTGCGCGCAACAGCAGCCCCGAGAGCACGACGAGGATGGCCACAACATCCTTCCATTGCTCCGCCGCGCTGCTGCCGAATATTGCTGTGGTTGGCGCAAACAAGGCGAACAGCGCGACAATGATCAGCGGGAACGCCTGGTTCCGGTATTTGAAGAAGAAGGTCCCGATCTTCAGCATAAGGTTCTTCATGGGGTCGTCTCACTTGATCGCGACAATGCCGCAGAAATTGTACCAGCGGAAAAACACTTCGGTGCTCTTGAAGCCCGTTTCGCGAAGCAGCTGGATGTTCTCTTCCAACCGATACGGAATGAGGACATTCTCCAAG
This sequence comes from Rhizobium grahamii, assembly GCF_009498215.1. Lineage (NCBI taxonomy): Bacteria > Pseudomonadati > Pseudomonadota > Alphaproteobacteria > Hyphomicrobiales > Rhizobiaceae > Rhizobium > Rhizobium grahamii. The sequence goes on along the minus strand of NZ_CP043499.1, from coordinate 688,235 downwards.
GCTTCGCGCTTCTTCGAGATTTCGATGGATGAATACCCGTTGCGACGCTTGAAGTCGTAGTAGTGGTCGATAAACAGGCGATTGAAGGTCGTATCCTCGCTCGTCAGCTTTTCCACGAGCAACAGACAGCCGTTTTCATTCAGGCCCTGATAGATTGTTTTCATCACCCGCTCGCGAAAGAGCGGGCGAACGAATTGCAGGGTGAGAAGGAGGGTCACGACGCTGGCGTCTTCGACGACGAAACCGCTGTGGAGGTCGCCCGTTACCAGATCGATCGACCGGTTGGTTCCGGATGCCTCGATCTTCTCGGCGGCTTTTTTCAGCATTTCCGGCGCATTGTCGACGCCGACAAAGTCGACATGGCTGTCGACCACATGATCGAGTGCGAGCAACGTCGTGGCGGTCGAGCAGCCGATATCGTAAAGGTTTGAATGAGGCTGCGCGAAATCCCGGGCCAGCTCGCAGACCATACGCTGCATCTCGCCGTAGAACGGCACCGATCGGCTGACCATGTCGTCAAAGACGTTGGCAACGGTAGAATTGAATGAGAAATCCGCAATCGACTCGCGCTCGTCGGCAAATACTTGATCGCGCGCATGCGTGTGCAGAACCAGACGGGTAGACTGATCGGTCATATCCGCTCCAAATAGACAGCAATTTGAATTGGAGCGCTTTCTTCCCCGAAGCACCCCGGCGCGGCGCGATTTGGTCATATAAATCTGACGTCAACCTGAAAGCGTCACCTTTAGAGTGATCGCAAAACGGCAGACGGGCGACACGCGCGCAAGCCGATCCAACCGGTTGGCTCGCAGAGCTCTTCAAACTATCGCGTGCAGTTCTTGATGAGTCTCATCCGGTTCGACAATTCAGCGAGATCGAAGGGTTTGACGAGAAAGTCGTTCGTTCCTCGCACCATTCCCTCCAGCCGATCGCTCTGCTGGTCTTGCGCCGTCATGATGATCACCGGAACATCGTCGTTCCCGCCGCGGATGTCCTCAAGAAGCGTGAGGCCATTGCCATCGGGAAGACGCAGGTCCAGAAGGATGAGGTCATACTTCTTTGACAGCAATTTTCGGAAAGCATCCCGTAGATTCATGCACCAGTCGACACGGTTCCCGTCGGCGATCACGTGAGCCGCTATCGCGTCGCCAATGTCGACGTTGTCTTCAACAAGAAGAACGTTCACCGAATGATGCCCCTATCTTCCGCGCCGTGACGGAATGGCGGTTGCGTCAGGAGTGATTGCTTGCGCCTGGCGGTGCGCCGCGCTTTCACCGTTAGATGGATGTTTCCGTCTCCACCGTGCCGAGCAGCTGATGGAGGGTCGCCGGGCATGGCTGGAGCTTTCGTCCAACCTCACCGCCGACGCGAGTAGCCCTTCTGAAGAAGAAGGCTGACTGCAACCTGAATCCGAACAGCAAAGATCGGGGATGCGCTCAGCCGGCGTTAGGAGAGGACGTCCAGCACGAAATGCAGTCGCGGCAGTCTCAATGCCTACCGGTTGAAAGCGTAGCTCTGAGCGCAAATTTCAAAGTATAGCGACCGATGCAGCCGCATCCGTAAGAGCAACTTAATGTATTTCGTCCATTATTCCGAAAATTCTAATTATTGTTGATCGGAGCCATGGTTTGCAACTGAGATCTATTTTTGGCGGCAACGCGTCCGAAATCCTCGAGGCTCTAAATCGCTCGCAGGCCATCATCTCGTTCAAGCCGGATGGAACGATCCTCGATGCGAACGAGAACTTCTGCAGCGCCGTCGGATATCAAAGAGACGAGATCGTCGGAAAGCACCACCGCATATTCGTCCACTCGGCCGAGGCCGAATCTTCCGAATACAGCGCCTTCTGGAAACGACTCTCCGAAGGACAGTTCGATCAGCGGCAGTACAAGCGCATCGGCAAGAATGGCAAGGAGATCTGGATCGAGGCGTCCTATAATCCGGTCATTCGCCGTGGTAAAGTCATCAAGGTCGTCAAGATCGCCACCGATATCACCGCCAGCAAACTGCAGGACATCGATAGCAGCGGCAAGCTCGCGGCATTGTCGCGGGCTCAGGCAATTATCGAGTTTACGCCGGATGGCAGGATCATGACGGCGAATGAAAACTTTCTCGGCAGCCTTGGGTATTCGCTTGAGGAAATCGTCGGGCAGCACCACCGCATGTTCTGCGAGGCGCGATACGTCTCATCTCCCGAATACGCTCAGTTCTGGTCGCGGCTGGCCGCCGGGGAGTTTTTCAGTGACGAGTTCAAGCGGTTGGCCAAGGACGGAAACGCCGTCTATATCCAGGCGACGTACAATCCCATCCTTGACGATGATGGCAACGTCATCAAGGTCGTGAAGTTCGCCACGGATGTAACGGGCCGCGTACGCGCTTTGCAGGAGATTGGCTCCGGGCTGGAGCGGTTGGCAGACTGCAACATCAGGGTAACGATCGACGATCCCTTCGTGCCGGAATTCGATCATTTGCGTCACGATTTCAATCAGTCCCTGGCCAAATTTCAGGAAACGCTCGAACAGGTTCTCGGCCAGACCAGCATGCTCTCTTCAAAGAGCGGCGATATGCGGGAGAGTACCAGCGGCATTGCCGACCGCTCGGCGCAGCAGGCTGTGGCGCTGAAGGAAACAACCGGCACGCTCGAGCAGATAACACAGACAGTTCGGGAGGCGTCGACGCGCACGGCGGATGCCCGAAAACTCGTATCCGAGGCTCGCTCGGCCGTGTCGCGGTCTGTCCAGGTGGTTACATTGACGGTCAGCGCCATGGATCGCATCAACGCGGCTTCGAACGAGATCTCGAACATTGTCGGCATGATTGATGAGATTGCATTTCAGACGAATCTTCTCGCCCTCAACGCCGGGATCGAGGCCGCCCGCGCCGGAAACGCCGGCAAGGGATTTGCGGTGGTCGCGCAGGAAGTCCGCGCGCTCGCTCAACGGTCTGCCGATGCGGCCAAGGACATCTCCAACCTGATTGGCAATTCCTCGGCGGAAGTAAAGGAAGGCGTGCGCCTCGTGGGCGAGACCGGCGATGCACTCAAGAGCATCGAGGAATACGTCCAATCGATCGACATCAACATTGACGCGATTTCGAGCGGATCGTCCGAGCAATCGGCAAGTCTTGGTGAAATCAACATCGCGATGAGCGCCCTCGACACGATGACCCAGGAAAACGCTGGCATGGTGATCAACATGAGTGCGATTGCCGAGGCGCTTTCCCTGGGTGCGAACGAACTCGAGCAACTGGTCAAGCGGTTCAAGCTGAACCGCCGCAAGTGGGTTCGCGAACCGGGCAGTGACGCGGCCGCAAGGGGTGCTCAATACCGCGGGTTCGGCAAGACCAGCATCTACCTTCCACCCGTAGACGGAAAGGCGGTCAACAGTGGGCAGTCGTTCAAGGCCGTAGCCTGACATGGTCCCGCCGCTCAATGTCCGGCAGGTGGCCTGACCCCACCTGCGCGCAGCGCTTCCTTGTTGCGGCATCGGCAGGCTGTCGATATAGCTCACAGAACCTGCAGCCCACCGGTTCGAAACTACGATGGAACGACGAATCCAGATCGCCGCGGCTCTTCTCACGCGGCACGACAACGAAACATTGCTGGTCCGCAAGAAGGGAACGTCGGCCTTCATGCAGCCCGGAGGCAAGCTGGAACCTGATGAGACAGCCGAGCAGGCTCTCGTCCGCGAACTGCATGAGGAGCTAGGTCTGGAAATATCCAGCTCAAGGATGCGGTTCCTCGGTCATTTTCAGGCAGAGGCGGCAAACGAACCCGGCCATCTCGTCGTGGCTGATGTTTTCGAAGTCGACATCGGCGATCAGATTGCACGCCCCACGGCCGAGATTGCCGAAATCCGATGGATTTCCGTCAATGGCGATCCGACTGTTCAGGTTGCTCCCCTGACACGGGATCACATCCTCCCGCATTATCGTCGGACAGTCGTCAACGGCTGACCGCGCGAGAGCCCCAATCCCACTTTCGACCCAATTGACCCGTTTAACGATAGGGTCGTTCTACCGAAGTCGCGTCGGGGAACGTCCCCGTAAAATTGCGGAGAGTACGGTATGGTCAAGCTTGTCAGAGTCGCGGGATTTTCAGTAGCGATTGCGTTGCTGGTGCTCGTATACGGTCAATACGTATCGTTCGACGGCCCCGACCCGGATACGATTCCGGATTTCCTTCAATATCCGGACAGGTTCGCAACAACCCTGTTGTTTACCGTGGCGCTCGGACTTCTTGCCCTTTCGGCAAAGGGCGACCGGTAACCCAGCGAAATCTGAATGCTGCCTCTGTCCGGCATGCGCGCGTTCGTCGCTGAAAAGCAGACGTAAAGCTCGAGTTGGTCAATCGGCTTCGCTCGCAGGGACGCGAGAAGATCACACCCTACTTCACGCGTTATACGGAAATTTCGAAATGGCGGTTCGCCCGGTGCGATCGAAGGATCGTCTGCCATGTCGGTCCTCGACAGTGAAGGTCCAATGGAAGATCCCGCCCATTTTATCTTCATTGAATGAACAGACAACCGGATCATCGGGATCCGTGACTTCCTCTACGCTCCCTACGTGCTCGGATCCATTGATTGGGCCGGTTGGGATGGGGTGAGCTTCAAGCATCTGAACATTCACATTATTTCGAGAAATGTCACCTGGCGCTGCACCACAAGAATCTCGTCATCAAAGGTTCATATGGCTCTGCCATGAGCTTTCGAATGATGTCGAATCCAAATTCCTCCGAAGCCGCCAAAGTGTCCTCCCGCATCTCCCCAGACGCCTCTCCACGCCTTACGGCGCTCGCGGAAGCCGTCCTCATCGGCGGGATCAAGGCGCGCTCGTCGCTCCGTCGTCGCATGGATGGCGAACTGCTGGCCAAAGCACCGCGGGACTATCAGACCGAGATCGACGTTGCCGTCGAACGGATCATCGTGGACGAACTGAACAAGTCCTTTCCGACTTATGCGATCAAGGGCGAAGAGGCGGTCGGCAACCGCAACGCCGCGGAAGGCGCCCCGGTGATCTATATCGACCCGATCGACGGCACGACGAACTTCGCCTGGGGGATACCCCATTTCGGCATGACCATCTCGATCGTCGAGAACGATGAGCTCGTGGCTGGTGTCGTCTACGACGCGATGCTGGACGAGCTGTTCAGCGCCGAGCTTGGTGGCGGCGCCTATCTCGATGGGCAGCGGATCGCGTGTGTGGGCTCCAAGGGAACCGAAGACGTTCTTGTTGGTGCGGGCTTGCCGGTTCCCGGCCAGCTGAAGGCCGTTCCTGAGAGCGTCTATTTCAGCGCACTGAAGCGTCTCATGGCGACCACCGCAGGCGTGCGGAGATTGGGTTCGGCAGCGCTGTCGATCGCCTATGTCGCGTGCGGCCGTCTCGACGGCTTCTTTGAGGATGGGCTATCGTTGCACGACTACGGAGCGTCTGCCCTGCTCGTGCGCGAGGCCGGTGGCGTGGTCACCGCCTTCAATGGTGGCCCGGTCACCGAGAATGGCGATATCCTCGCCGGAAACCGGTCTCTCCACCCTTGGCTCGTTGAAGGCCTTCAGACCTGATCTTCCGTCAGAAGCCGCTCCAGACCAACCGGATCATCGGTCGTGATCTGGTCGGCCTTCAGCTCAAGCAGCCGTCTGACCGTTGGCAATGTTGACGGCACGGCCGAGTTGATCGTGTAGGCGTCAACGACCCGGCCCGTATCGTGGAAGGCCGCGATCATATCAAATCCTGCCTGATCGGCGAACAGAACCAGGCGGCGATTGAGATAGATCATTCTCGCACGCGGCGCCGCATCTACCGCGCCCACTACGAAGCCTTCAAAATCACGCGTTTCCATGAGCCGTTCGATCGCTCCGTCGTGGCACGGGTCGTAACCGATCGCCATCTCGGGCACGGCTTTCGAGAGCCGCTCGACCGCAAGGGAGTCGCCGCCTGAAAGAATGACTGACTCCGCCACTGGAGCGATAGCCGCTGCGAATGCGGCAATGTCGGCGTCTCGAATGGTGTTCGAATTCTCCTTGAGATCAAGCTGCAGACCGGCCCTGGGATCGCGATCGATCTTTGCCAGAAGGTGCGCGAGATCCTCGAGCATCATCACCTTGTGCGCACTCTGCGCTCCGAATGGATCGCGCAGATGGAGACCGCGCAGATAGCTCTCCGTTGCCTCCCGAACGGGACCGGTCCCCGTTGTCGCTGCATCGAGCGTTTCGTCATGCAGCACCGCGAAACCATCTCCGCCGAAGCGCACCAGGTCGATCTCGACGCTGGCTCCGAGTTCCATTCCCTCGACGATGCGCTCGCCGGTGAACGAGATGTCGCCGGCGAAGCGGTGTCCCCGATGCCATTTCAGCCACGTGCGATGCCCGGCCCGTTCGATTGCAATCCCGCGCCCGTCAAGCATGTCCAAACACCCGATCATTCTGACGCGACTGCGTCGTGGCGAACTCGTGCACCAGACGATTGTCGCGGAAAACTCTGAAGGCAGTGGCCGTAAGATCCACCTGCATACTCTTCGTCCAATTGCTGTCGCTCGATGTCATGACTTTCACCCGCGTCGCGTCGGCAAGATCGACGTCGACGACCTTGTGTGTCCCGAAGTCGATACTCCGGTGAACGACGCCGGCGCCTGCCCCCTTGGCCGTAGCAATTGACAGGGCCTCAGGGCGAACGGCGAGTACGACGTCGCCATCCGCGACGGGGACCGGGAGCGCGAAGGCAGCATGCTCGCTCAATCCGGCTTTGACGGTCGTGCGAATGAAGTTCATCGAGCCGATGAAGCCGGCAACGAATTCCGTCTCCGGCTCTCGATAGATGCGGTCCGGCGGCCCGATCTGCTCGGTGCTGCCGTCGCGCATGACGACGATCCGGTCGGCCAACGCCAGCGCCTCGTCCTGCCCGTGCGTGACGAAAAGCGTCGTGATGCCCAGCCGCTGCTGGATATCACGTACCTCTTCACGCAACCGCTCGCGCAGGTGCTGGTCAAGGCTTGCGAAGGGTTCGTCGAGCAAGAGGATCTTCGGTTCGAGCACGAGCGAGCGGGCAAGCGCCACACGCTGCTGCTGTCCACCGGAAAGCTGCGTCGTCATGCGCTTGCCGTAATCGGCGAGGCCAACGAGCGCCAGAGCCTGCTCGACGCGTTCGCGGATCTCAGCTTTCGGAAGGCGGCGCAGTTTCAGGCCGAACGCTATGTTGTTGAAGACATCCATGTGGGTCCACAGAGCATGGCTCTGGAACACCATCCCCGTCGGGCGCTTTTCCGGCGGCAACGACGTCACATCCTTGGCATCGATCAGGATACTTCCGGCGGTCGGTGCTTCGAAGCCGCCGATCATGCGAAGCAGTGTCGACTTGCCCGAGCCGGAAGGACCGAGAAGGCAAACCAGTTCTCCATCCTCGACATCGAGCGAGACATCACGAACCGCATGAGAGGAACCGAAACTCTTCGAGATACCCTTTATGGTCAAGCGCGCCATGTGGAGCCCTTCCTGGCGTCATTCGCCGTAATGAACATCATGCTCCCAGCCCCTTCGCGAAGGTTCCGGTTCCGACCACTCTGCGAGCGAACATGAGTGCGACGAAAGACGGCACCCACAGCATGACGGAGAGCACTGCACCGTATTGAACGACGATCTGATTGTTGATGAACGTGACCATCAGAACCGGCATAGTGCGGATCTCAGGCGCTCCGATCAGCCAGGCCCCTTCCGTTTCATAGAAGGTGCCGACAAATGTCAGCAACACGGCGGCAACGATCGTCGGCGCCGCCTGCGGCAATGTGATCGACCAGAAGACACGCAACGGGGACGCGCCCGCGTCGCGCGCCGCCTCTTCCATCCGCCGATCGACGTTCTGGAACGCCGCGACCGGTATCCAGATCATCAGCATCAGCGTACCGACCAACTGAATGAGGACCACGCCCCAAAACGTGCTGATGAGCCCTATCTGCAGAAAGATGCCGGCGATAGCGACGAGCAGACCGAACTTCGGGAAAGCGTGGGACGCAAGGAACGACAGAAAGAGGACGTTCCTGCCCGGAAACTTCATGCGCGCGAAGGCGTAGGCGGCCGGAAGACAAATGATCGCCGAAAGAACAGTCACTGTGGTCGCGAGGCGCAGACTGAGGAAAAGCGCGTCCCAGACATCTTTCCGCGACAGCGTCAGCGACCAGTAGCGGAGTCCGAACTGCTGCGGGATCACTGCGGGGTAGCGCCAGACCTCGCTGAAGGCCCAGGTGCCGACGACGACAAGCGGCAGGGCGATGAAAAGCGTCAACAGCAGTGCCAGCAGGACGCCGATCCAATCCGCCTCGGCAACGGCCACGTTTAGAGGCTTCATCATTTGCCTCCCCTGTTTCGAGCAATGGAGCGAACATAGAAGATTCCGAACACGAGGCAGAAGCCGAAGGCGATGACCGCCTGCGTCAAGGCATTGGTGGGATCGTTCATGTCGGAGAAGGTGCGCTGCATGAATGGCCCATCATTTCCGGCGAGGCCGGTCCGAGCAGGTAGGGCAAGGTGAATGACGAGAAGATGCCAAGGATCGCGAAGGACGTCGTCACCAGCAGGGAATTTCCCATTCGCGGAAGAATGATAGACAGGAAGACGCGCAGCGGCGAGGCACCGACATCGCGCGCCGCTTCGATGGAGCTCTTAGGAATGCTTCCCAGTCCGGCCGTGAGCATCAGGACGGTCAGAGGCAGGTTGTCCCAGACCAAGCCGATGACCGGCCCCCACGGCGTCAAATAGGGTGATGGCAGCTTCGGCAGGCCAACGGCATTCAACAGCACGTCCACCGCACCGTTCGGCCCGATTGTGCGGATCAGCGCATAGGACAGGATGATCGACGGCACGAACATCGGGAAGATCGCCAGTCCCTGCACATAAGCCGACAGCGGGCCGCGAGAAAATCGTAGGTAGAGAGCGATTGGAAGCCCGGTTGCCAGAAGCAGCACGCCGCAGATCAACGTGGTCCAGAGCGTGATCCAGAGATTGGTGCGGCTGTACTGGTCACTGAAGAAGAAGTGATAGGAGGCGAAGGATAGCGCCGAGGTGCCATCAGGCTGGGCGATAAATACCGTGCTCGTCACCGCCGAGAAGATTGGATAGATGATCAGCCAGGCCAGCAGCAGAACAGGCAGGGCAACCAACGGAAGCCCTACCCAACCTTTGTTGCTAGCCGGCGCGGAATGCCGCACCGGCAGCGGAAGTGTTATTGCCCTGCGCATCAGGTGCGGCTGATGCCCGGTGCGACGTTGCGGTACCAACCGTCGTTGATGGTGGTTTCCCAATCGCCGCCCGGGAAGGTCGGGATCGTGGCTGGGATGACATCGGCATACTTCTGGCGCAGCTCGTCGGAGATGTGATCCCACGAGATTCCAGGGAAGCCGCCGATTTCCGTGATGATTGCTTCCTGCATTTCCTTAGTCAGCAGGAAGGCCGCGAGCTTCATCGCCGCATCCTTGTTGGCGCCATTCGAGAACACCGTCATGCGCGAGAAGCCGCCGCAGAGTGCCAGGTCGCCAAGCTGGACAAGACCCGTGGTCTCAGGAAGAACGCCCTGCGAGATCGCCTGCAAGACCTGGTCGGACCATACTGGTGTCATCGTCACGACGCCCTGCGCGAGTAGCTGGATCGACTGCGTATTGCCAGCCGTATAGGCGCCCTTTTCGTAGAGCGACGGCGCGAGATCATTCAGCAACGCCCAGGCCGGCGTCAGTGCCTGATTGGCATAATCAGCCGTGAAGTTGTCGATCGTGAATTTCTTCGGGTCGCGACCATTGGCTTCGTGAATGGCACGACGAACGAAGTTGCCACCCGAACCGCCCTTGTCTGGACGGTTGTAAATGAACTGGCCCGGATTGGCCTTGATCCAGGCCGTCAGCTGTTCCCAGCTCTTGGGCGCATCCTTCGAATCCAGCTTGGTCTTGTCGTAGGCCAGCAGCACCTGCGATCCGCGATAGGGAAGCGAGTACTTGCTATCGACCGCCAGCGGATTGACGTGGTCGAATCCTTCAATGTTCTGCGCCGAGAATTCGACCCACAGGCCGGCTTCCGCGCCTGCCGGCGGGAGGCGAGGATCGAAATGCTCGAAGATATCAGCCTGCGGATTTGTGTTCGTCTTCAACGCAGCCAGGGCGCGGTCTGCAATCGCGCGCAAACCGGTATTGTCGCCTGCATCGGTGATCTTCACCGCGAGATCCGGATGGACCTTCTCGAAGGCCGGACGGACGGTATTGTTCCAGAAGTCGATGATGTTCGCGTCCGATCCGCTGTAGAGATCGATCGTCGCTGTCGCGGCCGATGCGAGGCGCGGAAGCATCAGCATACCTGCTGCGGCAGTGGTGGTGACGAGGAAATCGCGTCTGTTCATAGCCTTCTCCATTGGCTCGGATGTAGAAGGCCGTGCTATCCTCCATGCGTAACAGACTCATGACAATGGAGTTATTTCAGAAAAGAATTGCACAGCTGTGCATTCGGCTTCACATGGAGATTTGCGGCGTTACGCGGCACTCAGGGAGTTCGATTGTGGGCGGAACAGGACGAAACGATTGCGCCCTTGCGTCTTCGCCTCGTACATGGCCTTGTCCGCTTCCTCGTAGAGGACGCCGGAACTGATCCCCGGCAACCTATGGGCGACGCCGATCGACGCGCCAATGGATGCCCCCTCGCCCAATTGCCAGTTGAGAGCGCCGACGATCCGGCCAGCGATCTGCTCGATGTGTTTCGCCGCACTACCGCTATAGATCACTGCGAACTCGTCGCCCCCGATTCTGGCCACGAGATCGGCGCCTTCCGCGGCACTGCTGAGGCGAGCCGCTGCATCGATCAGGCAAAGATCACCCTGCTTGTGGCCGAGCGTGTCGTTGACGTTCTTGAAGCCATCCAGATCCACCAGCAGAAGGGCGGTGTCGGATCCCACGTCGCACAACTGGTCAAGCCGTTCATGGAACTTGAACCTGTTGTGCAGTCCGGTCAGATGGTCGAATTCGGCTCTGCGGCGGATTTCGCGCATCATGATCATCTCAGCCGTGACGTCTTGCTTGAGGCCGAAGATGCGCACCGGCGCACCGTTTTCACATTCGACGGAGGCGGTGATCCTCACCCAGCGGCGGTTGCCTTTATGCGTCACGATCTCGGCATCGAGCGAGAAGCCGCCGCGCTGCTCGATCGCGGCGGACCGAAGCCGATGAAGCTCACTCATCGTTTCAGGCGAATAGAGCGCCACGATCTCGTCGCGCACCAGTGGCGTGTTCGGCGGCAGGTCGAAAATTTCGTAGACCATGTCGGTCCAGTAGAGCTTCTCGTCGGCGAGCGTGCACTCCCAGACGCCGATCCGTGCCGCCCGTGAGCAGTGATCGAACACCTTTTGCAGATGTTTGACGTCTCCGGAACGGTCCATCGTTCCGAGGCCAGAAGGAGCCCTGCGGCGCGCAAATTTTTCTATCAGGGACGACAGCACCATCATGTTCCTCCATCCCGACATCTCATCATCGCGAGCGTTGCACGATTTCATTGACGCGAGGTTTACTGCACGCCGACACGCAGCAGAATCATTCCACGCGCGGCAACTGCCTGTGGACAGTGTTTGGCCTCTGCCTGATGAGCGAAAGAAGGGCGCACGTCCGCTCATGGGCATGGGGTATATTAGTATCAACCAAATTAAGGATGAGATCACGTGTCAGCGGCATGTTATCATACGCGCATGCCGGGGTGGCGCCGTGGCGTCAACATCACAACCAACCTGGCCGGCCCGCCGCGTAGACGTCCGCGACGGGCCTTAAGTGTGTTGTTCATCAGGCAGTGGGGGATGTAATGCCGACGGTTTCCGTATTGCTCGCTCTATGTGCTTTTTTCACCAGCTGCCTGTCTGCCCATTGCGGATGGGAAGCACTTCGCGAGGGCGCTGGCCCTCGATGGTCGGAGGGCGTGGCGTCCTTTGAACCGGCGGACCCGGTTCTGGCGGAAGCCGGCTGGATGGGCGCTACGCTGAGTTACAGCGAGCGAGCATCGGAACCCCGCAGGAAGGCGATTTTCTGGGCGGTGATTTGTGCCGTGCTGAGCTTGTCCAGTGTTCTGCTCGGCATAATCGGCATACTTACCGACGTTTGCTGATCCGCCACTCGCGCAAGAACCTGTCGGCGGTGAGGTCGACCACGCTGCGGAGCTTCGCTTGGAGACGCTCCACGAACCGTTCTGGCGCCTACCTAATACCTACTGTATCACTTTCGAAACAATTCGTATATACCTGATATTACGATGCAATTTTGTGTATTGTTACGACTCATCACTCCGTCAGTAAAGCCGGGAAATAGGCGCCATCTGACGGCAGTGCACCAATTACCTTAAAAACGTTCTTTAAATTATTGAACAATATCGTAAATATTCGATATTGACGTTGAGATTCGTAACATTCTCTGACGCAGCGCCATTCGGGACTTGATACCTGCGGACCTCAGTTGTAGCCCAGTTAAGGACACAACAATCTCCAGGATTTCATCATGCTCGTCAGCGAATACACGATCCCCGGCGTCCACGTCCGTGACCATCTCGTCGACGTGCCGCTCGACTGGAAGAAGCCGGACAGCCCAACGATCAAGGTGTTTGCGCGCGAGGTCTGCGACCCCACCCGCAAGAAGGAACCGCTGCCCGTGCTGCTGTTCCTCCAGGGCGGCCCAGGCGGCAAGTCGCCGCGTCCCGTGGGCGGAGGTCCGTCGTGGCTCGGCGAAGCGCTCAAGAATTACCGTGTTGTTCTGCTCGACCAGCGTGGCACGGGCAGAAGCACCCGTATCGAGAGCGCCACAATGGCGGCATTTGCCGATGGAAATGCTGGAGCTCGCTATCTCAGTCATTTCCGCGCCGACAGCATCGTTGCCGATTGCGAACATATCAGGAAGACCGTCTTTGGCGGCGCGCGTTGGGAGACGCTCGGCCAGAGCTATGGCGGCTTCCTGACGCTGACCTATCTGTCGCGGGCTCCCGAGGGGTTGGCGGCCTGCTATGTGACGGGTGGGCTTGCGGGACTTTCAGCGAGCGCGGACGACGTATACAGACGGACCTATCCGCGTGTTGCTGCCAAGAACCGTGAATACTACAAGCGATACCCTGCCGATCGCGACCGCATTGGCCGGATCGCGGACAAGATCGCGGCGGAGGATGTCCGCCTGCCCGATGGCGACCGGTTGACGATCCGCAGATTGCAAACCGTCGGCATCGATTTCGGCATGGCGCCGGGATATGAGAATATCCACTGGCTGATCGACGAGGCATTCTCCGACCACGAGGAAACACGCTTCTCCGACGCTTTCCTGGCATCGGTCATGTCCCTCACATCGTACGATGGCAACCCGATGTTCGCCGCCCTGCAGGAAAGCATCTACGGCCAAGGCTCTGGAGCAACCGGCTGGGCCGCTGAACGGGTAAGGCCCGAATTCTCGGAATTTGGCGAGGGAAGCCGACCGCTGCTCCTGACCGGCGAAATGATGTACCCATGGATGTTCGAGGAAATCCGCTCGCTGCGGCCGTTCCGCGATGCGGTCGATGCACTTGCCCGCTACGACCAGTTCGAGCCGCTCTACGATCCCGCAAGACTTGCATCGAGCGAAATCCCCGTGGCTGCCGCCGTCTACTTCGACGATATGTATGTCGATGCCGAACTGTCGCTGGCAACCGCGAAGGATGTGGGCAACGTTCAGGCTTGGGTGACCAACGAGTTCGAGCATGACGGCGTACGCCAGTCCTCGACCGTCTTCTCCCGCCTCCGCCAGATGGTGCGCGAGCGTGGCGGTCCATTGAGCTAGCAGCCCAAATGGTAGTTCTGGTCGACGACCGTGCCGGCCAGAACGCTTCTACCTGTGCATTCCTGACGCCATCAGGACGAGAGTGAACGGCCCCGGCCGGATCGAAAAGATGCATGCGGTTCATGTTGAAGGAAAGCGGCATGCGCGAACCCGGACGCGGCTCACTTTCCGGATCGACATTGGCACAGAGGCTGACCGGCCCGATATTGAAGTAGATCATTGTTTCTGGCCCGAGCGGTTCCACGAGATCGATGTTCGCCTCGATCGTTTCAAAGCCGGGTTTCGGCGTCAGGCTCGATATCGATTCAGGCCGGATACCGAAAACGACTGGCTTGGCGGCATGCGGCCTGTATTCGGCGGTCCGGGATGCGGGAACGGCTAGCCGGCTGCCATCGTCGAGAACGACAACCAAGCCATCTCCAACGCTCTCAAGTTTTGCATTCAGGAAGTTCATCGACGGCGAGCCGATGAAGCCCGCCACGAACTGACTGACCGGACGATGGTATAGCTCCTGCGGCGGCCCCGCCTGTTCGATGATGCCGCCGTTCATGACAACGACACGATCGGCCATCGTCATCGCCTCGACCTGGTCATGGGTGACATAAACAGTCGTCGTCGGCAGCAATTGATGCAAGCGCTTGATCTCGGTGCGCATCTGGACGCGCAGCTTGGCGTCGAGATTGGAAAGCGGCTCGTCGAACAGGAAGACCTTCGGGTTGCGTACAATGGCACGCCCCATCGCGACACGCTGACGCTGCCCGCCTGAAAGCTGACCGGGGCGCCGCGACAGGAGTTCGGTGATATGCAGCGTCTCGGCGGCGCGGGTGATGCGTTCGTCGATTTGCGCTTTCGGCAGCTTCTGCTGCTCCAGGCAGAAGGAGATGTTCTCCCTCACGCTCATGTGCGGATAGAGCGCATAGTTCTGGAATACCATGGCAATATCGCGCTTGCCGGGCCCCAGCCGATTGACGACCTGATCGCCGATGACGATGTCGCCACGGGTGATATGTTCCAGACCGGCGATCATGCGCAGCGTCGTCGACTTGCCGCAGCCGGACGGACCGACGAAGACGACAAACTCGTTATCCTCGATCGTAAGGTTGATGCCGCGCACGGCTTCGTAGATGCCGTAAGATTTGACCACGTTGCGAAGTTCAAGGCGAGCCATCGTATTCCCCTACTTCTCGTGCAGCCAGACGGCCATCGCGCCCGGCTCTCGGTTTGCCAGAGGTGGTACGGGATCGCCTTGAAGCGCGTCGGCTTCAACGCCGGCGGTTGCGTGCGATAGAGCGTCTCCTGCCAGTCGGATGCATCTGCTTCGAGTGCATCACCTTCAAGGATGGTCGCCCCACCAAGCAGTGTCTCGTCGAAGCTTACGGCGATCTCGCCTTGCGCCGGCAGCCTCAGCCGTTGCGGTTCGGTGCCAAGATCGGCTTCCTCCACGCAGAAGATCACCGGCCCGCGCCGAAGCGCAAAGCGGCCATTGTCTTCGGTCGCCGCAGGATGTGCATAGAGGCGGTCGACCGGCATGTCGAAAGCCAGTCTGACCGTATCGCCGTCCTTCCATTCCCGTTCGATCGCCGCGTAGCCCTTGGTGACATCGAGCTTGGTGGCGTCGCCGTTGACAAAGATACGAGCATCGCGGCACCAGCCCGGAATACGAAGCCGCAAGGTGAAGCGCTTTGCCTGGTCGAGGCCAAGCGAGATTGCGACGTCGCCGTTCCACGGATATTGGCTCTTCTGCCGCAGGCGCAGGAAGGCGTTGCCAACGGAAAGCTCGGCCGTGTTCTCACCGTAGAGATGGATCGCCACCTCTTCGGCCTTGATGGAATAGAAATACTGGCCGAGCGACGTGATGAACCGGGCGATATTGGTCGGGCAGCAAGGGCAATAGTGCCACTTCCAGCGGCGGTTCTGCCCATGGCTCTCGAGGACGTTCTCGTAGAAGTAATGTTCGCCGTCGCGCGAAATTCCGGAAAGGGCGCCGTTATAAAGCACCGTCTCGAGCTTGTCGGTGAATTTGCTGTCGAGCTCGATCTGGGCCATGCGGTGGCTGAAGAAGCCGAGCGCAACCGCCGCACAGGTCTCGGCATAAGCGGTCTCGTTCGGCAGATCGTATTCGCGCGTGAAGCCTTCGTTGGAGGCCGATGGGCCAAGGCCGCCGGTGACGTAAAGCTGGCGCCCGACCAGATTGTCGAACAGTCGGTCACAGGCGCTCTTCAGGCTTTCATCGTCGTTCTCGAAAGCGAGATCCGCCATGGCGGAGAACAGGTACATGGCGCGCACGGCATGACCGACCACCTGGGTCTGTTCCCGCACCGGCATGTGGGCCTGGCTGTAGGCATAGGTCTGGAAGACGTAGCTTGCGGGATCCTCGCCACGCTTGCGCGCTTCTTCGTCGTAATAGGAAGGCATCTGGCCGCGCTCGTCGACAAAGTAGGTCGCCAGCTTCAGGTGGCGTGGATCCCTAGTCACGCGGTAGAGCTTGACGAGCGCGAGCTCGATTTCTTCGTGCGCGTCGTAGCCGCGAAGCTTGCCCGGCTCGCGGCCGAAGGTATCGATTATATGATCGACAGCACGGATCATCACGTCGAGGAAGCGGCGCTTTCCTGTCGCTTCGAAATAGGCCACGGCTCCTTCCAGCAGATGGCCCATCGAATACATCTCGTGAAGGTCACGCAGGTTGGTCCAACGGTTCTCCGGCTCACGGCGGATGAACCAGCTGTTCAGATAACCATCAGCCATCTGACCGTGTTCGAGTTTCTCGACGATCGCATCGATCTTTGCCTCGACATCAGGGTTGGGATTGTTCTTCAACGTGTAGCTGGCGGCCTCGATCCACTTGCCGAAATCGGAATCGAAGAAGTGCTGCATCGATAGGCCGCTCGGCTGGATCGGGCGGGCGAGCGGGCCGGCAGGCTTGTCGAAATCGAGAACCTCCAGGAAGCCTTCCTCGTCCAGCCGCATGTGCTGGGTCGGAATGGTGACGTCGCGGACGGTGTCCGTCCAGCTTTTCCAGAAACCGCCGTCGAAGGTGACGCGGGCGTGGTCGGCCGGAACGTAGCGGTCGATCGGCAACCGCGGCTGTGCTTTCTGGGCATTAGACATGAAGACTCCTTGAGCGGACGGGCCGCTTCTCATTTCACGGCGCCGGCCGTCAGGCCGCGCACATAGTAGCGTTGCAGAAGAAGAAACAGGATGATGCAGGGGATCATGGTGACCGCGATGCCGGCCTGCAATGCGCCCCAATCGATGATGCCGTAGAGACCAGACGACACGTTCACCAGCATGATAGGCAGGGTGAACTTGTTCTGATCCGACAGGAAGATGAGTGCTGCTAAGAACTCGTTCCACGAATTCAGGAAGGCGAACATCGCCACCGTCGCTACGCCAGGCAAGGCGATCGGCAACATGATGCGCCGCAGGATCGTCGCTTGTGAGGCGCCGTCGATGCGCGCGGCCTCGATCAGCGCCTTGGGCACGGCATCAAACGCATTGCGCATCATGAAGACCGAAAACGGCAGCTGGAACGTGACGTAGATCAGGACCAGCCCGAACAGGCTGTTCTGCAGGCTGAGCATCTTCAGGATGAGGAACAGCGGCGTCAGGATCGACTGAAACGGGATCATCATCGTCGCCATGATCAGGACGAACAGCATCGACTGACCGGGGAACTTGAACTTGGAGAAGCCGTAGCCGGCAGGCACCGAGACGATGATTGTCAGCAGCACCGTCCCGACCGCGATCAGCACCGAGTTGCCCGCATAGATGTACCATCCGGCACCGACATTCTCGAGGCGGCGGTAATTTTCCAGCGAGAAGGTCTTCGAAAACAGCGCTGCCGGATTGGCGAGCGCTTCCGCGGCTGGCTTGAACGAATTCGCCAGCGACCAGACGATCGGCATGATGAAGAAGATCGCAAACAGGATCGATGCGAGCAGGAACAGCAGATAGCCGGTGTGGCCGCCGCGCGGATTGCTGCTCGGAGTGGATTGGGAGGTCATCAGCCTTCCTCCGCGCGTTCGCGCAACAGCACGAATTGAATGGCACTAATGGCAACCAGAACGATCAGCAGCGCAAAGGAGAGTGCAGAGCCGTAACCGAGCCGATAGGACGAGAAGGACGCGAGGTAGATCGAGAACACGGCCGAGATCGTGCTATTTTCGGGGCCACCTTGCGTGATGATGAAGAACTGGTCGAAGGCGAGCATCGACGAGGTGACGTTGAGAACCAGGGCCAGCACAAGGGAATTGCGCATCAATGGCAGCGTGATCCGGCGAAAGCGGCTGAAGACGCTGGCGCCATCGATCTTGGCAGCCTCGATCACGTCGTTGGAAATACCCTGCAGACCGGTCAGCAGAATGACCATGGTGAAGCCGGCGGTCTTCCAGACGACCATCAGAATGATCACGGCGAGCGCCGGCCAGAAGCTTTCAAGCGGCCGGGGTGCCGCGCTGATCAGGCCGATGCCGCGCAGGACTTGGGCAAAGACGCCGCTGTCGGGGTTGAGCAGCCACATCCAGAGCGTGGACGCGGCGCCGAAGCCGATGACAACAGGCATGAAGAAGATCGTACGGAAGAAGCCGGCGGATCGCAGCGGGCGGTCGACGATCAGCGCCAAGGGGAAGGCTACGGCAAAGATCGCGGCCGTGACCAACACCGTGTAAAGCATGGTGAAGCCCAGCGAGTGCCAAAGCTGCATATCGCCAAGGAGTTCACCGTAGTTGGCAAAACCGATGAATTTCTTCCGGCCGAGCAAGGGCCAATTGTAGAAGCTCATCCATATCGTCATGGCGAGCGGAACAAGAAACAGAACCAGGATGAACAGGAAGCCGGGCAGGATGAATGCCAGTCCGAGCCAGCCCTGCGGCTCCGGTTCGCCGGAGATCGGCTGTTTCATATCCTTTGTCGGGGTATCGACCACTATCATTCCTCGAAGAGCTCGAAAATGCGCATCAGCGATTGGACAGGTGCGGGGCAGAGGACTGCCCCGCACTCAGCCGTTACGGATTGGTGCGGTCGAGAATCTTGGTGAAGTCGTCCTGCGCCTTCTTGATCGATCCATCGATGTCATCGCCGAAGATCGTGCCCTGGATCAGGTTGAGGAACGGGCCCGTGCGGCTGACGAACAACTCATCGGACGAGAACGTGTAAGGCGTGCGGGCCTTTGCCAGGATGTCATAGGCAATGAGGTTGCGCTGATCGAATTTCGCGTAGGCTTCCTTGGCGAGGTCCGTGCGCGACGGCATGCCGGATTCCTGTGTGATATAGACCTGCTGCTCGGGCTCCATGTAGAATTTAACGAAGTCGAGGGCGACCTTCTTCTTTTCCTCGCTGAGACCCTTGATGAGCGCCAGCGTATCGCCGCCGGCAAAGCTCGACGCGCCGCCCTTCGGGCCGGGGATCGGAGCAACCGCGAACTTGACATCGGGATACTTGCTGGTCAGCAAGTTGACGATGTACGAGCCGGTCATGAGGATGCCGACCTTGCCCGATGCGAAGGCCTCAACCGCATTGTTGCCGTTGCCCGAACGCGAGGTCGGGTGGATGGCGCCGGACTTCCACATGTCGCGATAAGCCGCAACGGTATCGCGCAACGCCGGCGTATCGACGGTCGCGGTGCGCCCGTCATCGCTCAGCACATCCGCGCTGGCGGCCCAGAGATGCGGCAGGAAGTCGTAGATCAGCCAGCTGCCGGAATTGGCGACGAAATAAAAGCCGTAGGTTTCCTTGTCCAACGCATGGATTTTCTTGGCGTCTGCGGCAATCTCTTCGAGTGAGGCCGGCGCCTTGTCGGGATCGAGACCCGCCTTCTTGAAGAGGTCCGTGTTGTAGGCAATGATTGAAGCGTCGGGCAATGCAGGGACGCCGTACACCTTGCCGTCATAGGTGGCCAGACGAATATGTGAGGGGCTCAGCGCGTCAGCATATGGAAGGCCCTTCACAAAATCGCTGATATCTTCAAGGCTGTCGTTTGCGGCAAAGGTCGGGAGATAGATGAGATCGAGGACCGCGCCATCTGGCGCTGCGCCACCGGCAATCGCGGCGCCGAGCTTCGGCACCATCTGTTCAGCGGTGATCTGGGTGACGTTGACCTTATCGGAATGGGCGGCGTTGTATTTTTCAGCAAGCCCCTGGAGCACTGCCCCCGATGACGTACGCACCCATAGCGTGATTTCTTCAGCGCCGGCGAGAGAAGTGCTCGCCAACAGAGCAACAGCTGCAATCGTAGTTCTTAGACGGTACATGCGGGTTCCCCTTCTCTTATTCGAGGCTCCAGGACCTCAAGACGAAGGCAACGTTAGATGAGAAAATATTCCATGTCGACATAGCCACAACGCAAACGGAACGACTTTTTGATAAAACCTTTTATCTCCTGTATTTTTTCTGTTAAAAGGTTTTATCAAGCACATTAGGAGAGAGCGAGTTTGAGCGATTCAGACCATGGGCGCAGGACAATTCGCGACGTGGCGAAAGCTGCGGGTGTCAGTATTTCGACAGCCTCGAACGCTCTGAACGGGACTGGGCGGACGAACGCCGAGACGCGCGAAAAGGTCAAACGGATCGCCGACGAACTTGGCTTCCGGCCAAATGCACTCGCGCGTGGGTTGCTGACAAAGCGCAGCCATGCCATCGGGATGCTGACGAACGATACCTATGGTCGACTGACGCTCCCAATGGCGGCGGGCGTGTCCGAAATCCTCGTCGACCATGGCGTATCGCTCTTCCTCTGCGCGACCAACAACGACCCGCGGCTCGCCAAACTCCATCTCGATGCCCTGCTGGACCGTCAGGTCGACGGGATCATCTTCACCGCCACGCGGATCGATCTCGAGCCGCCGCCCGAACTCCTGAAACTCCGGATTCCGGTTATCTACGCATTCGCGCAGGGACCTGCCGACAGCGTGAGCTTCCATCCCGATGATGCCCAGGGCGCACGCATCGCCGTGCAACATCTCCAGGCCCTCGGCAGGTCACGTATCCTCCACATCACCGGCGAGCAGAACTACCTCGCCGCCCGCCTCCGTGCGGACGCCTATCGGGAACTTGTGGGCTCCTCCGGCCAAGTGATGTTCGGTGAGTGGTCCGAAGAATGGGGACACTCCGCAATCGATGAGGTCTACTCCCAATCAGGCCCGAAGCCTGACGCGATTTTCTGTGGCAGCGACGAGATCGCGCGCGGCGTCATCGATGCGCTTCGCGATCGAGGGATCTCGATCCCCGACGACGTCGCAGTCGTCGGGTTCGACAACTGGGAAGTCGTCTCCAAGCAGACGCGCCCCCCGCTGACGACGATCGACATGGAGCTCAAGGAGCTCGGTCACCGCGCGGGCTTGGCGATCCTTGGCCTTTCCCGCGGGGAGAAGCTCGAGCCGGGCGTCGAACGGCTGCCGTGCGGCCTTGTCGTCCGAGGGTCCGCCTAAGACAGGCCGTCAAAAGACATGTGGACAGCTCAAGGATGTCGTCCTAAAATATACGCGCAGAAGGGGCCATCCAACCTTGAAGGTTGTCGATGCCATAAAGGCCCTCAGACGCCGCGGTGACACACCGCCGCTCAGCATCGGTACAGGAAGTTCGAAGTCTCCAAGTTCCTCGGCGGGTTCACCGCCGTTTGATGCGCATGACTGTAAAAGCTCAGAGCATAAAGATCATTGTCTTTGAAACGGTCGTAGAGGGAGGCGCTTATGCCTGGGACAATTACCGTTTGGGAAAAAGACCCCGCACTGGTCGGCAGGTTTACCACCGCACCAATACCTGATGTCGCGAAGTTGCCTTTGGCCTTCAATTTTCCCGCCGCTCGTCCCTATAGCAACGATAGGAACACCGAGGACTTCCGCTATTGGAATGCCGCCTCGACTTTGCGAAGAGCTGCCGACTTCTGGGCGGCGAGCAGCACGCCGCCGGTAGAGTGGAACGGGATGGCAGTTCTCGACGTGTATCTCGACCGCGGCGTGGCGCTGCAATCCAAGTATGACGGACAGTCGCTCAGCTTCTATCACGGCTCGCCTGTCGGGCATCCAGAGGTGGTCGTCTACTCCGGGGAAAGCCCCGACCTGCTCTGCCATGAACTCGGCCACGCCATATTGGATGCGCTCCGCCCGGATTTGTTCGACCGGGGCTTCCTGGAGACGGACGCGTTTCATGAATCGTTCGGAGACATGAGCGCCATACTCTGCGCGATGCAGCTTCCGACATTCTGCGCTGCCGTGCTTCAGGAAACCGCCGGTCAGAATTTCTGGAGCGATTCCAGCCTCTCGCGTGTCGCGCAACAGTTTGGCGCCGCTCTGCGCATGGAGGACCCGAAGCAGGCCGATGCCGATTGCCTTCGCAACGCCTGGAACGACCACCTCTACGAGGATCCGGCTGGTCTGAACAACACCGGCCCGGCAACCGAGGTCGCTGCAAATCCGCATTCCTTCTCCCGGGTCTTCACCGGCGCCTTCTTCGAAATCCTCGCTGGCATGCTGGCGATCAGGGTCGGAAACAAGGCAGCCAAGCCTGAAGACTTGCAGCAGGTCAGCTGTGATATGCGCGACATCCTCGTCGAGGCACTTGGCAATGCCCCGTTCGGCGAGCACTTCTATGAAACGATCGCGGCGGCGATGGTGACAACGAGTCTCGGCCCTGGCTCCGGCCGCGGCCCCGCGGTGCAGACGCTGTTCGAGACCGTGTTCGTCCGCCGAAAAATCATTGCGCCCGCGATCGTCTGACGAGGCGTTCGTCGGCGTGCCCGAACCCAGACCGAGAGAGGCTTCGCAATCTCGGAATTGTCACGACCAGACAATAAGCGTAGCCTAATATAGGCGATGCACATTGCGGGTTGGGGCCTTTACTTGAACTCGGTCACCGGCAGTGTTCAGCAGATGATTTCCGGTCGCACCGCCTGGCCAACCGACCAACGAACGGCGTTCCATATCAGCTTCGCAGACCTTCGCGTTCAAGCATGTCATTCTTAACTGATGGGGGCAGAGCATGGCATCCATGATAAAAAGGCATTCCGTTCGCTCGCAGCTGGCCGCATTGGCGCTTGGGGCAATTGCCGGTCTTTCTTTCGCGAGCTCAGTGGAAGCGCAAACGACGCAGTGCACCTTCATGCTTCGACCGGATTATCTCCGCACGGTTCAAAATCCCTCGCTTTCCGACCGGCAGGAAATCATGGACCTCCTGCATCGCTACAACTGGGCACTCGATGACTCCAGCGATCAGGGTGTCGAGAACATGCTGCTGGATAGCGCGACCTACGAAACATGTGCGGGGCGCAATCAGCTGGAAAAGAAAACCGGGAAGGCTCAGGTGATCGAGTATCTGAAACAGATCAACGGCCTGATGGGAGATCGCGGCAAAAGGCGACATATCGAAAGCAATACGCTGCTCAACCTGATCGACAAAGACACGGTGGAAGGAAAGTCTACCATCGTCGCGACCATTCAGTTCACCGAGATCGAGACACCGGTCCTCGACTACACGGCGACGATGGTGACGATGTTCAAGCGAGACGCCGGCACTTGGAAATTCGCGATGATCCTCGTCGTTCCAGATGGGCCGAAAGTCGCTCTCAGGGCTCGCTAAGCAGATGCCGCCAATGCGGCCACTCGCTTTCGGATTGCTCGTCTGCTTGGCCGCAATGGCGGCAGGTTCCGCGTTGTCTGCATGGATTGCAATCGATCCCGGTCGTCGACTTGCGGCAGCAACGAGGGCTTGGTCGGCTCCGGGCCCGCTCGGCTGTGCTGATGATCTACGCTGCGACACATTGACGGGCTGCACGCTGCCGTCTCGTGCGCCTCGGCCTCTCATGGAAGCGCTCCCTGACGATCAGGCGCATCGGCGCTACGTTGACGCCCTCAAAGCATTCCGGCCCTGTCGGCAGTCTGTCGAATTCGTGGCACGTGGCAACACTCCTGAAGTGGTCCGAACTGCGGGAGCAAGCAGTGCGGCAATCTCCTTCGCCGAACTTGCGAACCGCTGGAACGGCGATGTCCTCTGGGCGCCGGCGTCCGCCAGCACCGACGTCATCACAAGATTTGGCGATGAAGCACGCGCGGTCTTTGGCCCCATTCCCGATATCGATTGCGGCGACAATGCTGCAAAGGTCATCCCTCTGGAGATCGACGGCAACATCGTCGACCTCAAACCGAATCCCGGGGTCGCCGGCAGCCCGTTGCAATTCGAACATCGCGATACCGCCGGCAGGGTCGTCAAATGGAGCACGCAGATCGCCCGTTGCGACAAGCCCTCGCTTGCCGGCAACGTCACTTATTGCGGCATGAATTCCCGTGTGAGCCGCAAGGTCATCGGCAGCGTGGAATGGGTCGCGCTCTGCCGCAAATCCAGCCCGCACCAGGAGATCGATCCGGAACCATACTGGCAAAGGAATAATCCGAATTTCGCCCGTCTGGGCGTCATCGGCTTCAACAGGCAAAGCGGAGAAATTGCCTTCTTCGATGGGAGCAAGGACCGACCTCACTTCGACTGGGAGCGACCCTTCGTGCCACCCGGCGGCCGATCGTATCATGATGAAAGCGGGCGGATGGAAGCCGCAGGGCTCTATGACCCGACATTCCAGATCCAATGCTCAGCCTGTCACGACAACAAGGGCCCTTATGTGATCAGCCCGCACATGGGTCTATCCCGCATCGGATACGAAGGCGGAGCAACCGGCGAGAGCGCTTCGGCGTTCAGCCTCGGAGACTACATTCCGACGATGCCGCATGAGGAGCGCCTGCCGTTTCGTGTCATCGGTTCGGCTTACACGTCCACCTACGCAACGGATCTTGCCCGAGCGCAAACCTTGCAGGATCCCTCCGGAAACTGCACCGAGTGCCATACCTTGACCACGCAGGTTACCGGTCAGCGGATTGCCGCGGACGCAGCGGGGCGAGACCCCGTCATAACCGATCCGTCCTGGTCCGACACCGTCAGCGTTCGAGCGGAACTGCAGAAACTCCGCGAGATCGATGCACACCGAACGGACTGGGCTCGCCGCTCCGGAGAAGGCAAGATCCACCCTTGGATGGTTCCGCGGAATGGCGGCAAGGTTGGTGCCGGCGGGCATCAGATCGACGAAGACGACTGGCGACAATTGAGCAACTGCATCTGGGAAGCAGGCGGTGCCGAATGCAATTACCGCCCGCTCTACACAGCCTGCCCTCCTCCCGCCACACCATCGGGAGGAGACGGCTCTCTGCCGACCGATTTGTCGATCGCCATACTTCCATCCAACGCAGATGAAGGCGGCGCTGAGCGCGTCCTTCGCCTGAATTGGCGCTACCTCAATGACTACGGGGGCGTTCCGCAGCGTGACGACGTCCGCTTCAATATCGCGATCAGGTCGGTCCCCATACCCCAATCTCGTAAGCCTCCAGACGAAGAAGAGTATCCTGCGATCGCCGAAGCAAGCGACGACGGCTTCGTTGCGATCGCCGGCAACGTTGGCAACGTTGGCAACGCCGGCGGCCTCATGACCATCCGCAACCTATCCTACATCGGCCACCGGCGATTTACCGAGCCGGCGCCCGCCACGACCCCACGAGAATTCCGGGCTGACGTGCCAGCGATGTGCGGCCAACGCTATCTCGCGCGCATCCTGCCGAAGCGGTTCTGCTTCGACCAGAACGGCATTCAGTATGCCGAACGTGGCGAGCTCGTTTTCGCGGACGTTGAATGCAACTGACGATTCAGCTTGATCAACGGCCGACCGCACCACAAGCCAAAGCTCGCCCAAGTTGTGGTGGCGGATGTCTTTTGTCTAATGTTGCTTCTGGCCCGGCCGGAGAGATGCTATCCTCGTTTCCGATGTCTAAGGAGCGAACGAGTGGGTCATCAGTTTTCCGGGAGCTTCGATGGAAGAAGTGAGGGAATGGCTGAAGGGTTTGGGGCTTGAGCACCTCGCTGGCGTTTTCGCGCAATCGCAGATCGACAGCGACAGCCTTCGCATGCTCTCGGAAGAAGATCTGCGCGAGATGGAGCTACCTCTTGGCCCGCGCAAGAAAATAGCTGCGGCGATAAAGCTGCTGAATGCCGGGGAAGCCGCCAAAGCTTTTGCGACCTCGGCTGAGCGCCGGCAACTGACGATCCTTTTCTGCGACCTGGTCGACTCGACCGGATACGCAACCCGCATGGACCCGGAAGACTTCACCCAACTGACAAAGACCTATCTGGCGGAATGCACCGCGGCCGTACGAAAGCACAACGGCATCACCGCCAACTACGTCGGCGACGCCTTTCAGGCGCTGTTCGGCTATCCGATCGCGGAGGAAGATGACGCCGAACGCGCGCTCGAACTCGCTTTCGAGATCCTTCAGCTGATCCCCGGGATCAAGGTACAGGGCGAGCCGCCGTTGCGTGTGCGGATCGGGATTGCCGGTGGCCTGGTTGTCGTTGGCGACTTTGTCGGCGCACCGGCCGGCGTTTCGACAGTGGCGCTGGGATCGATCCCCAACCTTGCTCAACGCCTTCAGACGATCGCCGAGCCGCAAACGATCCTCACGGATCAGCGGACTTACGACGCAACAGCCGGCGCCTTCGAGTTTTCCGATTTCGGTTCGCAATCGTTGAAGGGCTTCCCCAATGACGTTCATGTCTGGCGGGCAGACAGACCGAAAATGCTCGAAAATCGCTTCGCAAAGCGACGGGAGCTGACGGAACTTGTCGGGCGTGAGCCGGAAATCGCGAGCCTGCTGGCTTTATGGCGAGAGGTGCTCGCACAAAAGCGAGGGCAGGCAGCTCTCATCATCGGCGAACCGGGTATCGGAAAATCGCGACTGCTTTTCGAGGTGCAGCGCCGCATTCCGCGAGGTGCCTATCTGACACTTCAATGCTCGAGCACATATTCCAATAGCGCTCTTTTCCCCTTCCTGACGCTGCTGAAGCGCTATGCCGGCATAGCCGCCACCGACACGCCGGACGTCGCCATGGCGAAGCTCAAAGCCGTTCTTGCGTTGAGCGATGTCCCGATCGCAGAATCGCTGCCTGTGTTTTCCGACCTCCTGGCGATCGATCATTCTCATGAACTGGTCGGCGCACGGTCTCCAGCGCAGCACCGCGACCTGTCGCATCGAATTCTGATCGACTGGCTGCATCACCTCGCACAAATCGAACCGCTCCTTCTGTCGATCGAGGATGAGCAATGGATAGACCCCTCTTCGCGAAACCTGCTCGAGGCATTGATCGCAGAACCTGGGCCCTTTCCTATCCTGTTCCTCGTGACCTCGCGCGAACCTTGGCAGCGCAATACGCCTGCACTCCACCAAATCGCGCTTGATCGCCTTTCCGAAGAGGATGCGGTCGCGCTTCTACAGAGCCTCGTTGCCGGACAGGATCTCGCAGACGAAACCGGCAGACTTCTGCTGGAAAAAAGCGAGGGGGTTCCGCTGTACGTGGAAGAACTGGGACGAGCCGCCCTGGAAAGTGGTCTCTCTTTCGAAGAGCCCACACAAAGCCCCCGCAAATCCGCGATCAACTTGCCAAGCTCCATCCAATCCTCGCTGCTGTCGCGGCTCGACAAGATAGGCCCTGGGAAGATGATCGCCCAAGTGGCGGCCGTCGTAGGTCGTGAGTTCGAGCTTCCCGTTGTCGCTCAGGTCTGTGGCCTCGCTCCGGCTGTCGTGGAGCCAGCACTCCAGCGACTGGTGGAGGCCGGACTGGTTACCCGGCAGGCCACGACCGGCAAAGCAAACTACGCATTCACGCATGCGCTCCTGCAGGAAGCAGCGCGGGAAACCCTTCTCAAGGAACGGTACCGCGAGCTCCATGGCGAGGTGGCTCGCACCATCGAGAGCATCAATCCGAAGCTATCGAAGGAACATCCAGAGGTTCTGGCTCAGCATTTCGCCGAAGCTGGCCTCTTCGAGAAGGCAGCAGAAAGATGGCTTGCCGCAGGCCTAAACACCGGCCGAACCTGGGCCAAGGTGGAAGCGGCCAACATGTTTGCCAATGGCCTTGCCTGTCTTGCGAGATGCCCCCCTTCCGTCAAGCGGGACCGGATGGAGCTCAAGCTTGAACTCGAACGCGGCGATGTTCTCTATGCCACCTTCGGCTTCGTGACATCGGAAGGCAGCGCGGCCTACCGCAACGTCATCCGCCTGAGCGAGAAGCTGGGGGATGTGGACGCCCCCATCCACGCGCTCGACGGCCTCTTCGGCACCGCGCTCAACTCGGGACGTTTCGCCGATGCCGAATGGGCAGGCAACGAGCTCCTTTTGATCGGCAAGTCGCGGAACATCATCAAGGCGCTTGTGCTCGGTTTGCAATTTCGGGGCATGTGCCTGTTTTCACAGGGGCACTTGCAGCAAGCCAAAGACTATCTGGAACAGGCCCTGCTGCACATGGACCGTGCCACCGAAGTCGGCAGCGACTTTCCGAGCATGACGATGCTCTACCTCTCATGGGCGTTGCAATTGATGGGCGACGAAACAAGGGCAACCGAGCTGTATACCACTGCGGAAGCGGATGCGCGGGGGCACTCGGCCTATAGGCTGGCCGCCTGCCTGGGCAACTGCTGCATCCTCTATGGTCTTCGCGACGACTTCGCTCCCCTTCAGCACAAGGTCGATGAGCTCTCGAAGCTGACAAGAGACAACGGCTTTCGCATGTGGGCTAACGTCGCCTCGTTCTTCCGAGGTTGGATCATGGAGCATGGCGAAAACAAGCTCGCCGGCATCGAGAGGATGGAAGAGACCTACGCCAACCTCGGCGAACAGGAAATCGACAGGTCGTGCTACCTCGGCCTGCTCGCCGGAAGTTACCTGCGAACCGGCAACATCGAACGGGCAGCGGCAACTCTGGACGAAGCATTTGCGCTGGTGGAGCGGACCGGTGAAAACTACTTCACTGCCGAGCTTCTCAGACTGCGAGGCGAGATTGAGCTTCGTCTCGGCCAGAAGAATGACGCAGAGCAGTCTTTTCGAGATGCGCTCGATTTTGCGCGGCGACAGGGCGCAGGAACGTGGGAGCGGAAAGCGCTGCAGTCGCTCAAATCGCTGGAGGCGACGAGGTTAGCGTAAGCCTGCTCGACAGGTCTACCGATCAGCGCATCGACAGCGACACAAGGCCGGTCTGGGCGTTGATCGATGCTAATTGCGATGCGAACGTCTGTGCCGGGTCAGCTTGTAGATTTCCCTCAAAACTTCGCGCCGGTCCTGCAGCGACATCGCGATATACAGGCAGGGCGGCCCGGCTTGTTTCTCCCACCCTGTTACAACTTCCTCATCCTCGCTCCCCCATTTGGAGCATGCGGTAGGTTTCCTTTCCCGCTACTGCATTTCGAAGCCGGAATAGACGGCCCCAAAGGCGGCTTCCGGCGCACGACACGCAAACAAAGAGAGGGGATGTCATGAAGATAAGGATCCTGATTGCAATCGGGACGATCGCCGCCCTGTCGGGCTGCCAGTCCATCTTGAAGGCGGAGCCGCCGAAGGGCACGCTGGCCACTGGGCAAAAAGTCCTCGTGGACGACGGCTCATGCCCGGCCGGCCAGGTTAAACAGGTCACCGGTGCGACGCCCGGAACGCCACGCATCAAGGAATGCGTACCAATGCCGAAGAAATGAACGGCCTGAAGTCGGTGCGGCGATACCGCACCGACGGAACGCTAGACTGCAGGCTGGCCCGTAGTCCAATAGGCCGACCTGCCCGTTGCGTAAATATCACCGCTGATGCTGCGGCAAAGCGTTGTCTCGCGCCAGAACAAAGTCGTGCCGGACCTCCCAGAACTTATCCGCGAAGCCAAGCTCGCTCGCGCGGGCAGGATTGTCGGCGAGTTCAAATTTCGCCAGCAGACTTTCCTTCACCCCAAACACCGCGTCGGAATGGATGTAGGGATCGTCTGGATCGAAGATGTGCGTCGTCAGTGTTTCAAAGCCACTGGCCTTGATGATGTAGTGTAGGTGTGCCGGACGGTAGGGATGGCGGCCGAGTTGACCGAGTAGCTGACCGACCGGCCCATCATCAGGGATCGGATAGAATTTCGGCTTCACCGCACGAAACCAGTAATGCCCGTTCGCTCCAGTGCGGAAGATGCCGCGGAGATTGAAGTCCGGCTGGATGCCCTTTTGCTGGACATCATAGAAGCCTTCGTCGTTGGCCTGCCAGACATCGATAACCGCGTTCTCGATCGGCTTTCCATCGGTGTCGAGGATATGACCGCTGATCACCATGTCCTCGCCCTTTTGGTCGAGGCAGATATTTGCACCCATCGGCAGCTCGGGCGCATCGGCCACATGGAACGGTCCGAGCACCGTGCTTTCGGAAGCGCCTGAGGGCTTCCGATTGTTGATCGCGTCCACCAGCATCGAGACACCGAGTACATCGGACAACAGGATAAACTCCTGGCGCCAATCAGTGCAGGTGTGGCCGGTGCGTGTGAGGAACATGATCGCCTCCATCCACTCGTCCTGCGTCGGCTCCAATTCCTTGACTGCCTCGTGAAGCTTTCGCGTGACGACTTCCATCACCTGTTTCAGCCGCTCGTCCTTGGCGTTGACGTTGCGGCTGGTCACGACGTCGACGGAGCTCTCTTCGGTAAAGTAGCCTTTTTCTTCCATGCTCATGGTTACCTCAACGATCCAGGACGGATTTGAGAACGCGGCGCAGATCACCTTCCGCATCTGACACCGCGCTGTCCGCGCGCCATGCCACATGGTGATCCGGGCGCACCAGCAAGGCGCCGGAATCCCTCGTTTCCCGCGCACGAGCCCAGTCGCCAGTCAGGTCCTGCCACGCCTGTCTTGGCCCGATCTTGTGGACATTGAGGTGGATTCCAAACTCTTTCGAAACAGCTTTGGCTGCCGCGATCCATGCATCGCCGCCGATGCCCGTAAGGATCGTAAAGACCCCGTGGCCGGTCAGGTCGAGGCTGGAGACCTTCTCGCCGTTCTGGCCAAACAGCCAGACATGCGGCAATCGGGCGCCGGGCCAAGACGTCGGCTGGAAGTGAAGCTCCGCGTCCTTTTCGAACGTCGGCTCCGGCTGATTCTCCTTGACCACCGCGCTCGAGGCGTAGCGATGGTTCATCTCCACGCCATGCGCATCGAACTCATAGACCTTGTAGGCGATGGCCTCGCGGATTGCTTTGCGCTGATGTTCAGCATCATCGGTGTCGTTGCACCGCGCATCCATGTTTTGCTGCATCTTCACCGGATCGACAGAGTCCAGTAGGCCAAGCGACTTGAAGATTGGGCCGAACTCCTCAATCGACTTGTTTGCCCGTGTCACGATCTGCTTGGCGATCGGAGCCCGCTCCTCCTGGTAGCTCTCCAGCAACCCGGCGCCCGCTTGTCCCCTGAGCACCATGGCAAGCTTCCAGGCGAGATTGAAGCCATCTTGGATCGAGGTGTTCGACCCCAACCCGTTGGACGGCGGATGCCGATGGACGGCGTCGCCCATGCAGAAGACTCGGCCGTTCGACAGGGTAGTCGCGTACATGTTGTTGACCGTCCATGTCGAGACGGATTTGATCTTTGGCTCGAGGTCAGGAACGCCAACGAGTTCCCGGACGACTTTGGTGGCAAAGGCGTTGTCGACCTGAGGGGCCGGTTGATTGATGTCGTAGCCCCAGACGATCAGCCACTCGTTCCACGGACGAACCATACGCACGAGACCCATGCCGATGCCGCCGACGTCGGCGCCGGGCTGCAGTACCCAGTAGAGAACCGAAGGCCGGTGCGCGACATAGCGGGAGAGATCGGCCTCGAACAGAATGTTCATCGAGCCGGCGACGCCCATCTTGCCCTCGAAGGTCAGTCCGGCATGTTCGGCGACCTTGGAGTTTCCGCCGTCCGCGCCAATCAGGAACTTAGACCGGATCGTCACCTGCTTGCCGGTCAGTCGATCAAGGCAGGTCGTCGTCACGCCCTCCCCATCCTGTTCGTGGCTAACGTATTCGGTCGACATACGCGACTGGGCACCGCGCGAACATGCCGTCTTGAAAAGCAGCGGCTCCATATAGGTTTGCGGAAGGTCGTTCATCCGCCCCGGCGATGTCAGTATATGTTCGGCCTTGGACAGCGGGTGGTTGCCCCAGCTTTGCATGCGGCCGATCTCCTCGCCGGCGACAGCCGTGCAGAATACGTTCTGCCCCATCAGGTCCTGCTCGGTCGCGAAGAGATAGGCTTCGTCCTCGACATCCCGGCCGAGATCACGCAACACTTCCATCGTACGCTGATTGGTAATGTGCGCACGTGGTGTGGTCGCCAGCCATCGGTAGCGATTGATCACCAGCGGCTCGATGCCGTAGGTCGCAAGCAGCGCCGCTGTCGCGGATCCCGCCGGTCCCGTTCCAATGATCAAGACGTCTGTGGTGATATCAGCCATTCGGCCCTCCCCTTTTATCAAGTGATGTCAGTCCGCCCCGCAACAGTCGGCGGACCGGAAAAAGCTCCCAACCCGTGCGATGGAAAAACAGTCCCCAGAGCCCCTGGGGCGCAAACAGCATGGTCACGATGGCCAGTGCGCCAAGCGCCAGAAGATACCAGGAACCGTAACTCGCAAAGGCATTCTGCAGTAGGAAGAAGACGAGGACACCGAGGATCGGCCCCTCGATGGTTCCAATACCACCGATCACCACGATGAAGACGACGTAGGCCGTCCAATCCGTGAGTGAGAATGCCGCGTCAGGTGATATCCGCGCCTTCTGAAGATAGATGAGTGCACCGACCATCCCGGTTACGAACGCGGTCAGCAGGTAGATCGCCGATTTCAGCTTCCGGGCATCGACGCCCAGCGCACGGGCGGCGGTCTCATTGTCGCGTACGGCGGCGAGGCCGAGACCATGCTTGCTGCGCAGCAGCCTGTAGATAAATCCGATGGTCGCGACCGCCAGTGCGAGCGCCAGCCAGTAAGCCAGTGCATCCGCCGCGGCCGCCGGCCGCATGCCGAACCAGTCGCTGAGCGCTGATATCCCAAGCATCTCGCGGGTGGCGTCTCGTGGCAAAGATGTTCCGGTGCCGCCGCCTAGCGCCTTCCATTGAGCAAGAAGAAGCCGTCCTACTTCCGCAATGACCCAGGTGCCGATCGCGAAGTAGGGACCATAGAGGCGGAACGCGAAGAATGCCGTTGGAATGGCAACCAGCACTGCAAAAATCCCGGCGAGTGGGATCGCGATCAGCGGATCCAATCCTGCCAGGATGACAAGTCCAAACAGGGCGTAAGCCCCGCATCCCACAAACAGCTGCTGGCCGACGGAAATCAGCCCCGCATAGCCGGCGAGCAAGTTCCAGCATTGGGCAAGTGTCAACATCGTCAGAATGAAGAAGAGATCCTGAACGACGCCGCGCGAAACCGCAAACGGTGCTGCAGCCATCGCCGCCACAGCCACGATGGCGACGACCGAGAAAGCGCCGGAAAGTTTCGTGCGCGTCTCGATCTTCCAGCCGGGTGGCGCATCGATCTCATTCGTCATCGTGTCGAAACCTGTCGTCATGGAACTCAATCCACAGCTCGGGGGAAGAGACCTCGCGGCCGGAAGAGCAGTACGAGGAGGAAAGCGATGTGGCCGGACAAGACCTGCCACTCCGGATTGATCGAAGCGCCGACGGTCTGTGCAACACCGAGAATGACGCCACCTGCAAGGGTGCCCCACAGAGAACCAAGCCCGCCGATGATCACGGCCTCGAAGGCATAGATGAGCCGAGCGGGACCGGACGTCGGATCGAAGTTCGCCCGCGTGCCGAGATAGAGCGCGGCGATGGTCACGATCATCATTGCGAGACCCGTGGCGATCGCGAAGATCGAGTTCGGCCGAACACCCATCAGGCGAGCGGTAACCACATCGTCCGACGTTGCACGGAAAGCCCGCCCCAGCGCCGTGCGGTAGATCAACTGGTTGAGCGCCACGATGACGGCAATAGCCGAAGCAAACGTCAGAAGCGGCATCACGCCGGCGTTTATCCCTGCGAGCTGGACCGACGCAGTCTCGAGATAGCCCGCTGAAATGCGCTTGCTGTCGGCAGTGAATGTCTCGAGCAGCCCGTTCTGGATTACGATCGAAAGGCCGAACGTAACGAGCAGTGGCGGCAGGATGTCCTTGCCGAGCGTGCGGTTCAAGAGATGATACTGCAGCATCCATCCAAGTCCGAACATGATGGGAGCAGCGATCAAAGCAGACAGGAAAGGGTTAAGTCCAAGGGTCGAGACGATCAACAGGATCAGGAAAGCCGCAAGCACGATCAGATCGCCATGGGCGAGGTTGACGAGGCGCATGATGCCGAAGACGAGGCTCAATCCGGCTGCGAAGAGCGCGTAAAGCCCTCCGAGCAGCACGCCTTGCAGAAGCGTATCAAGCCAGTTCATCGGTGCTCGCTCCGAAGTAGGCCGCATGGATATCAGCCCGATCGAGTTCCGCCGGACGACCTGTCAGGGTGATCCTGCCTTCCATCATGCAGTAGACCCGGTCCGCGACCTTCAGCGCCTGCGCGATGTCCTGCTCGACAATCACGATCGCTGCACCTGAGGCACGGATCTTTGCAAAGGCGCCGTAGATATCCTTGATCACAACAGGGGCGAGCCCGAGGCTGAGCTCGTCGCAAAGGAGAACTTCCGGGTTGGACATCAACGCCCTGCCGATCGCCACCATCTGCTGCTGGCCTCCAGAAAGAGCCGTTGCTGGATTGCGACGCCGCTCCCTCAAGACGGGAAACAACTCATAGACCGTGTTCAGCGACCAATAACCGGCGTCCCTTTTTCCATAGCTGCCGATCTGAAGGTTTTCTTCGACCGTCAGCGACGGAAAGAGCCGACGACCCTCGGGCACGAGGGCGATGCCGCGCCTGACGACATCGGCGGCGTCGATCGACCCAATCGGCTCGCCACTATGAAGGATCATGTCGGAACGGTTGGCGATCACGCCGGCGATCGAGCGCATCAGGGTCGACTTGCCAGCCCCGTTGGCGCCGATCACCGCGATCGTCTCGCCGGCCTGAAGCTGCATGTCCACGCCGAAGATTGCCTGGAAGTCGCCATAGAACGCGGTCAACCCGCAGGTTTCGAGAAGGTTCGGCATCAGACCTCCATTCCCAGATAGATCTCACGCACGGCGCGCGAAGCCATGATGTCGTCAGGCGCACCAATGCCAATCACCCGACCGAAATTGAGCACCAGCAAGCGTTCGGCAACTGCGGTCAGGGCGTTCAGAACATGCTCGATCCAGATGATCGTCACACCCCGGGAATGAACCCGCTTGATGGTCGCGACCAGTTGTTTGCACTCTCCTTCGGTCAGCCCACCGGCAATCTCATCGAGCAACAGCAGCTTCGGTTTTGTCGCTAGCGCACGAGCGAGCTCGAGCCTCTTACGCTCGAGAAGCGTGAGCGAAGCGGCAGCCACGTTCGCTTTGGCGATCAGGCCGGTTTCGACAAGGATATCGGCGCAAAAGCCTGCGACGTCGTTCTCGCTCGCGCGTGACCCAAAGGCGCCGGCAACGAGCAGGTTTTCGTAGACGGTCAGCCGCTCGAAAGGCTGTGGTATCTGAAAGGTGCGACCCATTCCTGCCAGGCAGCGCTGCATCGGCGGAACTGTTGTTACGTCCTTCCCGTCGAAAGTCACCGATCCGCCGGCAACAGCAAGATTGCCGTTGATCAGGTTGAACAGTGTCGACTTACCGGCACCGTTCGGTCCGATCACGCCGAGCGCCTCGCCTGTTTCGACGGCAAAGCTGATGTCCTCAGCGACGACAAGCGCGCCGAAGGACTTCGAGACACCGTTCAGTTCCAGTAGGGGCATCGATCAATCTCCACACGGAGTCCACCCGACCCATGAGCCGGGCAGACCGCGTCTCTCAGGCCAGCGCCTCGAGCTTGCCGCCGAGCGGCACGTTTGGCGCAAGACTATTCTCGACGATCACGAGCTCGTAGCCACCACCCGACTTGAGGCGCCACTGGCCGCCGACAAGCGGTGTCTTGGCGACATTCTTCTGGGCAAAGGGCGGCAGCTTGTCGCTACCCCAGGCGACCGGTCCAACAATCGTGTCCAGCTTGGTTTCGCCGATCGCCTTGGCGACGGCCTTGCCGTCGGAGGCATCCTCGGTTCGCTTCATGACATCGACGGCGAGCTCGAACAGCGCATGTGCAAAGCCGATCGGCTGCGTCCACGGGCGCCCAGTCGCCTTGGTGAAGGCATCGGCAACAGTGGCCGCCGTATCTCCCGTCAGCGACGACTTGAACGGATGGCTCGGCGTCCACCAGACCTCCGTCGAGAGGTTGTGACCAGCGTTGCCCAACGCTTCGACCGTCTGCGGGAAGAGCAACGCCTTACCGATCGACGCGATCTTCGGCTTCAGTCCCTGCTGCTTTGCCTGGTTCCAGAATGTCGTCAGGTCAGGCGGGATCATCACGCCCGTCAGAATGTCTGTCCCTGCCTGCTTGAAGGCGTTGATTTGTGCCGAAAAATCATCGGTAAGGTTCTGATAGCGGCCTGTATCCGTGAGGCTGTAACCCAGCTTTTCGAGAACCGGTGGAAAGCCGACGACCTTGTCACCCCAGGCGTTACCATCGCCATCATTAGGGAAGAGGCCGCCAATCTTCTTGTTCGTTTCGATCTGCCCCCACATTCCGGTGAAGACGGCGATGATATCCTCAAGACCCCAGAAGAAATGGTAGGAATAGTCAAACGGCTTCCACGAAGCCGGATCGCCCGGGTTTCCCTGCTGGCCGATGAACCAGGGTTGCCAGGGTGCGACCGTCGAGATGCAGGGCATCTGTTCGCCTTCGCAGGTGGTCGAGACCGGATTGGTCGTTTCCGGCGTTGACGATACGAGCATCAGATTGATCTCGTCGGTGACGATCAGCTCCTTGGCCACTTCAGCGGCCCGGTTCGGATTGGACTGGCTGTCCTTAACCACGACCTCATAATTCAGCCCGAGCTTCTTCGTCGTTTCCAGGAACGCGTCGACGACAAACTTGTCGGCCTCCCCGAATGCGGCGAGCGGTCCGGTCTGCGGGCTGACATAGCCAAGCTTGATCGCCACATCCTTTGCAACCGCAGGCGCAGCCAGACCAGACGTAGCGATGATTGCACCGCCGGCAGCGGTGGTCTTTAGAAAATTGCGTCTCGTGAACATGTTTCCTCCCATTGTTCTCTCTCCTCCCAAAGAGCGCACTCGACAGTGCACCAGAACTTTAGTCCGTTGGCCGACGTCCTTCCCAGGCATTCTGCAAAAGCTGCCGGATCGCTTGACGATCGATCGGTTGCGGATTCCAGTAAGGGTTCTCGACGGCAATCGCCGACGCGCGGTCCAGGTCGGCCTCCGTTAGTCCGAAATCGCGCAGCGACAGTGGCGCGCCTACGGCCTTGGCAAAGTCCCAGAGACCGCCACCAACCGAGCCACCGAAGATTTCGGCAACCGGCGCAAGCTCGCTTGATGCCGCCTTCGCGTTGAAGCCTGCGGTGTGAGGCAGCATGACTGCATGGGTTTCGGCATGCGGGGTATCGAAGGAACCGCCGAGCGTGTGGCAGATCTTGTGATGCAGCGCCATACCGACGGCCCCAAGCACGGTGCCGCAGAGCCAGGCGCCGTAAAGTGCGTCGCTGCGAGCCTCCGCACTATCAGGCGCTTGAACGATCTTGGGCAGGCTGCGCGCGAAGGCGCGCAATCCCTCGATTGCCATTAGCGTCGAGATCGGATTGCGGTCACGTGCGTAAAGACCTTCGACGGCATGGGCCATGGCATTGAGGCCGCTCGTCACGCTCATCTGAACGGGCAGTCCATGGGTGAGCAGCGGATCGTAGATCACGATCTCGGGCAGGATCTTCACATCCTTCACGGTCGTCTTCCGCCCACCCTCGGTCTGGCCGAGAATGGGCGTGACTTCCGACCCTGCATAAGTCGTCGGCACAACGATCTGAAGCAGGTCAGTCCGATAGGCAAGCGCCTTGCCGAGCCCAGTCGTCGAGCCGCCGCCAAGGGCAACCAGGCAGTCCGCCTTCGTTTCGGCAAGCACTTTCATTGCGATCTCGGTCACGTCGACGGGCGTGTGCATGACAGCACCCGCAAACACGCCGCAAACCGGTTCGCCGATTTCTTTTGCAAGCGCCTCCGCATCGGCTTTCTGATGCGGTGTGGAGAGCACAAGCGCGCGCTTGGCGCCCGACTTCGCGATCCATTCAGACACCGTCTTGCTGGCGCCATCTCCAAAGACGATCCGGGCCGGACTACCAGCGTAGGAAAATGCGATGCTCATGCCGCCCTCCTCGGTTTCGAACGAACCATGACGAAGGTTAGAGCCACAGCCTTCCCACGTTGACCGGCGACATCGGCCGGTTCGAAGGTGTGAACGAGCTCCGGGCGAACGCCAAAAAGCGCATCTTCCGCCAGAAGCGGATCGCCGGCATCGTAGATATGCGTGGTTATCGTCTCGAAACCATCAGCGCGGATCACGAAATGCAAATTCGCAGGCCGGTGAAGCGGAACACCCGCAGCCGCCAGAAGCCGGCCGACAGGCCCGTCGCCGGGAACGCCGTAACCTGACGGCACGATGGAGCGATATTCGACACGTCCAGCGCCGTCGGTTCGAAACAGGCCGCGCAGATTGTGCTCGGGTTGCAGGTCCGGCTGCTGGTTCTCGTAATAGCCTTGAGAATTGGCCTGCCAGGTCACGAGTTCCGCACCCGGGACAGGTAAACCGTCAAGGTCCTGCACGCTGACCGATACCGCCAGGGGCTCACCAACACCGTCTAGCGAGATGGATGCGCCCTGCTTGCGTTCGGGGGCGTCCTCTCGAAAAAAGGGGCCGCGGATCGTATTGGGCGTTGCGCCCTTCGGCCTGCGAGAGTTGATCTCTTCAACGAGAGCCGACGCGCCCGTCAGATCAGAAAGCAGCACCCATTCCTGACGCCTCTCATCCGACGCGTGACCGACCTCTGTCAGGAAGGCGATCACCTTCCGCCAGTCGTCCTGTGTCGGTCGGAACTGCTTGATAAGGTCGTGGATATGCGCGACGGCGGCGGCGAGGAGTTGCGCCACATCGGTGTCCTGCCGCCCGGCAAGACGTTCGGCGAACACATCGGAAGAGGTTGCCTCGCTGAAGGTCAGCGTCGGAAGACGGCCCACCATTCTTCTCCTCCCATTCCCTAGCAGACGAAGAGACTTTAGCAGCGAGCCCGAGCGACGTTGATGATTTTGTTATGTCGCAATATAACAGATTGTTATGAAGATCGATGAGCGACACCTTATCCAGCTTGCCGCGGTGGTGAAGACCGGCGGCGTTACCGAAGGCGCGGCATTGCTCGGGCTGGCGCAGTCCGCCGTCTCGAGAACGCTTTCCATGCTGGAGAAGCGCGTCGGCGAACCGCTCTTCATCAAGGGAAGACGTCCGCTGCAGCCGACAGCCTTCGGCCTGTCACTCGCCGAACATGGCTTTGTTATGCTTGCCGCGTCCCGCAAGGCCTCAGATCTCGTGGAGAGCTTCCGCATCGGCAATAGCGGTGTCGTGCGCGTGGGCGGTACACCGTTTTTCATGGACTCGCTGATCGCCGGCCTTTGCGCGGAGTTCCAGGCAACGCATCCCGATGTGCGTATCGATCAGAGCTACGGCTATTTCCCGGATTTGCGTGCAGGCCTCAAGGCGGACCAGATCGACATTGCAATTTGCCCGATCGACATCCTCGACGAGGGCTCCGGTTTGGAATTCCAGCAAATTCTGCCGGGCAGAAACGTGATTGCATGCAGCGTCACGCATCCGCTTCTCCTCAAGAGGAAGCCACAGCCCAGCCAACTCCTGAGCTATCCCTGGGTCGCCCCTCCTCCGGGCAGCCCCCTCCTCGCCGACCTCCGCGCGCTGCTGCTGTCATTCGGCGGCACGGAGATAAAGGTGCGATACTCAGGCGGCTCGCTGATGGGCGTGATCAATTATCTGAAGGCCTCCGAGGCGCTGACCGTCATGCCGCATAGCGTCGTGTTTGCGCAGAGAAAGGAGCGGTCGATTACGGCGCTCCCGATCAATATTCCGCATCCGGAGCGAGCGCTTGCGATCCTGAAAAGAGTCGACGCGCCGCGGGCACCGGCTGTCGAGCAGTTCGCCAATCATATCCGCTCCGGCTTCCAGACGCTGCGCCATCTGATCAAACGCCACGAGGAGGCGGTGATCTGGGGGCAGTGAGTGCGGAAGGCTGGCAGCGCCGGGGCCACGGAAACACAAGGCGAGACCGATGATCGAGTGAGAGCCTTCGCTTTTTAGGGGAACGCCAATCGCCGAGCAAGACAATCCCGGAAGGGATTTACGGTCGCTATGAAAGCGTTTACCCGTTCCGCCACCTCCAGCGAACCGCTATTGGAGTGCGCTGATCGTGAGCAATGCCGAGAACGCGAGCAGCACAACGGATCCGCACCGTTGTGCGATGACCGGCGTCTGCCCCTTGCCTCCCAGAATGAGGCGACCGGCCAATAGCCAGACCGTCGACGTCGCGATAACTGCGATCGAAAAGGTCACGAGTGCGGCAATCGGAGATGACCCGTTATCTGAAACGATCATGGTGAGACCAATGATGATCGCCTTCGGATTCAGCAATGTCGTGATGATCAGATGCGGCACGCGCACCACGCCGCCTTGGCTCTTCGGAGCACTGGTCCAAAGCTTGATCGCCAGATAGAGGACCCAGGTAGCAGAGATAAGCTTCACGGTCTGCGTAATGATTGGATGGCCATGCAACAGTGGAGCGGTAAGTGACGATACGGGGATGATGACAGCCAGGTACGAGCAGAGGACGGCGGTCAGCAGGGCGATGGCGCGTGCAAGCGTCAATCCCTGCGAAGCCATCGCAAGGATCGCGTTTGTCGGACCCGGCAGGATGAGCAGGGTGAAAATACCGAGGGCTAACGCCGAAAAATGCATCAAAATTGCTCCTGCTGATCGGACAGCCTTCGGCACACTATCAGCGTTGATAAATGTCACGCAGCCGGCCGTGTCCGCAAGCCCAAAGGGAACCTGCGGATGTCCCGGCGTCTAGAGTTGCTTCTGGTCTGGATCCTCATCGCTGAGCACGCGCCACGCGGCCCCTTGCAGGTCGTCATACTGGCCGCTTCGCAAGGACCACAGGAAGGCCGCCAGGCCCATGCCGCCCATGAAGAGCGCGATCGGGATCAGATAGATCAGCATGTTCATGCGATTTTCACCTTGTTGGCCGGGACAACGGTTGCCGACTGTCTGCTCAAGGCTCGATCGAACGAGTTGAGACGCAGGGCGTTCATGACCACGATGATCGACGAGGTGGACATCGCAACCGCCGCGATGAGAGGAGTGGCGAAACCGGCAATCGCGATCGGAACAGCCAGAACGTTGTAGCCGATTGCCAGCGCGAAGTTCTGCCGGATAAGGCTCGCGGAGCGTCTTGAAATCGTGATGGCGTCGGGAACCGCGTCCAGCCGGTCATTGAAGAACACGAGATCGGCGGCCTGTCGTCCGATGTCCGATGCTGTTGCCGGTGCCATCGACACGTGCGCGGCGGCCAGCGCCGGCGCGTCGTTGATGCCGTCTCCCACCATCAGCACGCGGTGACCGCTTGCGCTCATGCGAGCGCATTCTTCCACCTTCTGCTTTGGCGTCAGCGCCCCGAATGCCTTGTCGATCCCGAGCGCCTCGGCGGTGTTGTCCACCACGGCCTGCCTGTCGCCGGATAGCACGATCGATCCCAGACCCGCCTTCTGCAACTGGGCGATGGCATCGGCCGCGCCCGGACGCAGTGTGTCATCGAATAGGAAGCGAGCGAGTTCGACGCGATCCTTCGACAGAACGACTTCCGAATAGGGATTGTCACCAGCCGTCCGTGGTTCGACTTTCTCCCCACAGGCAAAGGCCGCATTGCCGAGGCGATACACAGCATCTCCGCCCGCCGCTTCGAGCCCGCCACCGGGAACTTCCCTGACGCTGTCGAAGCTGACAGGCGCTAGGTCGCAGCCTCGCACCAGCGCCTGCGACAACGGATGCCTCGAATGAATGGCAAGACCAAGGGCAGTGGAGATCTCCCGCTCCGCCGCCAGCGACGCGACGAGGCGTGGCTGGCCGATCGTCAAAGTCCCTGTCTTGTCGAATGCCACGATGTCGGCTTCGGCGAGCCTTTCGAGAGCGGAGCCGTCCTTGACCATAATCCCCTTGCGGAAAAGCTCTCCGGCGGCGACCACCTGCACGACCGGAACAGCAAGACCCAA
The DNA here is from genome assembly GCF_009498215.1 of Rhizobium grahamii. Lineage (NCBI taxonomy): Bacteria > Pseudomonadati > Pseudomonadota > Alphaproteobacteria > Hyphomicrobiales > Rhizobiaceae > Rhizobium > Rhizobium grahamii. The sequence continues at coordinate 646,309 of NZ_CP043499.1, read as the reverse complement.
TGCGCACGGGCAGGTGATGATCAGGACGGCAACGGCGACCAGCATGGCGTGCTTCCAGTCCCCGCCGGCAAAACCCCAGGCGAGAAACGAAACCAGCGCCAGGCAGTGGACCACCGGAGAATAGAGCGACGCCGCCCGATCGGCGATGCGGCGATACCTGGCGCGGCCGCCTTCCGCGGCTTCCATCAAACCGATGATTTCGGCAAGCAGGGAGTTCTTCGCAATCTTTGTGGTACGCAGAACGAGGGCGCCCGTGAGGTTCATCGCGCCGGACATGACATCGCTTCCGTCTGAAACAGCGACAGGGCTGCTTTCGCCTGTGACGATCGACATGTCGAGATCGCTGCTGCCGCCAATCACCTGGGCGTCGACGGGAACGCGCTCGCCGACCGCGATCGCGATCTGATCCCCGACGGAAATCTCTTCCACGGGGACGTAGCGACGCGATCCGTCCGGCATGATCTGCATCGCCCCCGGGGAGCCAGCTGCGCCAGCCCGTTGATTGCCGCGCGGGCCTTCTCTCGCATGATGTGGTCAAGGGTTCGGCCGATCAGCAGGAAGAACAGCAGCGACACCGATGCGTCGAACCAGGCGTGCTCGCCATGGCGCATGGTTTCCCAGAGCGAAACCGCGTAGGACAGCGTCACCGCAAGCGAAATCGGGACGTCCATGTTGGTGCGGCCATGCTTCAGCGCATTCCACGCGGACTGGAAGAAGAAACGGCCCGCATAGACGAGTGCCGGCGCGGCAATCATTGCCGAGATCCAGTGGAACAGGTCGCGGGTGGCGGCATCGGCGCCCGACCAAACGGAAACCGACAACAGCATGATGTTCGCCGCCGCGAACCCCGAGACACCTACGGCAAGCAGCAACTGGTTTCGGGTCTTGTCATTCTCGGGCGTTGCGGGTGTGAAGAGATGCGCGCGGTATCCGACGGCATTAACCGCAGTGACGATCTGCGAAGGATCGGTCCGCCGGTTGTCCATTTCCTCGCGATAGAGGCAGGTGACCCGGCGCGCCGTCAGGTTGACGCGCGCTTTCTGGACAAACGGGATCTTGGCCAGGGCGCCTTCGATCGTGGAGATGCATGCACCGCAGTGTACATCGGGAACGCTCAGGTCGAGTTGGCGCAGGCCGTCGCCGACCGGATGGCTGGCGAGCGCGACTTCCTCGGCGCTGAAGGCGGTCGAGCTCAAAGCAAGCACGCCTTCGCTGTCCATCGTGCAACAGGTCATTGGCCGAACTCCGCGGTGTCGATCCGCTTGGCTTCGTGCATGATCAACGCTCCGCCTCGCTTTGAGACGGCTTCGACGATCCAGTCGCCTGTCGCAACGTTGTGCTCGCCCTCAAATCGACCCTCCGCAGTCTTGCGAAGCGTGATGCTGAAATCCTCATGGTCTCCCACGGGCCGTTTGAAGTTCAGCACGACGTCGTCGATCGCGGTCGGCGACCCGTCCCTGTTGCGAAGGTCGTAGTGAACCATGCCCCCATTGATCGACAGCACCCCGCTGATGCCCGAAGCGGTCATGGCCTTCATCGCCTCGGCCCTCTGATTGAACTCCTGGCTGGCGACGTAGGTGTTCTGAACGACAAGGCCGCTCCAGCTCGACGAGGCGAGCCAGGCCATGGTGACGTTGACGGAGATCACGACGCCGAAAAAGGTGCAGATGACCAGCAGCATGTGCCGGCCTGTGAAGCCCTGTGATGAAGATGGTGCGGTCATTTCGCGTCTCCTGGAGTGTTGAATGCGGCCCGATAGGTCGCCCGATCAGAATGATCGGCATCCTCGACCACGAACAGAAGCTCGTTGGTCCCGCCACCCGGCCTGTCCGTCACGAAGACCTTGAGCGTGGTGGCGGCGTCAGGCGCTGTGTCGATGGTGAAGGAGCGTCCTTCATCCTTGCCGAGTTCAGGAATGCGCATGGTCGCGCCCTCGAGCCCGGAAAGGCTCAATGTCACCTTGCGCGGACGAGGCTCCATGTTGAGGACGCGCAGCGTATAGCCGTTGCGGATCGAGCCGTCGCTCTCCAGCACGTATTGCGGGTTGCGGTCGTGAATGACGTTGAGTTCCAACCGCTCGCGCAGCGACAGATGCACCAGCATCGCCAGGCCGATGAAAGCCCAGACGGTGGCGTAGAAGACGACACGCGGGCGAAAGATGATGCGCCAGTTGAAGTGGCGGACGCCGGCGGTGAACGAACCGTCTTCGTCGCGCACGCGAGCCGGTTGGACCGGCGTTCGTCCGTCGTTGGTGGCTAGCGCCATGTTATCAGCATATTCGCTGAGGGTCGCGTAGGCGATCAGACCACGCTCCTTGCCGAGCTTGCCCATGACACCGTCGCAGGCATCGATGCACAGCGCGCAGGTGATGCATTCCATCTGCTGCCCGTCGCGGATGTCGATGCCCATCGGACAGACGGCGACGCAGGCGTTGCAATCGACGCAATCACCGATCGGCTCGCCCTTGGCTTGAGCCTTTTTGGCGTGGCGGGTGCGCGGCTCGCCACGCCAGTCATTGTAGGTCACTACCAGCGAGTTCTCGTCGAGCATGGCGCCCTGAATGCGCGGCCAGGGGCACATGTAGGTGCAGACCTGCTCGCGCATGAGACCACCGAGAACATATGTCGTGGCGGTCAGGGTTGCGACCGTCGCATAGGCGACGGCGGGTGCCTGTCCGGTGAACAGCGCGACCACAAGCTTGGGCGCGTCCGCGAAGTAGAATATCCACGCGCCACCGGTCGCCACGCCGATGACGATCCAGATCGCGTGCTTGGCAATCCGCTTTTTGACCTTGTCGAAGGTCCAGGGGCCGGCGTCGAGTTTCATTCTCGCGTTACGGTCGCCCTCGATGGCCCGTTCGACGACGAGAAACAGATCGACCCAGACCGTCTGGGGACAGGCATAGCCGCACCAGGCGCGGCCGACGGCCGAGGTGACAAGGAAAAGGCCAAAGCCCGCCATGACTAGGAGCCCGGCGACGTAATAGAATTCCTGTGGCCAGATCTCGATGAAAAAGAAGAAGAAACGTCGTGAACCAAGGTCGACGAGGATGGCCTGATCGGGGGCGTAGGGGCCACGATCCCAGCGAATCCACGGGGCGAGATAATAGATGCCGAGTGTGATCAGCATCGCGATCCATTTGAAGGTACGAAAGCGACCCTCGGCCCGCTTCGGGAAGATCTTCTTGCGCGCTGCATAGAGTGGCGGACGATTGTGCCGGGCATTGACGGCCTCGGCGTTGATACGTTCGACGTTGCCTGGATCGTTTGCAGTATAGAGGTTCATTTTGGTGTCCGCCTTTGACACCGTTTTTCCATCTCCCCGAGGGTCACGCCTTGACGTAGATCAAGAAGCGGAAGGCAGTCGAAAAAGGAAGGCCACGTCCCGGAGAGGAGACGTGGCCCGAAGGGATCACGCAGGAGAGACTGCGTGACGTAACCTCCACTAGACGGAAAGCTGTGTAGCACTGATCGGCCGGTCGCCCTTTGAGATAGGTCAAACTTCTGTTGAGTTCGCTGCAAGGTCCGCAGGGGCAACAGGGCACAAGGGTCCGGAATGAAAAGGGGCCGCGCCTGCGAAGGCACGCCCCCGAAACATTCATTGGTACTATCCGTTTCTAACGGCTGGTCGGCTTCTGATCCTTGAGGCAATTCAAGCTGACGATCGAGCTGCCCATCTTGCCGGGATCTTCCTGCTCGCTCACCGGTGTCACGGTCTTGCTGGAGCGCGATGACACGCGCGAGTGAATGACGGAGCGAGGCGTGCCATAGAGCCCGAGGAGAGGGTTGTGATCATGGGTGCTCATCGGATCATCCTTACTGGCCGCCGCCGAGCGAATGAACGAAGACCGTGAGTTCTTTCACGACAGGCTCACCCAGGCGCCGGGCCCATGCGGGCATGACGCCGTGCTTGGGTGCCGAAACCTGGCGAATGATGGCATCTTCGCCGCTCCCCTTCAGCCATATCGCGTCAGCCAGGTTTGGCGCGCCCATATCGGCCTTGCCCTTCGCATCCTCGCCGTGACACGCGGCGCAGTTGTCGAGGAAGATCTGCTTGCCTGCTACCGCACGCGCGGCATCCGAGGGCGTGTTCGTCAGGCTCCAGACATAGGCGGCGACCTGTGCCGTCTGGGTGGAGTCCAGAATCTCCCCGAACGCCGGCATTTCGGATACGTGAGTGTCCGCGTCAGCGTCATAGCGGATGCCATGGGCAATGGTCTTCTGGATCGAGTCCAGATCTCCGCCCCAGAGCCAATCGTCGTCGTTGAGGTTGGGGAAGCCAGCACCGCCCGTCGCGCCAGAGCCGTGGCATGGCGCACAGTTGACCTTGAAGGCCGATGCCCCGCCGGCAATCGCAAATTCACGCAATGCAGGATCGGCGTCGATCTCCTGCACCGTCCTTGCCGCGATCTGATCGTGGAACCTGATCTGCGCGACCTTCGCCTGGTCGAGGTCCTGTTGCAGCTCGGCACGGCTCGAAAAGCCAAGTAGCCCCTTGGTCGTGTCCTTGATCATCGGGATGGACGGATAGGCGATCGCATAGGCGATAGCCCAGAGGATCGTCGCGTAGAACGTCCAGACCCACCACCGGGGCATCGGGTTGTTCAACTCCCTGATGCCGTCCCATTCGTGTCCGGTGGTCTCGACGCCGCTGATTTCATCAACATGCTTTTCCGACATCTCAATCATCCTTCAGGGGAATATCGGCGGCGTCCTTGGCCGTCTGCTTGCTGCCGGGACGGAGCGTAAAGACGATCGCGCCAACGAAAAACGCGGCCATTGCCAGAAGGCCCCAGCTGTCGGCGAAGTGCCGCATTGCGGTATAGGTTTCCATCAGATCACCTCATCGATAGCCGGTTGCGTCGTCGTAGGTCGAGAAATCGACCAGCGTGCCCAGCATCTGGAGGTAGGCGACAAGCGCATCCATCTCGGTCAGCTTCTGCGGGTCACCGTCGAAATCGCCGACTTTCGCCTTCGGATATCGTTGGAGAAGAGCAGTGGTATCGGCGTTCGGATCGGCCTGCGCCTTCATGTCGGCTTCGGCATTGGCGAGCATGTCGTCGTTATAAGGCACACCGACATCCTCGTTTGCCTTGAGGTCCATGCCGACGTCTTTGACGGTGACTTCCTGTTCCTTCAGGAAGGCGTATTTGGGCATGATCGATTCCGGCACGACGGCTCTCGGATCCGAGAGATGCTGGACATGCCACTCGTTCGAATAACGGCCGCCAACGCGAGCAAGGTCGGGACCGGTTCGCTTGGAGCCCCACTGGAACGGATGGTCGTACATGGATTCCGCGGCAAGCGAATAGTGGCCGTAGCGCTCCACCTCGTCCCGGAACGGGCGGATCATCTGGCTATGGCAGACATAGCATCCTTCGCGGATATAGATATTGCGCCCCGCCAGTTCGAGAGGCGTATAAGGACGCATGCCTTCGACCTTCTCGATGGTGTTCTGGAGATAGAACAGTGGAGCAATCTCGACGATGCCGCCGATGCTGACCACGAGCAGCGAGCCGACCAGAAGCAGCGTGGCGTTCTTCTCGAGGATATGATGTTTGTCTAGTATCGATGCCATGTCTCACCTCACTCGGCAGCTTGTGCCTGGGGCACATATGCGGTCGGAATAGCGGCTTCCGCGCGCTGGTGACCCTTGATCGTCATGAACACGTTCCAGGCCATCACGAGCCCGCCCGCCAGGTAGAGCGCTCCGCCCACCGTGCGCAGCACGTAGTAGGGGAACATGGCGGCGACGGTCTCGGCGAAGGAATAGACGAGGAAGCCCTGCGAATTGTATTCGCGCCACATCAGGCCCTGCTGGATGCCGGCGACCCAGAGAACGGCCGCGTAGATCACGATGCCGAGCGTGGCGAGCCAGAAATGCCAGTTGACCATGCGCAGGCTGTAGAGTCGCTCGCGTCCCCACAGCTTCGGCGTCAGATAGTAGATTGCACCGAAGGTGATCATACCGACCCATCCAAGCGCGCCCGAGTGGACGTGACCGATGGTCCATTCCGTGTAGTGGCTGAGCGAGTTCACCGTCTTCACCGACATCATCGGGCCTTCGAAGGTCGACATGCCGTAGAATGCGATGGCGATGACCATCATGCGGATGATCGGATCGGTGCGGATCTTGTCCCACGCGCCCGACAGCGTCATCAGGCCGTTGATCATGCCGCCCCAGGACGGCATCCACAGCATGATCGAGAAGACCATGCCGAGCGTCTGGGCCCAGTCCGGAAGGGCGGTGTAATGCAGGTGGTGCGGGCCTGCCCAGATGTACATGAAGATCAGTGCCCAGAAGTGGATGATCGACAGGCGGTACGAATAGACAGGGCGGTTCGCCTGCTTCGGCACGAAGTAGTACATCATGCCGAGGAACCCGGCGGTCAGGAAGAAGCCGACGGCGTTATGGCCGTACCACCACTGCGTCAGCGCATCCTGGACACCCGAGAAGACCGAATAGCTCTTCGACCCGAGGAAGGAGACCGGGACTGCCAGGTTGTTCACAACATGCAGCATCGCGATCGTCACGATGAAGGCGAGATAGAACCAGTTCGCGACGTAGATGTGCGGTTCCTTGCGCTTCAGGATCGTGCCCAGATACACCGCGAGATAGGCGACCCAGACGACCGTGAGCCAGAGGTCGACGTACCATTCCGGTTCCGCATATTCGCGGCCCTGCGAGATGCCGAGAAGATAGCCGGTCGCCGCCATGATGATGAACAGCTGGTAGCCCCAGAACACGAACCAGGCCAAGCTACCGCCGAACAAGCGAGCGCGGCAGGTACGCTGGACCACATAGAACGACGTCATGATCAGAGCGTTGCCGCCGAAGGCGAAGATCACCGCCGAGGTGTGGACCGGGCGCAGGCGGCCGAAATTGAACCAGGGCGCTATGTTGAGGTCGGGACATGCCAGCTGGGCGGCGACGACCACTCCGACGAGAAAGCCGACGACACCCCAGAAGACCGTGGCGATGAGGCCGTACCTGATCACCTCGTCGAAATATCCTGACGTATCGACCTTGGCGTGACGGGCCGCCGGCGAGAAATCCACTCGCCGAAGAAGCAGCACCGTGCCGGCCACGAGGCAGAAGCACAGTATGGCCATGTGGACCGCGAAAAGATGGTCATGCGCGTAGCCCGCCCCCAGCAAAGCCAGGAACGCGGCCGCAGCGACCACGATTGTTTCGGTTGAATAATTCATGTTGTCGTCCCCAGTGCGTAGACCAGCCCGGCGCGGCCGGTTCTGTCGTACTGGGGATGAGGACTGGCACGGACAGCGACCGTGCTCCTTGATCTACATCAAGGAATACCGGCTTTGGAATGAATGCTTCGCGCGAAGCCGCGTTCGCGGACGAAACGAGTTTGCCGTAGGACCGCGCGTCCAATGTGTCGCGGGCACGAGGCGGGGGCATTTCTCGCAAGTTTGACAGACATCAAAGAACATCGAGGCGCCGCGCCCTAGAACGAGCGCCGAGGTCAGCTCGACCTCAGGAAACAGGAGACATGCACATGCGTTTGAAATTCGGTCTGATCGCTGTGGCGGCAGCGCTGGTTGCCTCGGCAGCACCGTCGATGGCCGCGGACCACCAGATTCAGATGCTCAACAAGGGCGCCGATGGCGCGATGGTCTTCGAGCCAGGGTTCGTCAAGATCGCTCCGGGCGATACGATCACCTTCGTCCCGACCGACAAGAGCCACAACGTCGAAACCTTCAAGGGCCTCATCCCCGACGGCGCACCCGAATTCAAATCCAAGCCGAACGAACAATATCAAGCCAGGTTCGATCTGCCCGGCGCCTATGTCGTCAAATGCACGCCGCATGTGGGCATGGGGATGGTTGCGCTGATCCAGGTCGGCGACACCCCTTCCAACCTCGAGGCGATCAAAATTGCCAAGGTGCCAAACCTGGTTCGCAAGCGGCTGGACGCCGACCTCGTGCAACTGACGCAGTAGTCATCCGGCCTGCCGGTGGCGCGACCTCGCGCCCCGGCTTTCTGTCGAGCGACATCACGTCGTAGCGGTCGGCGTCGATGCACCACTACCTTTGCCGCCACCCAGGCCCTGTGAATCGGCCACCCTAGCGAGCGCAAGGTCCTCGGGAAAATAGTAGAGCTCGGCCAATCGCCGATCGAGCAGATCCAATTCGGTTTCGAGCGCTGCGTGTCGGAATTCCGGCAGCACCTGCAGAGCGTACTCCAGCACAGCCCGCAGGCGGCGTGCGATCTGGAAATTCTCAGCGCCGTAAAGCCTAATCTCGCTGAACGTCACCTTCACGAAATCCTCCCAATCCGGCGTACGACAGATGACGCGCAGTTCTCCGGATTGGTTCATCAGCGCTTCTCCGACAAGGCTGCGCTTGCCAACGTAGCAGAGCAGGCGCTGCAATTGATCGATGGCGAGAACGGCCGTCGTCGGGTCGTTTATCGCCTTCGAGAGCGCCTTAATGGCGATGTCCACGAGGATCCGGAAGGCGAAGGTCGCGTCTTGTTCGAGGGTTCGTTCCGGCCCGAAGGCGATCATCGTTCGCAGGACTGATTCCTCGGGGACGTTTGCGCCGTAGAGCCGAAAAAGAGGCTCGCCGGAGGCGACGAAATCACCCACCCGTGGGACCAGCTCCACCACGGAGCGCGTTTTCTCAGCCAGGCCGAACAGGGCCTTCGTATTGACGGCCACGATAATGGCAGGCCTCCCCCTATAGAGAATGGATTTTGCAGGCCGCTCACTTGGTCTCGGGTCGTGTGAAGTATCCACTTCGTCATCGGTCGCCATCGCAGGATAGACCTCTTCGATGACGGCGCGACCTTCTTCGCTCACCCTCAAGACAATGCTCACAGGCCTGAGGAGACGAGCTGCATAATCGATCAGGTAAAGAAAGGCTGCGATAGACAGGAAGCCGAGGATGCCGGCGACACCAACCACCGCCTGATGAACGTCGGACTCCAACCTCGCCAGTGCCCCTGTCGCGAACAACAGAGTGAAAATGAACAGGCCGACGGTAAAGCGGATCGCATTGTCCCGCAGCAAGGTCGTTGCAATAATCCTGGGCGTCAGTTGGCCGCCGGCGATTTGGATCGCCACCAACAGCGAGCCGAAGGTAAACACGACGAACGTCAGCGTCATCGTGATAATCGTCTCCAGCAACCTCTGAGAACCAGCAAGCCCCCATGGCCATTGTTCGGTCCACCCCAGCCATGGCTCGAGCAGATAGACCAGCCGGATTGCAAGGATGTAGAAAAGGAGAGCCAGAAACGGCACGAGCCACAGCGAAGACTTGATGTAGCTTCTCAAGCTATACAGTCGATTCCAGCCCATCGCGCTATCCCCAGAATGCCCGAATGCATGTTTTCTCGCGCTTTGATTTGATCAGCCGCACCGTTTTTATCCCGATCGCTTGATGGGACCGGAAGAGATTATGCATGAGAGGGAACTGCGGAGGGCGTATATTACGGTATCGCACACACACACCGACCGACGACTGCCCTCCCGCTTTGCGGAACGCAACTTGCCACTCCGCCAAAGCCGTTCCTATACTGCCGCCGCTATGGAGAAGACCTTCATCACCGCACGGGAAGACCGGCCAGGGGAAGCATGGCTGTCCCGGTTCGTTGCCGGACGAGCCGAAGCCGAGAAGTGGTATTTCGGACAAACCGCGTCAGACACACCGACCGCCAACGACTGTCGCGCCGCCCTACTGCAGCACATGCTGGAGTTGATGCCCTTCTATGAGAGCGCCTGTGCTCTGGTTGGCGATGACGAGGTGGCCCATCGGATGCTGAGCCACTACCGGCCCGCCCCGGAGCGCTTTGGTTGCAGTCAGGCGGTATGGTTCGGGCCCGATGGTCCGGCATTGATCCGCAATTTCGACTATCCGCCTGAGATCGTCTCGGGGCGATTTGAAATGACGGCGTGGTCGAGCTTGAAAGTGATCTCCAAGGCGCAGAGGCCATGGGGAGGTTGCGTTGACGGCATGAACGAAGAGGGATTGGCGGCAAGCGTCACGCTCGGTGGTGGACGCACGCAGGGGGTCGGCTTCTCGATCATCCTGGTAATCCGGTACATTCTCGAAACGTGTCGCCGCGTCGATGAGGCCGTCGCAGCGCTTTGCCGGATACCCGTTGCTCTCCCCCAGAACGTCACCGTGCTCGACCGCTCGGGCCAATACGCGACGTTGCTGCTCGGCCCCCGCCAGCGACCGATCATCTCGCGGTTGAGGGCCTGCACGAACCATCAGCGAACCACCCGTCCCTCATCGTCGTCAATGGCGCGGCAGCTCGCGATCCAGCAGGCTCTCGCAGATCCATCCATGTCCTTGTCGCGGCTGACCGACTTGTTCCTGCGACCGCCGCTATATTCCAGGAGCGGTTCCCACCCTACTCTCTACACGGCCATCTACCGGCCGGCGGAAGGGCGAGTGGATTATGTCTGGCCGGGCAAGAGCTGGTCGCACGGCTTCGACGACTTTCAGGAAGGTGGATACACGCACCGATTTGGCGAACCGGTTTGACCGGAAAAAATCGGACCGAAGCCAACATTCGCGTCGGCTTCGGTTTTCGCCGCACCTAGAGCCGGTCAGTTCAGGATTTCTTCTTGAAGACGCCAAGGTTGATGAGCTGCACACGCCTGTTGTTCGACGCATCGCCCTGGGTGCCGTCGATCGGCAGATATTCTCCGACGCCAAGTGCATACAGGCGCTGAGGATCGACGGCGAAGGTCGTGGAGAGCGCTTCCTTGATGGCGGCAGCCCGGCGCTCGCTGAGGTCGAGGTTGTGCTTCTCATCGCCCGTTGAGCTCGCATGACCGACAATCAGGAAATTGTAGGCCCACATGTTCGGGTGATGCAGGGCATCGGCAATCATTCCGAGCGTGCGATAAGACGCGGGCTGTATGGCGACGGAATCATTCTCAAAATTGATCTCGACAACCATCTGAGGCAGCTTCGCCAGCCGTTTCCAGTTTGGCAGCTCACCCATCTGCTTGTTGCCGCCGTTGATCGCTTCCTGGCGCAAAAGCTCGAGGTCGATCGCCGGCGCTGCCGACGTCAGCTTGCCCAGTCCCTTGACGATGCGATCCTGAGAGACTTCCTGAGCGGCCACGAGGCCCGGAAGAAGTGCCACGGCAAACAGCAGCGTCGTCTTCAAAAGAATGCGTCTCATCCGCTTACCTCCAGCCTGCATCGGTGATTACCTGGTTGCATTCCTTGCTGACGCGGTTTTCCTTCTTCACCAGGCACGCCAGCACGAAACCGTCTCCCTTGATGCCAGAGCAGCTCTTCGACATGTCGCGCTGGCAAACCTCCTTGTAGACCGTCTGCGCGTGCTCGCGCTGCGAGATCGATTGGAATGCCGCCGTCAGCGACCCCTTGCAGGCGGCTGACACCTTGGCTGAGTTCTGCTGTAGGCAATCGGCAATGCGTCCGCTGCCAAGATTGAGCCCTTTGCAAAGTTTCTGAATATCGGCACCACAGTCGTTCGCCAACTTCGTTACGGCGTCCGCATAACTCATCGTCTGTGCCGATGCCGCCGTCATGTAAGCAACGGAGGCCAGTGCGATGGCCGCCAGTCGAAATCCGCCCTTCAGCATTTCATCCCCTCTCGAATGGGTGTGAGCTTGAACCGGGGCACCTTGCACGAAAGTTAGCGGCAGTGCCTGTATGTTACGGTAACGCACACCGCTTCGATCAACAGCTTGACACTAAAACAGGCGACCGTTTCACCTATGTTGTCGGCGGCTTCTTACGCGCGCCCTCCGCAAGGCCGCTCGCTCGGTTCGGCTTGCCGCTCGAGGCGCCGTGGAGGTGAACAAGCTCAACCTTTTAGCTAATCCGGAGTGGCATTTGGTCCAGTTGAAAGACCGCCCGAAAACTGTACACTGAAGCTCACCATCGTCTCTTGCGGTTGACCACGGATGTACTGGCGGGCGTAATCGGGACGAGCGAAGAAGGCCGGTACGATATGTCGTTCCGACCTTTTTTGTCTTTACCGGCACCTCTTCACCTGCGACGCTTTACTGCTCAAATCGCTCCAGCATCTTCTTCAACTGGGTATTCTGCGATTGAAGCCGTTCGGCCAACTGGCGGCGCAGGTGTTTAATCTCATCGTCCAGTTCGCGAATTTCGGTCGAGATATGCGCGCGTGAATTTGGCTGAACCTCTGTACGGGCCGCGGGCGGTTCGGCTGGCTTCGCCTGTCTCCGAGGGACAACTGTCTTTCGGGATCTGGCTGAGATTTGGGGTTCGGAGATGCCGGCCTCCGGAGCGCTCGCCGGCGAAGGGACCACATCGTCAGAACGCGGCTTCGGCCTTTCAACAGTGTCGTCACTGTCAGATTTGATGGTCTTGGCCGCGTCGAGCTCGCCGGTCGCATCGCGTACAGGCGTCTTTGCTGCCGCTGGCGCGTCTTGCGGATCGGTTGTCGCCGTTTCCTCCCGCGCCTCGATCGGCGATGAAGTTGCAGGCGTTTCCTCAGCCGGCGCTGCCTCATCCTTGCCGCGCCGCTTTGTCAGTCCGACAAGAAATTTCCAAGGGGACCTTGCCATTACTTCTCAACCTCGTGCTTGATCACGCATCCGAGTTGAGATTCCGGCGACGGTCACGACGCCGAAATCTCCGTCCTGATATGGCAAAAATAAAGCTCGTCTTGGCGCTGTCGCCGTAGGCGGTCAGCCCATGCCAAGACGCTTGCGAAGGTCCGCGTTTTCGTTGCGGAGCTTTTCCGAAAGCAGCTTGCGGAGCTTCTGGTTTTCTTCCTCCAAGCGAAGGAGGTCAGCCATCTCATCCTTCGCGGAAGCAGGTGCCTTCTTCGCTGCGACCGCAGGCTTGGCGACGCGCGGCTTGCTGGTCTTCTTCACGGCGCTTGAAACTTCCGCGACCGTCGGCTTGGCCCGCGCAGCACGCGTCCGCTTGCCAGTCTTTGCCGCAGCGGCAGCTGATGCAGGAGGGGCGACCTTCGCGCCGGAGCTCGCAACGTCAGAGGTTGCCTTCTTGGCGCGCGGCGCACGCGTCTTCTTCGGCTCCGCAGCCTTCGGCGCAGAATCGGCGCTTACGGTATCGGCAGTGCTCGTCATGCTGGTTTCGTCGGCCATGTGCTCCTCCTGTGCAACAAGGAATTAGTTTGCTGCGCTGATGAAGGTGTCAAGGAGGGCACGCCACCGACATTCGTTTTTGTCGGCGAATCTGGGGGATGTCGGCGTTATGCGGCGCATTTTCCGCCTCATCCGGCGAAAGGCCGAGCCTTCGGATGCTTCGTTGGAGACGCGCGTCCGTGCGCGACAATCGCGCCGGCAATGGATGCCTTCACCAACAGGTACTGGCCGGCTTGCAGGGCTGCGAGCGAAATCACAAGCTCCGTCAGGTTTCCAAGCGTTGCATTCAGCAGGCCTCCGACAGCATCTCCGGTTCGCGTCGATACGGCTTCCGTCGCGCGGCTGAGGAGTGCCGCCAAGGGCACGATCGCAAGCACGGACAGAAAGAACAGAAGCGTGTGCGCTTCCGGCGAAGCCATCTCTGTGATGAGAACCACCGGCACAAAGATTAGGAGAGCAAGGAGCGGTGCGTTTCGGATCTCACCGATCACCGCGTCCCTTGCTGCATTGAGCCTCGAGGCTCCCGGTGTGGACCGAGCGTTTTGCACGACAGGCTCCGTCTGGTTCCAACGCGTCCGGGAAGTCTACAGAGTCCTTGGGGCATCAGGCATTGACCGGGATCAAGACCCGGCAAATTACGCATGCGGACGCGCTATTCCAGTCTCGCGTTGATCCTGCTCAATGCATGAAGTGTACCAAACGCTATGCTCTGCCCTGGTAGGGTTGGGCATGATGAACGACAATCCGACCGATCGCGTGCCATCGTCTTGTTGATATCGGCTTGGAGGCATCGTGATTGCCAAACTTCTTCTTGCGATCGGATTGATTGCGGCGACGGTCTCGATACAGGCCCTTTTCATGGAAGTGGGGCTGCGCACCTTCAGGCGGATCGACCCCGAGTACCTTGGTCGCCACGCCACAGCCGCAACGGTCGTATGGGTCAGCTACCTGATGGTGCCGATCGTGCTCGACATCTGTCTCTGGGCCTTCGTCTACTACGCCTTGGGTGCCCTGCCGACCTTCGAGGATGCTGCCTATTTCTCGACCGCCACGTTCACAACGGTGGGATACGGCGACATCGTTCTTGGAAAGGACTGGCGGCAGCTCTCCGTCTTCGAGGCGGTCAATGGATGGATTGTCTTTGGGTGGGCGACTGCTCTGATCATGGCGACCATTCAAAAGCTCTATTTCCGAGCGGATTCCAGAAGCGACGGTTTCTGAGGGTCCGCCTCAACGTCAGGAGTCGAACCATGCAGAATTTCGCGCACGATCATCGCATGTCCTGTGGTTGTTTTGGTTGCTTGAAAGACGGAACGGAACAGATCAGCGAGACCGCCTTTTCCCGCCGCAGCTTCATTTGTGGTGCTATCGGTGCAACGGGATTGATCACCGGTGCGGCAATGTCGTCATCGAGACCGGCGGTCGCACAAAGCACCTTGACACCGGATCAGGCGCTCCAGGCAATGCTTGATGGAAACAAGCGCTTTACCGAAGGACGCCTGCAATCCCCCAACGAGGACCTTTCGATCCTCAAATCGAAAACAGCGGAGAAGCAGGAGCCATTCGCCGCCGTCCTATCCTGCGCAGACTCCCGGGTGCCGGTCGAGCTTGTGTTCGACCAGAGCATCGGACACCTCTTCGTCGTTCGGATCGCCGGAAATATCGCGACGCCGGAGGTTACGGCCAGCCTCGAATACGGGATTGCCGTTCTTGGAGCCAAGCTGCTCATGGTCCTTGGTCACAGCAATTGCGGTGCGGTCAAAGCGACCATTGAGGGCAAGGCCGTTCCGGGACAGATCGGAGCCCTTTATGCGCCAATCTGGCCGGCAGTGAATGCAGCAGGCGACAACCTCGATGCCGCCATCGATGTGAATGCGAAGATCCAAGCCACTCTGCTCAGCCGAACATCGACGATCATCGCAAAGGCTCTGAAGGACAACGAGCTGAAAGTTGTCGCAGGCCGCTACGATGTTGCCAGCGGCGTCGTCTCCCTGCTCACCTAGTGCGGCAACGGCAGCCGTGTCGGGAATGTCACGGCTGCCGTTTTCATGCTTCGGAATTTACTGCCTACCCATCAGGGACGGGTGGCCTCCGCGGATTGAGGCGTGGCCTCAACACCGTCCTCTTCGACAGGACGCTTCGTCCGCATGAGCTTGAGGACAAAGACGAAGAAGGCAGGCACGAAGAAGATCGCAAGCACGGTCGCCGAGATCATCCCACCAAGCACGCCGGTGCCGATGGCGTTCTGGCTTGCCGCGCTCGGCCCCGTGGCAATCGCCAGCGGAACGACGCCAAGCGTGAATGCCAGCGACGTCATGACGATCGGCCGGAAGCGCACGCGCGCGGCCTCGACCGCCGAGTCGAGAAGCGATTTCCCTTGCGCGTAATAGTCCTTTGCAAACTCGACGATCAGGATCGCGTTCTTCGCCGAGAGTCCAATGATGGCGATCAGCCCGACCTTGAAATAGAGGTCGTTCGGCATGTCCCGAACCATCACCGCAAGGACCGAACCTATGACACCGAGCGGCACGACCAGCATGACCGAAAGCGGGATCGACCAGCTTTCGTAAAGGCCGGCGAGCAGCAGGAAGACGAACAGGATGCTGAGCCCGAAGAGGAATGGAGCCTGGCTCCCCGACGTGATTTCCTCGAGCGATTGTCCCGACCATTCGAAGCCGAAGCCTTCGGGCAACTTCGAGGCAAGTCGTTCCATCTCGGCGATTGCCGCACCCGACGACTGGCCCGGTGCCGGAGCGCCGGAGATGCGCACGGTCGGATAGCCGTTGTAGCCAACGATCTGCGGCGCCCCCTTCTGCCATTCAGCGATCGCAAAGGAGGAGAGCGGAACCATACCGCCGCTCGCATTGCGGACATTGATCTTGAGGACATCCTCGATCTGCAGGCGACTGCGATCCTGTGCCTGCACGATAACCCGCTGCATCCGTCCCCTGTTCGGGTAGTCGTTAATGTAGGACGAGCCGAGGTTTGCCGTGATGGCGTTGTTGATGTCGGCGAAGGTCACACCGAACGTGTTTGCCTTCTCGCGATCGATGACGAACATCACCTGCGCGGCATCGGGCAGGCCCTCCATGCGCACACCCGTGACGATCGGGCTTTGGGCTGCCTTTGCCATCAGTTCGCCAGCGGCTTTGGTGAGAGCCGCCTGTCCCAATCCTGCTCGATCCTGGAGCCTGAAGGAGAAGCCGCCGGTGGTGCCAAAGCCTTCGATCGGCGGTGGCGACAGGGCAAACGACGTCGCGTCCTTCAGAGCGAACAGTTGCATGTTGGCACGGTTGGCAATGTCATCGACGGAATTGCCCTCGCCGCGTTCCGACCAGTCCTTCAAGGTTACGAACGCGAGGCCTGCATTCGCACCATTTCCAGAGAAGCTGAAGCCCTGGATCGCCACGATGTTGGCGACCGCCGGCTCCGCCCTGAAGATGGCCTCGATCTGCTTGATGGATTCGATCGTGCGGTTCGCACTCGCTTCCGGCGGTCCCTGGATATCGACGATCAGGAAGCCCTGGTCTTCATTCGGAACGAATGATGTCGGGAGGCTGACGAAGAGGTAACCGAGACCGACAAGCAGTGCGAGGTAGACGATCATCATGCGGCCCGCGCGCCGTGCCATGCCGGTCACCGACGCCGAATAGCCCAAGGTCAGTCGCTCGAACTTGCGGTTGAACCAGCCGCCTATTCCCCGTTTCTCATGGTGACCCTGTTTGATCGGCTTAAGGAAGGTTGCGCACAGCGCCGGCGTCAGCGACAGCGCGAGGAAAGCCGAAAACAGGATCGAGACAACCATCGTCAGCGAGAACTGTCGATAGATAATGCCTGTCGAGCCGGGGAAGAATGCCATCGGGATGAAAACGCAGGACAGAACCAGCGTGATACCGAGAATGGCGCCGGTGATCTGGCCCATTGCCTTTTTTGTCGCCGCTTTCGGGGACAGCCCCTCCTCGGCCATGATGCGCTCGACGTTTTCAACGACGACGATGGCGTCGTCGACGAGGATGCCAATGGCGAGCACCATGGCGAACATGGTCAGAACGTTGATCGAGAAACCTGTCGCGTACATGACGGCGCAGGTTCCGAGCAGCGCCACCGGCACGACAAGCGTCGGGATGACTGTGTAGCGGAAGTTCTGCAGGAAGACGAACATGACGATGAACACGAGTGCTATTGCCTCGATCAGCGTATGGATCACCTTCTCGATCGATGCCGACACGAACGGGCTTGTGTCGTAAGGAACCGAATACTCGACGCCCTTCGGGAAGAAGCGGCTCAGTTCCTGCATCTTCGCCTTCACGGCAGCCGAGACAGCAACCGCGTTGCCGGTCGATGACAACTGCACGGCAAGAGCAGCGGACGGCTGACCATTGAGGCGGCTCGTGAAGTTGTAGGATTCCGCACCCTGTTCGATGCGAGCGACATCCTTCAGCCGGACTGTCGAGCCATCCGGGTTGGCTCGCAGGATGATCTCGCCGAACTGCTCGGGCGTCGTAAGTTGCCCCTTTACGAGAACGGTTGCCGTCAGATCCTGTGTGACGGGGTTCGGGCTGGCGCCGATCTGGCCGGCTGCAACCTGTGCATTCTGGGCGGTGATAGCCGCGTTGATGTCATCAGTGTTGAGATTGAGCCCGACCATCTTGTCCGGATCGATCCAGACGCGAAGGGCGCGCTGCGCGGCAAACAGCTGAGCGCGGCCGACACCTTCGATCCGTCGGATTTCGCCGATCACGCTGCGATTGATGTAGTCGCCGAGCTCCACTTCGTCGCGGCTGCCATCGGTGGATGTCATCGAAACAATCATGAGGAAGCCGGAGCTCGCCTCCTCGACGGTCACGCCCTGTGTGCGAACCGTGCTTGGAAGCCTGGCTTCCACGCGCCGGATCGCATTCTGGACGTCAACCGATGCCTGGTCGATGTTCGTCCCGGCGCGGAAGGTGGCGTTGATGCTCACCGAGCCGGAATTATCGGAAGTGGACTCGAAATACATCAGTCCGTCGACGCCATTCAGCTCGTCTTCGATCTGGCGCGTCACACCCTGGTAGATTTCCTGCGGAGACGCACCGGGATAGGAGGTCGAGATCGTCAGCTGCGGGGGCGCAACCTTCGGATATTGAGCGATCGGCAGAAACGGGATCGCCAGCAGGCCGGCGATGGAAATGAACAGCGCGAAGACCCAGGCCAGGATCGGCCTGCGGATAAACAATTGTGCCATGCTTGATTACTCCGAGGCCTGCGTCGGTTGCGACGAGCTCTTCTCTTTCTCGGCGGGCTTCCAAGGCTCGGGTGCCACCTTGGCGCCCGGCTGAACCTTCTGGACGCCATCGACGATGATGGTCTCGCCGGCCTTCAGGCCATCTTCCACGACCCACTCGGCATCCAGAGCCTGGCCGAGCGTGACCTTGTGCAGTTCGGCAACATTGTCGTTTCCGAGTACGTAGACCTGCGCCTGCCCGCTGTCGTCACGGATCACGGCCCGCTGCGGGACAGTGAAAGCATTTTGGCGGACCGCCTGCTCGATGCGCACACGAACATACATCCCAGGCAGCAGATCACCTGCCTTGTTCGGAAACTCAGCCCGGAGGGTAACCTGTCCGGTGTTGGAATCGACGCTTGCGTTTGCAAACAGCAGCTTGCCGGGCTCGCCGTACAAGGAGCCATCGTCGAACACCAGTTGAACACGCGCCTCTCCCGGAGCCGCGCTCGCAAGCTTGCCGGCGGCGACTGCGCGCTTGAGGTTAAGCAGTTCCTGGGCAGACTGGGTGAAGTCGGCATAGACAGGATCGACCTGCTGGATCAGCGCAAGATTCGACGTGCCATCAGCAGTCACGAGCGCACCCTCGGTGACAAGAGCGCCGCCGATGACGCCGGAAATCGGCGCGCGTACTTCGGTATATTCGAGATTGATCTTTGCCTCGTCGAGGCCTGCTTCGGCAGCAGCGACATCGGCGTTCGCCTGGGCAAGATTGACCGCCGCCGTGTCGTATTCGATGCCGGATGCAACGTTACGCTCGCGAAGGTTCTTTTGACGCTCAAGCTGAAGCCTAGCATTCTCCTGCGTCGACTTTGCGCGCTGTAGCGTCGCTTCCGCGCTCGCCACACGCACGCGGAAGATGCGCGGATCGATACGATAAAGAACATCGTCCTTGGACACGGTCGCACCCTGTTCGAAGACCCGTTCCTGCAGAATGCCGGAGACGCGGGCACGCACCTCGGATGTGCGGGTCGCTGCAATGCGGCCCGGCAGTTCGTTGACAACAGGAACGTCCTTGCCCTTCAGTTCGACCACGGCCACCACGGGCGGCGGCATCTCGCCCCCCTGCTGTGCCAGAGAGGAACCTGTGGCGAGCACAGTGAATGTAGTGGCGAAAAGGCACGCCTTCAGGCGCGGCAGTTGGCTGCTGCGTTGCATTTTGTTGGTTTCCTTTGCTGTATGTTGCGCCTCAGCGTGGCGTCAGGTCTTGTCCGAATAGGAAAGGTAGATTGATCGGATACCGTCGAGGATGCTCGCGCGCTCTGTCTCCGGCCAGGTATGGAAGGCGAAAAGCTCGGTACAGAAAAAGCCGGAAAGGGCGAGGTAGGCCATCAGCGCGGCCTTTGGCCGCTTGCCGCTTGCCATCATCTTCAGGTCGAGATCGGTCCACTCACGCATCATCCTTTGAAGCTTCTCGTCGTTGGACATCGAGGCGCTGACCGCCATCGCGACGGCCCGATCGGTTTCGTCGAGGATTTTTTCGGCAGACGCAATGCGCCCGAAGAGCTCCGGATGCGGCGTGTCGACCGCTGCCTCGACGCACGCTTCTATGTGAGTAAGGTCCGCCTTGACCTTGCGATCGACCAGAGCCTCAAGAAGCGCACTCTTCGATTTGTGATCATAGACGACCCGCGCCTTGCTGACCCCCGCTTCCTGAGCCACGGCATCGATCGAAAGCCCGACGGCGCCCAGGCGAACGACGACGCGCTCGGCCGCGTCGAGAATGTCGTCGTCACTTATCTTTCTCGTTCGACCCATGGCAGTCTCCAGATATGTGGCGCTTATTACCGAACGTTCGTATATAAATGCAACAAAAAACGAACGTTCGGATAAAAATTATCATGAACTGGGCAACAGCGCCTCGGCATTGCCCGTAACCCGCATCCTATGAACGCCACCAAACCGCACCCCCAGTTAGCGGACCGGGACTTCCAAACCTGCCTTGATGCGTTCCATGGCAACAAATGTCCGGAAGCGCTTTACGTTGTTGTTGCCGAAGAACAGCCGTTTCGTCAGCGCCTCGTAGGCGGCCATGTTCGCCACGACGATCACAAGCAGGAAGTCGACCTCGCCCGTCACATAATAGCACTGCTGGATCTCGGGCGTGGCGGCAAATTCGCGCTTGGCATCCTCGATCTGGTCCGCGGTCTCGCTGATGATCTCGACTTCCACGAAAATGGTGATGGGATGACCCAAAGCGGCGGGATCGACGACTGCGACGTTGGCCTGGATCACGCCGGCCTCGGTCATCTTCTTGATCCGCCGCTGGACGGCTGGTGCTGACAGGTTGACTGCATCGCCAATCGTTCGCTGCGGCGTCAGATTGTCCTTCTGGAGGATCGCCAGAATTTTTCGGTCGAAATCGTCAAGCGCGATCCGGGCCGGGCTTCTGTCCATCTCACACTCCCGTAACGAAACAAACTTGCAAATCAGTCACCGATAATCAGCGCAAATTTCGCCTCGATTGCAATAAGTTTTCAGCAACTCAGCGAGGTGCCAATGTTCCTGACCAATGCAAATTCTCTCTATCGATCCCCCCTCGATCCGCGTGATGCAGAAACCCTGGGTCTACCGGCCGCAACTGAGGTCGAGCGTTTCCTCACGTTCAGGGACGACAATGCCACCACCCCGCTGGTCGCGTTGCCGAACCTTGCTGACAAGATCGGGGTGGCGAGCATCCACGTGAAAGACGAAAGCCATAGGCTCGGGCTCGGCAGCTTCAAGGCACTTGGCGGCTCCTACGCAGTCATCCGGCTCGTTCTCGATAAGGCAACGGAGAAACTCCGCCGACAGGTCGACGTTGCCGAACTTGCAACGCCCGAAGTCGCGAGCGTTGCGGCGACGATGACATTCGCCTGCGCAACGGATGGCAACCACGGGCGATCCGTCGCCCAGGGCGCACAACTGGTCGGCGCCCGGGCCGTGGTCTTCGTCCATGCGGGCGTGAGCGACGAGCGTGTGGCTGCGATCGCGCGGTTCGGTGCAGAGATGGTCCGCGTCGACGGCACGTATGACGAGTCGGTCAAAGAGGCAGCCAGGGTGGCCGAAAAGCATGGCTGGACGATCGTTTCCGACACGTCCTGGCCCGGATATGAGCGCATTCCGGGGCTGGTGATGCAGGGTTATACCGCGATCGTGCGTGAGGCACTTCGCGCCTTGCCCGAACCACCAACCCATGTTTTCGTTCAGGCAGGTGTCGGCGGTATCGCGGCTGCGGTCGCCGGCCATCTTTCCGTGGCTTTGGGCGATGAACGTCCTATTTTTACCGTGGTTGATCCGGCGCGCGCGGCCTGCATTTTCGAATCCGCCAAGGCGGGGCACCCGGTTTCGGTGCCGCACGGTGAACCGACAGTCATGGCCATGCTCGAATGCTACGAGCCGTCGCTCGTTGCCTGGCGCATCCTTTCCCGTGTGGCCGACGCGTTCATGACGCTCGATGAGGAGGACGCAATCGCCGTCATGAGGCGTCTGGCTCGACCACTTTCCGGCGACCCTGCAATCGTGGCGGGCGAAAGCGGTGGTGTAGGCCTCGCCGGATTGATGAAAGCCGCATCCGATCCGGATATCCGGACTGCGCTCGGCCTCGGACCGCAGTCGCGCGTCTTGACGATAAACACGGAGGGCGCGACAGATCCGGAGAAATACGCTGAGATCGTCGGAATCGCTGCCGCTGAGGTCATCGGCGGCAATCTGGAGAATGCAGGGTGAGCAGTGACAACTCTATTCGTTCCGAACGCTTGCTTCGGCGCCTGCGTGAACTCGGCGATATCGGTCGCGAGGCGGACGGTCGCCTTGTCAGGCTCGCCGCTTCCGACACCGAGAAGCTTGGGCGGGATCGCGTAGCGTCCTGGATACGGGATGCCGGTCTCGAGGTTGCGGTGGACCGCATCGGAAACATGTTCGGCATCTGGCGGCCCGTCGGCTATGAGCTGGTGGACGATGCGCCCATCATGATTGGCTCCCATATCGATACGGTCATCAACGCCGGGATTTACGACGGTTGCTATGGCGTTCTCGGCGGCCTGGAGGTTATCGAGACGCTGAAGGAGGAAGGGTTCATGCCAGCCCGCCCGATCGTCGTTGCCGCCTTCACCAACGAGGAAGGCGTGCGCTACGCACCCGATATGATGGGGTCCCTCGTCTACGCGGGCGGCCTCGACGTTGACGCGGCCCTGGCAACTGTTGGCAACGACGGGACGGTTCTCGGTGATGAGCTCTCAAGAATAGGCTACGCTGGTCCGCAGGAGCCTGGCTTCCTGCGTCCACGCGCCTACGTCGAGCTCCATATCGAGCAAGGACCGGTTCTCGAGCGCGAAGGAATTCCGATCGGCGCCGTCGAGAACCTGCAAGGGATCTCGTGGCAGCGGATCACGATCGAAGGCGACGCGAACCATGCCGGAACGACGCCGATCTCGATGCGGCGCGATGCCGGATTGGCTGCGGCGCGGGTCATCACCTTCCTCCGCGACCAAGCCAGGAACTCCAACAGTCCGATGGTTGCGACGGTTGGATGCATCGCGTTCGAACCGAATGCCATCAACGTCATTCCGTCGAAGGCAACGTTCACGGTGGATTTGCGTGATCCCGATGAGAATCGTCTTCAAACCGAAGAGGCAGCCCTTGCGGCCTTCCTTGTCGAGATCGCTTCTGACGAACAGGTATCAGTCACCACCGAACGGCTCGCCCGCTTTCAGCCGGTGACATTCGACAAGGGCATCGTAACCCTTGTCGAGCAAGCCGCGGCGGCTCGCGACCTCCGCTCGCGCCGCATCACATCGGGCGCCGGCCACGACGCGCAGATGATCGCAAGGATCGCCCCTTCGGCGATGATTTTCGTTCCGAGCATTGCCGGCATCAGCCATAATCCCCGGGAGGTCACGCCCGACGCCGACCTTGTCTCCGGGGCGAATGTCCTGCTCGACGTCGTGCGAAAACTCGCCTCGGAGGGCGCCCAATGACCGACCTTGAAAAGCTGCAGGTCGAGATGGCCGAATGGCGGCGACATCTGCACGCCAACCCGGAGTTCGGCTTCGAAGAGAAGGCGACGTCTGCATTCGTCGCAGCCAAACTCAGGGAGTTCGGCCTCGACGATATCGCTGAAGGGATCGGCGGGACCGGCGTTGTCGGCACGCTTCGGCGTGGCAACGGAAACCGCGCGATTGCCTTGCGCGCAGACATGGACGCGCTTCGTATCAGCGAACAAGGCGAGAAGGATTACAAATCCCGGAACGACGGCGTCATGCACGCCTGCGGTCACGATGGTCACACCGCCATGTTGCTCGGGGCCGCGAAAATGCTTGCGGCCGACGGCGGCTTCGATGGCACCGTCCGCTTCATCTTCCAACCCGCCGAGGAATGGGGAAAAGGCGCGTTGTCGATGATGGCCGATGGCCTCTGCGATAAATATCCGTTCGACGAAATCTACGGCATCCACAACATGCCCGGCATGCCCGTCGGACATTTCGAGACACGGCCGGAAGCGATCATGTCCGCCGAGGACAATTTTGAGATCGTCCTGCGCGGCGTCGGTGGCCACGCAGCTCAGCCGCATTGGGGCAACGAGGTCCTTGTTGCCGCCTGTGCGTTGGTCACCAACCTCCAGACAATCGTCTCGCGCCGCGTCGCGCCCGCCGACATCGCAGTCGTCTCGGTGACAGAACTGATCACTGACGGCACCAGGAACGCGTTACCCGGAACAGCGCGCATCCTTGGAGACGCGCGCAGCTTCCGCAGCGAGATCAGCGAGACCATCGAAAAGCAGATGCGGATCATCACCGAGGGAACTGCGCTTGCCTACAATGTCGAAGCATCCGTCCACTATACACGTGAGTTCATTCCGCTTCTCAACGCCCCCGCTCTGACCGATCAGGCATTTGAGGTCGCAATCGACCTTTACGGCTCTTCAAATGTGAAGGTCGCGACGAAACCGATGACCGGATCGGAGGACTTTGCCCAGTTCCTCACGAAGGCTCCGGGTTGTTTCGTCTTCCTCGGGAACGGCAAGGATTCCGCGCCCCTTCACAATCCCAATTACGACTTCAACGACGAGGGCCTGTTGCATGGAGCGAACTTCCATGCAGCAATTGCCCGAAAGCGCCTGCCCGTTGCATGAACTTGCCCAAGCCAATACGCCAAGAACAAGGAACACCAGATGGCCCATTCGCTGACCACGCCTTCGATTTCACGTTCGAGTGGCCCCAACCAGCCGAAGCTCGATACGGAGGAGGCATGGCAGGCAAGGGTTGATCTCGCAGCCTGCTTCCGCATGGCGGCGCGATACGGAATGGAAGAAGGCATCTGCAACCACTTCTCGGCGGTCGTTCCGGGCTACGAGGATCTCTTCATCGTCAACCCCTACGGCTATGCCTTCAGCGAGTTGACCGCGTCGATGCTGCTTGTCTGCGATTTCCATGGCAACGTCATCTCCGGGGAAGGCAAGCCTGAGGCAACGGCCTTTTACATTCACGCCCGCATTCACAAGCGTATTCCGCGCGCAAAGGCCGCCTTCCATACTCACATGCCGTATGCCACGGCACTCTCGATGACGGAGGGTTCACCCCTGATCTTCGCCGGCCAGACCGCGCTGAAGTTCTACGGCCGTACCGCCGTCGACGAGAACTACAATGGGCTTGCTCTCGATGAACGCGAGGGCGACCGCATTGCTGCTGCTATCGGCGACGCCGACATCGTGTTCATGAAGCATCACGGTGTCATGGTCTGCGCTCCTAATATCGCCGAGGCGTGGGACGATCTCTATTATCTGGAGCGAGCCTGCGAAGTGCAGACATTGGCTCTCTCGACAGGACGCGAAGTCCTTCCCGTCGCCCCTGAGATCGCGGAGGCGGCGTACCGCCAGATGCGGGAAGGCGACCCGGAATCAGCCCGCCTGCATCTGCAATCGATCAAGAGAACGCTGGAGCGGCTCCAACCCGAATACAGCAGCTGATCGGCTGATACCCATCGTTTGGCGTACCCAGCCAGCTGTCGGATTGAACAACGGCATCGCTGCTCTAGATGCCGCAGGCATACCGAAGACTGTTCTGGTGGGCGAAGCCATTCTGGCTGAGCGTGAGGCAACGAGAGGAGCACTCCATGCCAAACATGCGCGCTGTCGAGGTGAAGAATGCCAAGGGATCGTTACAACTGGTCGAGCGCCAGATTCCATCTCCTGCAGCCGGCCAGGTTTTGATCAAGGTCCAGGCCTGCGGTGTCTGCCATAGCGATGCTTTCACAGTCATGGGGGCGTTCCCCGGTATCGCCTACCCCCGCGTCCCCGGCCACGAAGTGGTCGGCGTGATAGAAAAGGTCGGCGAGCGCGTGCCGAATTGGAAGGCTGGTCAACGGGTTGGAGTTGGCTGGCACGGTGGCCATTGCGGGCATTGCTCTTCATGCCGCCGCGGCGATTTCGTCACTTGCGAGAACGCACAGATTCCAGGGATCAGCTATGACGGCGGCTACGCGGAATACATGATCGCGCCATTTGAAGCGCTGGCTGCTATCCCGGACGAGCTAGATGCGGCGGAGGCAGCGCCGCTTCTCTGCGCCGGTATCACGACCTTCAATGCGTTGCGCAACAGCGGCGTGCGGCCGGGCGATACGGTCGCGGTCCTTGGCATCGGCGGCCTCGGTCACCTCGGCGTGCAATTCGCTGCGAAGATGGGATGCCGAACGGTGGCCATCGCGCGTGGTGCCGACAAGGAACCCTTGGCCCGTGAACTCGGCGCTCACGTCTATATCGACAGCACAACGAAGGACGTTGCGGCGGAACTCAGCAAAATCGGTGGAGCAAGCATCATTCTCTCCACCGTCACGAATTCGCAGGCGATGAACGCGGCACTCGGCGGGCTTGCGGTCGGCGGCAAGATGATCGTGGTGGGCGTTTCCTCCGATCCGATCGAGGTCTCGCCGCTCCTGTTGATCAGTGGGCGTCGCGGTATCCAGGGCTGGCCGTCGGGAACCTCAAGCGACTCGGAAGACACGCTTGCCTTCAGTGCTCTCTCCGACATCCGTCCGATGATCGAAACAATGCCGCTCGAGCGTGCTGCCGAGGCTTATGAGCGGATGATGAGCGGCGCGGCGCGTTTCCGGATGGTCGTGACGACGGGCAAATAGCCCGTTCGCCCGCAAGACGAACATGCTTGCGACGTCGCAACGGGTGCGAAGACCGGTATGGCTTTGCTATAGGGTTCCGGACACGCATCTGCCGGCTTTGAAGGCTCTGTTGGCAGTGTAAAGACCTTCGCGCAATCACGACCGGCATCCTCGGGTGCATACAGAGCGACGGCGCCGCCGAAGAACGCGGCGGAGACGACCAATCCGGCGCGAAGGTCGAAATACACGCCCGGCTCGATTTCGGCCGACATCGCCATCGATATGACGGCACCGATCCACATCGCCATGCCGAAGTGGGCTTCTCGTGACAATCAGAAGCGCGGGCGGATAGAAGAGCTAAGATGCGCCATACCCGATGCCGTCAGACTAGGATGCAGCACTCTAGCTGTTTGCGGTAAGAGTTTGATTAAAAAGCCTAGTGGCCGGGACCGGTTCGCCACCACATCCGGTTTCCCCGCAACTGCTTTCTGAACCCGCGAGCGCGCACGCTGCGCGCCGCTGTCGCCATCCGTCGGGATCACAAACGGTGTTGTCACGTTATCGAGGGTGAAGGAACGTCTGCAGCGTGGGCTCGTTCCGTTATTGAAAGGAGCAACAAATGCCCGCAGACGACACCAGGAAATATACAGTTAGTTCATTGAGTTACCGCTACTGCTTGGATGTTGGCGAAGCAGAACGACTGATCGCACGATTTGGCTCGGGCCAGCGCGAGCTTGATAGGCTTCTCGGCGCTCGGGCAAGAAGTCCCCGTCACCGCAGAAGAGAAATGTCGACCCCGGATGACGTTGCAGCATTTGGTCTGCGCTAACGTCAGGGCTTAACAGCCGCTCATCGATGAGGCGGCCCTCGCACTCAGCTCACTCTCTTCATTCGCGGCACGTCATCAGGCAGGACGTGCATACCTGCCTCGTGCGCGGCTTCGACAAAAGCAGCCCTTGCGGTCTCGGCGTCGGTGTAAAATTCCAGCGCCTCGACGGATCGCATCAGAGCGCTGTGGAACTTGGTACCGCCGCGATGGTGCCACTTGCTGCTCAGAAGCATGGCGGCGAGCTGGCCCACAGTATCTGCCTTTCGATAGCGTCCGGTCCCGTCAATTTCGACCTGAAGAGGCTTGATGAAAACAGGCAGATCGGCGTCCACGGCGATACCCCTTGACATATTTCGAATCACTAAAATGCGAAATGATTCGTTTGTCTAGGTGCGCGGAATATATTCTTCGCCGGGAACAAAGATCGACTTTGAGATCTGGCCGCCTTGGAGCTTGAACCACGAGCGCAGCGGGCGCCGGTCTCTCCCGTGGCAAGCGCTTCGATGATCATGCCGCTGCGACAGCGACATGATCACATAGTTGGCTCGTCGGTTCTGCTATTTTTTGACGGCATTTCCCGATTGCCCCAGCAGATCCGCCGCATCGGCCTGAATGGCAGCAGCCTCGTTCAGAAGGACATCCTTTGCATTCTTGCGGGCATTCTCGATGGCAAGATCGGCACTGAGGCTGCGTTCGTTGGACTGCAGGCCATCATCGTCGCCGGGATCAACACCCCCGTCCGCCTGCGCTCGAGATTTCAAGCGAGCCTCGCGAGCCGTCTTTTCCTTGCGGCGCTCTGCCTCGTTGAGAGACACAACCCCTTTTTCCCGCTGCGCCTTGAGATCCGCAATGTCGCCCAGCAACCGCTGGAAATCAGGATCTCCGGCGACGCGTGCTTCGTGACGGCTCTGCAGTGTCGGCAGCAAAGCAGCGACGGTGTCGGCGGGCTTATAGTTCGCCGGCTTGATCTGAGCCCATGGCAGCGCGTTGTCATAGCTCGTTTCACCGAAGGTCGCGGGGTCGGACAGTCCGGGCAACATGACATCAGGGGTCACACCGCGCAGCTGTGTCGTCCCGCCGTTCACGCGGAAAAACTGCGCAATCGTAACCTTCAGCTCGCCGAATTGAGGTTTGCTGTTGTGTGCTACCTGATCAAGATCGACGACGGTCTGGACGGTTCCCTTGCCGAAGCTTGGCTCGCCGATGATCACACCGCGTCCATAGTCCTGGATTGCCGCTGCGAAAATCTCGGATGCCGAAGCAGACCCGCGGTTGATCAGCACGCCGAGCGGCCCTGTCCAGACCGGAGCCGGGAAATCGGCGCTTCGTACAGCGACTTTCCCGTCGCTTGCGCGCTGCTGAACGACCGGTCCGCGGCCGATGAACAGGCCGGTCAAATCAATCGCCTCGTCCAGCGAACCGCCGCCATTGTTGCGCACGTCGATCAGAACGCCATCGACCTTGTCCTGCTTCAATTCGCCAAGAAGTTTTGAAACATCGCGGCTGGCGCTTCTGTAGTCCTTGTCGCCCTTGCGGCGTGCGTCGAAGTCCTCATAGAACGCCGGCAAGGTGATCACACCAATCTTCTTGGTCGCTTCACCGACCTTCGCGGACAAAACTGTCTTCTTCGCAGCCTGCTTTTCGAGGCTGATCTTGTCGCGCACCAGGCTGATAACGTGATGATTTCCATCGGCGCCCGCATCCGCCGGCAAGATATCGAGGCGCACGACGGAACCCTTGGCTCCGCGTATCATCTGCACAACCTCGTCAAGGCGTGTGCCCACGACTTCCTTTATCGGGCCCTTCTCGCCTTGCCCGACACCGGTAATGCGGTCTCCGACCGACAGCTTGCCGGACAACTGGGCAGGGCCGCCGGCGACGAGTTCGCGGACGGTCGTGTAGTCGTCGCGCTCCTGCAGCACCGCGCCGATGCCGAACAGAGAGAGCTTCATGGAAATATTGAAGTCGGCAGAGGCCGTCGCGCCGAAGTAGTCGGTATGAGGGTCAACCGTGGTGGTGTAGGCCTCCATGAACGACTGGAATACATCGTCGCTCTTGTACTTGTAGGCGCGATCGAGCGCATTCGCATAGCGTTTGTCGAGCGTTTCGCGAATCGACGCATCGGTCTTGCCACCGAGCTTCAAGCGCAACCAGTCTCCCTTGACGCGCTTGCGCCAAAGTTCGTTGCTCTCGGCTTCCGATTGCGGCCAAGGCGCCTTGTCGCGCAAGACGGAGTAGTCTTCCTGGGCTGTGAAGTCGAAGTTCTGCTTGAGCAGGCCGCGCGCATAATTCATGCGATCGACGACGCGCTGCTCATAGACGTTGAAGATCGAGAACGGGATCTTGAGGTCCTTGCCGATGATCGCATCATCAATATCGTTCCGCCCGGCCATGAACTTGTCGATGTCGGATTGCAGGAAAAGCGCGCGGTCTGGATCGAGCGACTTGATGAATTGATCCATAATCTTGGCGGACAAGGCATCGTCCAAGGGAACGGTCTTGTAGCTATAACGCGTCAGAAACTGGGCACTCAGCTGAGCGGCCTCGGCCTGTTGCTGCTGGGGTGCCAAAACAGGTGGTGCCGTGACTTCGGCATATGCGTGCGGTACGACTGCAAGAAATAAACTAAGAAAAACGTATTGTACGCGCATTCAACTATGATCCAGTTCTAAGTACCGATGTCCGTGAAGGATCTAGGTGGGGTAATTATGGTTTTTTGGCAACCGTGCTGACGTACTACTCGATTATATCGACCGAAAATCGATACAAATAGCACCAGACACCGGCGCTGCGTCCGCCACGATGGCAGCTTGATGACCGCCTTCTGATTGCCTAACCAAGCGAGATTGGGCCGCGATGCCACTCGCGCTGTCCGATACATAGTGTCGACAACACCAGGCGGAAAAGTTAGATTGCGCCTGATCTTTTGAGCGGACCCGGCGACACCTCTCTTGGTCCTCATCGCGTGCGGAGTAAGCTTATGGTTGAAAAGAGCATAGGTTTCGTCGGCACCGGCGCGATCAGCGAGGCCATGGTGCGAGGTCTGCTGCGCGAGCCACCAGCAGTGCAGGAGGTGCATGTATCTCCCCGCAACAGCGAGATCGCCGCGCGTCTTGCCGCCGAATTCAGCGCTGTCCAGATCGCTCCGGACAACCAGGCCGTCGTAGACCGTAGCGAGGTCGTGGTCCTGGCCATTCGCCCTCAGATTGCCGAGGAGGTCATCCGGCAGCTTCGTTTCAGAGCCGGCCAAGCCGTCATCGGCGTCGTCGCGGCCACACGGCGCGACAGCCTGCTCGAATGGATCGACGCCGACGTCCATCTTGTTCAGGCAATACCCTTGCCGTTCGTGGCCGATCGGCAGGGCGTGACGGCAATCTTCCCGCCCGATCAGGCGGTAGCGGCGCTGTTCAACGTACTGGGAAGTGCGGTCGAATGCGAAAGCAGGAAGGAATACGACTTGCTCGCCGCCGCAACCGCGCTGATGTCGACTTACTTCGGCGTGATGGACATGGCCGCCACATGGCTCGAGGCGAACGGTCTCGATGCGAATAAGGCCGGTGCCTTTCTCGCGCCCTTGTTCGAAAGCCTGGCCCAGCGTGCAAATGTGCCCGGCGTGCATGATTTCACCGAACTCAGCAACGAATTTGCGACGAAGGGCGGCCTCAACGAGCAGGTCCTGGTCGATTTCGAGAACGCCGGCGCCCGGACCGGCCTGCATCGGGCGCTGGATCGGGTCTTTGCCCGCATCGAGGGCCGAGACAGCTAGAATGTCGGCGGCGTGCAGGCGCTGATCACCTCGCAGGCGACCGGGCCGACGCAGCGGAACCGGTGCGGACGACGGCTTTCGAAATAATAGGCATCGCCCGGCCCGAGGATGCGTCGCTCGTTGTCGACCGTAACCTCCAGCCGCCCCGACAGGACGATCCCACCCTCTTCGCCTTCATGCACGAGCGGAACCTTGCCGGTGTCAGTCCCGGGCTGATAGCATTCCTTCAGCAATTGCAGGCTTCGGCCGAACATGCTCTCGCCAACCTGCCGGTAGGAGATGCCCCCCTTGCCGATCTCCACGAGTTCCTCGGCGGCATAGAAGGCCTTCTTCGGGGTTGCTGGTTCCACCGAAAAGAACTCCGCAAGACCGATCGGGATCCCATCGAGGATCCGCTTGAGCGCGCCCACCGAAGGATTTGATGCGTTCGATTCGATGAGCGAAATCGTCGAGTTGGGGACGCCGGTCTTCTTCGCCAGCTCGCGCTGCGACAGATTATGGGCGGTCCTGACGTAGCGGAGGCGATTCCCGATATCGAACGTCATCACGGCACCGTTTGTGTTGTTCAGAATAGCTCAAACTATAGCCACCCACTCTCATGTTTTCAATATCTTACCGTGGTGAAGAAAAGGGCTTGTTCGTCGTTTGGAAATGCCCGAATTGTTCACAGAGCCCAAGGAGAGCATGATGGATCAGATCAACAGGACGAACGCCCCGATACTCGATAACTTCTGGATGCCGTTTACGGCGAACCGGCAGTTCAAGGCGGCGCCGCGTCTCCTCGCATCCGCCGAGGGCATGTACTACACCGACGTCGACGGCAATCGCGTTCTCGACGGTACCGCAGGTCTCTGGTGCTGCAACGCCGGGCATGGTCGCAAGAAAATCTCCCAGGCAGTGGAACGCCAGATCTCGACGATGGATTTCGCGCCAACCTTCCAGATGGGGCATCCGATTGCTTTCGATTTCGCCGCCAAGTTGGCGAAGATCGCCCCTGGTGGGCCGGACGCGAAACTCGATCGCGTCTTTTTTACCGGCTCCGGTTCTGAATCGGTCGACACCGCCCTGAAGATCGCGATCGCCTACCAGCGCGCGATCGGCCAGGGAACCCGCACCCGTATCATCGGCCGGGAAAAGGGCTACCACGGTGTCGGCTTCGGCGGCATCTCGGTCGGCGGCCTCGTCAACAATCGCCGCATGTTCCCGCAGATCCCAGCCGATCACATGCGGCACACCCTCGATGTCGAGCGCAATGCCTTCTCGAAGGGTCTGCCGGAGCACGGCGTCGAACTCGCCGACGACCTCGAGCGTCTTGTCCAGTTGCATGGCGCCGAGACGATCGCCGCTGTCATCGTCGAGCCGATGTCCGGCTCGGCAGGCGTCATCCTGCCTCCGAAGGGCTATCTGCAGAAGCTCCGCGCAACCGCCGACAAGTATGGTATTTTGCTGATCTTCGACGAAGTCATTACCGGCTTTGGCCGCCTCGGAACGCCGTTCGCGACCGATTATTTCGGCGTCGTTCCAGATCTCGTCACCACGGCAAAGGGCTTGACCAACGGCGCGATCCCGATGGGAGCCGTCTTCGCGAGCCGCAAGGTCTATGACGGCCTGATGGTTGGCCCGGAAAACGCAATCGAGCTGTTCCATGGCTACACCTATTCGGGTCATCCCGTGGCCTGTGCCGCTGGCATTGCAACGCTTGAGATCTACGAAGAAGAGGGGCTTCTCACCCGGGCGTCCGGCGTCGCAGAGCACTGGCAGAATGCCTTGCATTCCCTGAAGGGCCACCCCCATGTGGTCGACATCCGCAACCTCGGACTTGTCGGTGCCGTGGAACTTGCGCCGCGCGACGGCGCACCCGGAACACGCGCCTACGATGTCTTTGTCGACTGCTTCAAGAAGGGCCTGCTGATCCGCGTGACCGGCGACATTATTGCGCTGTCGCCGCCGCTGATCGTCGAAACGCAGCAGATAGACGAGATCGTCTCGGTGATTGGTGAGGCGCTCAAACGCGCTGCATAATCCTGGTTGCCCGTGGTCGATACCGGCCGCGGGCGCCCAACCGCCATACCAACGGACTGCAAGGCAGGATCGGCGACAATGCGATGCCGCCAGCCTAGTCGATGATGTGATATCCGCCGTCGATGTAGATGGTATCGCCCGTTATCAGCCGCGCGGCATCGTGGGCCAGGAAGGCCGTCGCCATGCCGACGTCGTCGATGGAAACGAGGCTCCGGGTCGGAGCCCTTTCCTGGGCCTTGTTCAGGAGTTCGTCGAACTCAGGGATTCCTGACGCGGCCCGCGTTGCAAGCGGACCCGGCGAGATCGCGTGAACGCGAATACCCTTTGGCCCAAGTTCCGCGGCAATGTAGCGAACTGCACTCTCTAGCGCCGCCTTTGCGACACCCATGATATTATAGTTCTTCACCACCATCTGGCTGCCGTAATAGGTCATGGTGAAGAGCGAGCCTCCACGCTTCATCAACGGTTCAGCCAAATGCGCCATCCGGATGAACGACCAGCAGGAAATGTCCATCGTCTTCAGGAACCCGTCTTGCGGGACATCGACGACGCGGCCCTGTAGCGTAGCCTTCGGCGAAAAGGCGATGGAATGGACAACAAAATCGAGTTCGCCCCACTGCTCGGCGATACGATCGAAGACGGCCTCGAGTTGCCCAGACGCTGCGACATCCAGCGGCATGAAGATCGGCGCTTCCAGCGCTTCGGCCAGGGGCGCGACGTAGGGCTTGGCCTTGTCGTTGAGATAGGTCACGGCGAGTTCCGCGCCCAAGGCGCGAAATGCCTTGGCGCAACCCCATGCGATCGACTGATCGTTGGCAATGCCGACCACCAGACCGCGCTTTCCTTCAAGAAGCTTGGCTTTCACTTCAGGGATCATCTCAGGCCTCTCTTTGACTGTTGGCGTGAACTACGCCGTAATAAGCGCGAGCGTGTGCCGCGCAATCATCAGTTCCTCGTCCGTCGGCACGACAAGGATCGGGATCTTGCTGCTGCCGCTCGAGATAACGAGGTCGCCAGCTTCGTTCCGTGCAGGATCGAGCGCTGCTCCCAGCCATTCCAGCTTCCGGGCAATCCGAGCGCGCATGACAGGGGAGTTTTCACCAACACCGGCCGTAAACACGAAGGCATCCAGTCCGCCAAGCGCTGCCGCCAATGCACCTGCGTTCAATCCGATGCGATGCACGAAATGGTCAAGTGCAAGGCTGGCGCCCGGCTCTTCGCTGGCGAGCAGGTCGCGCACGTCGTTGCTGACGCCGGAAAGCCCCTTGAGGCCGGACTCCTTGTAGAGGAGGTCCTGCAGTTGTCCCGCCGACATAACATGCTGCTGGAGAAGATAGAGCAAGACGCCCGGATCGATCTGGCCACATCGCGTACCCATCGGAAGACCATCGAGGGCAGTGAAGCCAAGCGTGCTTTCGACGCTCACACCCTGGTACAGTGCGCACATGGATGCGCCGCTGCCCAGGTGAGCCACGATCACCCTGCCCTTTCCCGGCCCAGGCGAAATCTCGGCAAGCCGGTCGGCGACATATTCGTAGGACAACCCGTGAAACCCGTAGCGCCTGACGCCCTCATCGAAAAAACGCGCGGGAATCGCATAGTGATCGGTCATCGGATCATGGCCGCGATGAAAGGCGGTATCGAAGCAGGCGATCTGCGCGAGTTCCGGCTGGCGCTCCCGAAGCACGCGGATCGGCGCGAGATTGTTGGGCTGGTGCAACGGCGCCAACGGTGCATAGCGTTCCAATTCGCGGAGCAACTCGGCATCGATGCGCGCCGGTCGCGAATGGTTCGGGCCACCGTGGACGACCCGATGACCAACGGCAATCAGCCGGCCCGCCTGCCGCTGCCGCAGCAACTCCCCAACCAGACGCATTGCCGCGGGCAAATCCGGAACGACGTCGGCCGGATAGGTTTCGTTCTCCAGGCGCTCGCCGGTAGAGCTCTTGATGGTGAGGTGTGGCGTGGTTCCGATGCCCTCCATCTGCCCCTTCACCAGCCGCTCGAGCGCCCCCGCGACAGCGAAAACTTCGAACTTGAGGCTCGAGGAGCCGGCGTTCACAACGAGGATGGTATCCATCGCGT
The DNA here is from genome assembly GCF_009498215.1 of Rhizobium grahamii. NCBI lineage: Bacteria > Pseudomonadati > Pseudomonadota > Alphaproteobacteria > Hyphomicrobiales > Rhizobiaceae > Rhizobium > Rhizobium grahamii. The sequence goes on along the minus strand of NZ_CP043499.1, from coordinate 611,166 downwards.
CAACCGCCCTGTATCGGCGCGGTACGACGGCGAGCGTCGCCGAGCAAAACCGCGACGGCGCATGAGGCTAGGCGTGCCCGAACCGAGTCCGCGCGCGACGTCAGGATGATCGGCACACGCGCGCCCAGCACGATGCCTGCGGCATCCGCCCTTGCCAGAAACGTCAGGTTCTTCGCCAGCATGTTGCCAGCCTCGAGATTGGGGACGACCAGAATCTGCGCCCGCCCGGCAACCGCAGACTTTATGCCCTTGATGCGGGCCGCCTCCGGATCGATCGCATTGTCGAAAGCAAGCGGGCCATCGAGGATGCCACCGGTGATCTGCCCACGCTCCGCCATCTTGCAGAGCGCCGCCGCATCGATGGTGGAAGGTATCTTCGACGTGACGGTCTCGACGGCCGAGAGGATCGCGACACGCGGTTCGCCGAGCCCGATCTGGGTGAAGAGATCGATGGCGTTCTGAATGATGTCGCGCTTGGCATCGAGATCCGGCGCGATGTTGATAGCGGCATCGGTAATGAACAGCGTTTCGGAATAGTGCGGAACATCCATGACAAAGACGTGGCTGATCCGGCGCGCGGTTCGCAGTCCGGTTGCCGAGGATGTCACGGCTCGCATGAGTTCGTCCGTGTGCAGGCTTCCCTTCATCAGCAGGTCGGCACCGCCTTCCCGGATGATCTCCACCGCCTTGGCCGCAGCGGCATCGCTATGCGCGGTATCGACGAGTTCAAGAGAAGAAATATCGAGGTCGTGGGACTTGGCGACAGCGCGCACCTTGTCTTCCGGACCGACAAGGATCGGGCGCATCAATCCCACCTCTGCCGCTTCGACCGCACCGCGCAACGACGACTCGTCGCACGGATGAGCGACGACGGTTCGCATCTGCGCGACCTCTTTCGCCTTCGCGATCAGCCGTTCGTATTTCTGATGACGGCCGGTTTCTTCCGCAATGCTGTCCATGTCAGGCATTTGCACATGCTCCGTTCCGAGGGCAGGTTTTCGAAGGCTGACTAGTTTGCGCGCCTCACTGCCTTCAACGGCGTCGGCTTGGGCGGCGGCGAAGCGGGCTCGGCTGCCGGTTCCGAAGGAAGATCGAAGAAGGCGACGATCCTTTGCCAACGCCGTTCGGCCTCTTCCGAAAGCGGCCCACGGACATTCAGAACGGCATGGAGGGACGCCAAGCCGTCGCGGCGGGCGTTTTCGTCGGCCGGAAGCAGTTGGAGGATTGCGCCAACCGTTGCCTCTTCGTCGATGACCAGCATCAGGAATTGGTCGCGGATCAGCGCCTTGAATTCCGCAAGCGTCATTGCCGACATGTCGTCCTTTGCTTTCCGCATCCTGCGGATCGCCGCAAATCCACGTTCGTCTGCTGTCCCGCTCGCCATCGCGACATAGAGCAAGCTGCGCGCAAGGGCTTCCCTAAGCCCACCGACGCCGATCCGCGCCTTGAGCTCATCGATCCTCGTCTTGAGAACCTGGCGATGAAGGGCGGTCTTGCCGGCACGGCGCTGAGGCTTTGCATCGGAAGGATCGATGCCGACTGCGGCCTGTAGGAGCGGCGATCCGTAGACCGAGAGGAACGTTGCCTCGCTGAGGATCTCCATTCCCTGGCGCCAGGCCTCCAGTCCCTCGACGATCTGGCGGGAAAATGCCTGCTGCAGGCCCAGGAACGGGTTCCCTGCGGCAACAGGGCGTCTCTCCTCCTCGATATCGACGGCAAGGTCGGCGATGGGCGCCATCAGCGGATTGACGTCGGAAAAGAGCTCGTATTGCAGCCTGAGGGGATGCATCTCGCGGAAGCCATCTGCGACCCACTCCGGCACCATTGCCCGAACGAAAGGCTGCATGAAGGTGCGGTAAAGCGAAAGGTTGATCTCCGATACCTTCGCGACCGTGGCAAAGCGGCGATCATCGGCCGCGCTGTTGCAGCCGAGTGCCCTGATATCGTCGAGCGTCCTGGCCTCGCAGCGCATGATCCAGTCGCCCTCGACAAGATCGCCGCCGATGGTGTTGTCGGTCCGGGCTTCGAAAGTCGCCTCATAAAGGCCCGGCGGCAGCGCGTCGATGAGGTCGATGTTGCTGGAAAATTCCCCGTGCTCCTTGCGGGCAACGCTCGCCGACACAAAAATCCCGAGATGGCCAATCGTTTCGTGGACCGTGTAGACGATCGTCTGCCCGTGCGAGCGGATTTCGTTCACATCATCGTAAAGATCGAGGATCCATCCAAGAGCCTGCGCGGGCGGCGTGATGTTGTCTCCCTTCGAGCAGAAGACGACGATCGGCGCGCGAATATTGCGGAGATCGACTAACTCGCCATTGGATGCCTCGATCCGCCCCGCGGCGAGATTGTTGCCGACGAAAAGCTCGTCGACGATGAACTGGATTTCGTCAGCATTCAGGCTGACATGTCCGCCCCACCATTCCTCGAAGCCGAGGTAGCGCGGCGCCTCGGTGTCGATCTTCGAATAGAGATTATATTGTTTCGTCCAGAGGGTATTGGCGGGATTCTGGTTTTCGAAGTTCTGAACCAGCCAAGCGCCGTCGAACTGCCCGCAGCCGAGATCGCTGGTCAAGGCGGTCAGCCAGCTCCCCCCAGCAACCCACCCGTATAGCGCATCGGATATCTGCCGCGCTCGCCAGCCCAATAAGACAACGGAGCCCCCGCAATGATGATCGATCCAAAGAGTTCCGGACGCATGGCAGCCAGCATCATGACGGCCCAACCGGCCTGGCAGTTGCCGATAACGCAGGGCTTGGCGTCCGCCTGGGGATGCAGCGCAATGACCGTCTCCAAAAATCGCGCTTCCGCCAGAGCGATATCCTCGATCGTCTGGCCGGCGACGGGCTGCGGCAGGAAACCGATGAAATAGCATGGATGACCGGCTTTCAGGGCGACGCCGATTTCACTGTCGGCCTTGAAACCGCCAATGCCGGGCCCGTGCCCCGCCCGCGGATCGACAACGACGAAGGGCCGGCGGGTCTGGTCGACTTCCACCCCGGCAGGCGGGACGATCCGCACGAGTGCGTAATTGACAGGCCGATCCAAGGTGCGCCCGTCGAGGACGATTTCCGGCGTGAAACTCAGGACATGGGGTGCCGTCGTTTCGGCATGGGCCCGGTATTGGTTTCCGCGCTTGCGCATGACATCAAGGAACAGAACGCTGCGCTGGGCAGCATCCAGGGCATAGTCAAAAGCATAGCCGGCCGGGCCAAGTTGAGCGACAAAATCAGCTGTGGGAAGATAGGAAGAGTACCGCATGCCAAAGCTCCCTCGGTTCACCCTCTTGTCGAGAGTTAGGTTCCTATGCTCAGGATAGTAGTCTCGCTCTGCGTCCGCTCTGTGAACGCGCGGACGCCCCAGAATCCGCCGCCGCTCTTAGCACTTGCAGCATAAGCATGCCGCGTCGCCGCACCAACGTATTTTACGGTAGCATACGCGGCTGGGTGCGCTGCCGGCGGAGGGGCGACCGACGATCGCGGGGCTAGGTCGCTCCCGATAGGCTCTTTTCCCGTAACGAGAAATGACCGCAGCTGCCCTGGACAGACTGCGGCCATGATGTGCAGGACCGACGGCGCTCAGGACGCCTTCGGTTCCAGCCGAGTTACGCGGTGACGATGTAGACGATCGTAAGCGCGGATGGATCGACGATGATGATCCGACCGTCCGCGAGAATGAAGAACTCGTAGCCTTCATATTCAGGCACGATCTTCACGATACGCGGCGGCAGGCGTTCAAGCCGGACCTTTTTCGGAATTCTGGTCCCGACCGATACGGCAAAGCTCACCTCCCTGACCGGCTGAACATGGACCTCTTTCACCACCTGGCGAATCTCCGTTCTCTGCTCAACGGTGATGTTCACATTCATCGTGTTGTTCGACGTCTGCTTCGTCGTCGTATTGTTGTTGGTTTCGGTAGAGCTGTTCTTGCTCGGTGATGAATTCTGGTCGTTGGACTGTGTCTCAGCACTGCCGCTCTGGGTTTTGCTCCTCGAACCTGACGTCGCCGATCCGCTGCTGTCTGACGAGCCTGACTTTGGCTTCTGTTCAGTGGTCGTCGCACCTCCAGTTTCATCCTGCGAACCGGAACCGGACTTGGTTTCGGTGGACGAATTTCCCGATGCCCCGCCCTTGGCCTGTGGGCAGGCTCCCGAGGCATCCGGCGAGGAACAGTCGGCTCCTGTGCCGCCGCTGGCACCTGATTGAGGTTGCTCGGTCTGAGCACCCCCACCCGTCTGCGCCTGGCCGCTGTTCTGCGTGTCCTGCTGTGCACCAGCCGGGTGGGTGGCGAGGGGCGATACGCTGAGAGAAAGGGCCGTGAGCATCATGGCCAGATGGTTGCTTTTCATGGTTTGTCTCCTAGACGTCGGCACATCGGGTCGTTGGCGCTTCATGCACCACCTGTGTGCCGCTTGTTGGAAAGGACTGCCGGAGGCGTCCGTCGGATGACGTGGGCAAACGTTCAGAAGTAGTTTGAAACGATCACGCGTCGGTCGTCGGCGATTATGCGCGAACACTTCGCGCTCTGGGGCATGCCCCACCGCGGACGATCTGAAAGGGCAGGCGTTGCTATCAGGAGGAGGCTTTCTGCCATCTCTGGTTTCTTCGCATTCAAGTCATTGTCCTCCATCCTGGCGCGGCTTGTTCCGCTGCAGAATCGAACTTGCCAGCGCGGCGGCTGTTCCAAGACTGGGACTTCAGTCCGGGTCGCTATGGGACATTGGTCGCAGTCCGCGGGCTGCGTTGGCTGGCTTTCGCCCCCGATTGTGAAGGCCCATACCTTCGCGCACGACCTCGGGTGCCGGGATCGTCCGGCCCGCGGGAAAACGACGATGCTCTTGGAATGCCCGAATGAACGATTTTGCGGGACCATAGCTCCGAGAGGAGCCAGCCTCTCAAATCAACGACCGCCGAGGTCGTAGATCCGGCCGGTCAACCATGCCGGCCAATCCCGTTCGAAGAACGATCTGCTGGTCTCATCAAAGGTGCGATTTGGACGCGTGGAGATTTCCAACGTCTCTCCATTCAGGCGCACCACGATTTGTTGTTGGCGGTCCGAAACGCTCTCCTCGCGAAAACGGAACTCTTCCAACGGACCGTCGCGGCCCATTGGCAAAGCCATTCCCGCGCGATCGCATATCGCGCGTGCGCCGCGGCTTCCGCCGCCCTTCGATATGTAGATGTCCAGTGCTGAAAGTACGGCTTCCGAGGCCAAAGCCATATGACGCCATTGCAAAGCACGCGCCGCTTCCGCCGCGCGTCCGCAAGTAATCCCACTTCGCCTGATGTCGGCGTTGAGGCTGCGAGCTGCACTCAGGGCTTCACGGACATTTTCACCATCGCAGATCAGCCCCGCCTTGTCGCTCATGCGCGCCTGCACATCCTCGCGGACGGACTTGGCGTTGAACGGGCTGTCGTCCTTGAGAACGGAGAGAATGCCGCGAACACCGGCCTCGGCAATCTCGGCGATGCCTCCGGCGGCTGCCGTTCGTGCTCGGCCACTCGCGCTGATATGTTCCGCGGCCCGGGTTCCAAACACCTGGCCGGCGTTAAGCGCGGCACCTCCCGGTCTCGTCACACCATGGGTTCCGGCCGCCTCTCCCACCGCATAACAGCCCGTCAGGCTGCTGCGTCCCCATGTGTCGACCCTGATGCCGCCGTTCATGTGTTGGTTGTTGACCGCAAACTCCAACGGAGCGGTAGCGATATCGATCTTGTATCGCCGGTAAAGCTCGATTGCCAGCGGGTTCATGTGACGCAGCCTGTCGATCGGCAGCGTCTGCCCCGCCCCTGCATTGTTCAGGTAGGCCATGACGTCGTCATCAAGCCGTCCGAGATCGAACGGCAGGTCACCGGTAACGGGCAACGGGTTGCGGCTGAAATCCATGAATACGCGGCGACCGGCTGTCGTTTCCCGGTAGATCGCGAGGTCAACGAGGCTTGAACCGAAATCCAGCATCCGTGTCGAGTGAAACGGCCACTGGTAACCCTTCCGGAAGACATTCGAGGCCAGTTCCTGCGTGCTGCGGTAATAGTTCGCGAGGAAGTGATGCTCTCGCCCCTCGGCATCGACGGAATAGATATGAGGCATCGCCTGGACATAGGTGCCGGAGAGGTTCCACGGAAAGCCCTCGCGCCTTGTTCCGATGCCAAACTGGCTCTCAGTCAGATTAACCAGCTCGAGGCCCGCCTCAAGCGCGATCCCGAGCGAGCCGAAGCAGCCATTCGGATAAACGCTATCGCGATAGAGTTCTCCCGGCCCACCGGCGGCGAGCACGACCACATCGCTTGCGAACACGGCGATGCCGAGTGGATTTGCTTCCGTCCGGTCATGCGCGCGAATTGCGACAACACCCACGACCCTCCGCGCCTCCTGCGCACCCTCCGTCAGGATCTGCACAGCGGTCGTGTGATTATAGAACGGAACATCAAGCCGAATGGCTTCCTCCGCCAGAACCTTGACCATCAGACGAGAGGTTCGCGGGCCACAGCTTGTCGCGCGCCCCACCTCGTCATGGTCGGTCTGATATCGAAGCGTGCCGCCCAGGGGATCCTGGGGCAGCGGCAGGCCGAGATACTGCAGCGACGCCATCATGCGGCCAGAACCGACCGCCTCGACATAGGCGGTGTCTTCGTCCATCGCGCCACCGGCGCGTATCGCCCGCGCCATGGCCTTGTAGTTGTCGCCCTGATCGGCGGTATTGGCCGTATGCAGTGTTTGCTTGTCGGAGCCTGAGCACGCCGATGTGCCGCCCCAGGCGCTCTGACTGAGGATCATGACATCGTCGCCGCGACGCTTCAGCTCGACGGCTGCGCGAAGACCAGCTGCACCCGAACCGACGACAACGCAGCCGGCGCGATAGACAGGCACCGCGATGCCGGCGAGGTTCGCCGCCTCGAAAGGCGCGCGTTCCGGCTTTAGTCGGGGCATATCGACATCCGTGAGGGCGTCGAGAATATGCTGTGCGACATCGATGCTCATGGCCGTTCCACCCCTAGCTTCTGCCTGCCTAGCGAACGCTGGCGCGCGCCCTCGGGCGCGTTTCGTTGCGCTCGTCGGCGAAGATCACCGCAGGAAGCGGCGGGAGCCCGCGAATGATATCTGACCCTTTTTCACCAACCATGATCGTCGGCGCATTGGTGTTGCACGAGGGCACGCGCGGCATCACCGAGGAGTCGCAGACACGCAGCCCCTCCAGCCCGTGAACCTTGAGGTCGAGGCCGACGACAGCGTCCGCGCCCGTGCCCATCTTGCAAGTGCCGACCGGATGGTGGTCGGTCTTGGCGTTGGCGCAGCCGTAGTCGAACAGCTGTTCTTCGGTCGCGACCTTCGGTCCAGGCAGACGTTCGGCAAGAACGTAGGATTTGAGAGCGGCCTGCTGCATGATCTCACGCGCGATCTTCAGCCCCTCGAGGGACATCTCGCGGTCGTGTGGTTCCGACCAATAGTTCGGATCGATTAGCGGAGCGGCCGCTGGATCGGCGGCTGACAACCGCACGGTGCCGCGCGACCTCGGATGCAGATAGGCGGAATTGAGCGTCACCCCGGCATTCTTCAGACGTTCGACACCGGCCTCGATGCCGGAGCCCAGACCGAGATGGAACTGGATGTCGGGCGAGCGAGCGTTCGGATCCGCATACCAGAAGCCACCTGTCTCAAACAGCGAAGAGGCGACCGGCCCTGTTCGAAATAGCGCATACTGGATACCGGCCCACAGCGTTCGGTGGAGCTTCGCAACGCCGTCGTAGGTATGGTCGCCGGTGCATTCGGAAATCACGAAGAGATCGAGATGATCCTGCAGGTTCCCCCCGACACCCGCCAGGTCATGCGCGACGTCGACGCCGACCGATCGCAGGTGGTCGGCGGGACCGATACCTGATTGAAGAAGCAGTTTCGGTGAGCCGATCGCCCCCGAAGACACTAGCACCTCGCGCTCGGCTCTCAGGATCTCGACACCGTTGCGACCAACGACTTCGACACCCACGGCCCGCGTCTTCTCGATCACGATCCGCGACACCCGTGATCCAAGCCGGATGGTCAGGTTCTTGCGATCCTTGATCGGAGAGAGGTAGGCAAGCGATGCCGAGGAGCGACGCCGGTTGCGTTGCGTCAGCTGGTAGAAGCCGACGCCCGCCTGCTGCCGGCCATTGAAATCGTGATTGTAGGGAATACCAAGCTCCTGCCCCGCCCGGATGTAGGCATCGCAGATCGGCAGGGGCGAAACCGGCATGGAAACGCCGAGCGGGCCCCCAGAGGAATGATAGTCGTCGGCAAAGCGCTGGTTGTCTTCGGCCCGCTTGAAATACGGCAATATCGAGCGATAGTCCCAGCCCTCGCAGCCGTCTTCGCCGGCCCACAGATCGTAATCCGCCGCGTTGCCGCGCGTATAAAGCTGTGCATTGATCGAAGAGCCGCCGCCAATCACCTTGGCCTGCGTGTATCGTAGCACTCGGCCTTTCATGTGCTTCTGCGGTACGGTCTCCCAGCCCCAGCTCGCCACGCCCTTCGTCATCTTCGCGAAGCCCGCGGGCATATGGAAGAGCGGATTCCAGTCGCCGCCGCCCGCTTCGAGGAGAAGCACGTTGACATCAGGGTCCTCGCTCAGCCGGTTTGCGAGCACACAACCGGCAGGACCGGCGCCTGTAATGATATAATCGAAACGCATCTTCTTGCCCTGTTGAATGCTAAAACGATTGGTTGGCAGGACCCGTCGGCACAGCCACAGACGTGTCGGCTCCCAAGTCCTTCGAAGCGATATGGTCGGCAACCCGAAGCGCCTGACTGGCAACCGTCAGCGCCGGGTTCACGGCTGCGGATGTCGGCAGGAAGCTAGCGTCAACGACGAAGAGATTTTGGTGGTCGTATGCCCTGCAGAACGGGTCGAGCGGAGCTGAGGTCGGATCATTGCCGATACGCACCGTTCCGCATTGATGCGAGGGCGTCCGCTTGTCAAAAGCTCTCGATAAAACAATTGGAAAGCCGATCGACCTCAGGATGTCCTTCAGCTTGGCGACAAGAGCGAGATGGGCCGCCCAGTTCGTCCGCTGCCACTGAAGGACGATGCGATCGCCATCGACCATCACGCGGCTCTCCGGGTTGGGGACATCCTCGCTCATCGCGTAGAAATCGACGGTGTGTTTCGTGAGTTGATCCAATATCCATTCCGGGACCTGGGGCAGTGAACCCTTCAGGATTTTGCCGGAGACACGACCGAGCAGCTGGACGTTACCAAGTGGCGGCCCGCCGTTGCCGTCAGACAGGTAGAAGTCGTTGAACGCCAGTGTTTTCTGATAGATGGACGTGTTCTTGAATGTCGGTGATACGCCGATCACCGCCGACGAATTGTGGTTCATGAAGTTGCGGCCAACCTGGTCCGACGAGTTCGCAAGACCGGTTCTGAAGCGGTCGTTTGCCGAGCGCAGCAGCAAAGCCGCAGACTGCACGGCCCCGGCTGCGAGGATGACGATCCGAGGCGTCACCGTCTGCGTCCTGCCTTCGGCGACATAGACGACAGTTTCGATGATATCGCTTTTGCCCGTCTTGAGCGCAATGACGCGCGCATTCGTGTGGAGCCGGACGTTGGGGTATTTCAGGGCAACGGCAAGGGCTGCCGTCTCCGCATCCATCTTCCCGTCCTGTGAATTCGGATGCGCATCCCATGGCGTCTGCGCCTTGGCGAGCCACCGATCGATATCGATGCCGAGCGGCAGCGAGAACGGATGCAGTCCCCTTCTTTTCAGGCGAGAACGCAAATCGGCGATTGGCGGCTCGTCGGGAACCGGTGGGTAGTCGTATCCGCCGGAATGGCGAGGCTCGGTCGGATCGTCGCCGATCGCACCGCGAACCTGATAGAGCGCTTCGGCCTTGCTATACCAAGGCTCGAGTACGTCGTAGGGGAATGGCCAGGCTGGCGAAACACCTTCCTGATGCACCATCTCGTCAAAATCTTCCCGCCGATATCGTGACAGGACCGCCCCAAAGAACTTCGAGTTGCCACCGACATTGTAATAGTTGCCGGGATTGAACCCCGCGCCACCGGCCTCGTACCACGTCTCTTTCGGGCGAAAGTGGCCACGCTGGAAAATCGCTCTTTGATCCCTGTTCTCCGGGCGGTCGGCGATATGGTCGCCAGCCTCCAGTATCAGGATCTCAGCGCCGGTCGCGGCCAGCCCGGCAGCGACGGTTGAACCGCCGATGCCTGAACCGATGATGACGATATCGGGAGTGACGTTCATGGCAAATCCAGCCTCTAAGCTATCCGAACCTTGGTCTCGGGATCGAAGAAGACAGCCTTGTCGAGATTGAAGGCGAGGCGTGCGGTTTCGCCGGCGCGGATGCGGGCGTCGGCTCGGAGCCTTGCCACGACCTCCTTGCCGCCGAGCTTGGTGACGGCGAAGGTGTCGGATCCGGCGGGCTCGACGACGTCGATCAGGCAGTCGTTTTCGCTGACGGATTGCGCATTCCGGTCGGCCCCTTCAGGGTCGGTCAGCGCTTCCGGGCGAATGCCGAAGATCACGTTGCGGTTCACATAGGTCGACAGCGACATCATCGCCGGCGACACCGGAAGCTTCATCGCCTCGCCACCCGGTCGTTCGAGCGACACGGCGAGCCCGTTGTCCTCCTTGACGATTGTCCCTGCGAGGAGGTTCATGGCGGGTGATCCCATGAAGTCGGCGACGAAGAGGTTTGCCGGGTTGTTGTAGATCTCGGCGGGGGTGCCGAACTGCTGGACCTCGCCGTCGCGCATGACGGCGATCTTGGTGGCGAGCGTCATCGCCTCGATCTGGTCGTGGGTGACGTAGACGATGGTCTTGCCCGTCGTCTGGTGCAGGCGCTTGATCTCGGTGCGCATGTCGACGCGCAGCTTGGCGTCGAGGTTCGACAGCGGTTCGTCGAACAGGAAGAGCTTCGGATCGCGCACCAGGGCGCGGCCCATGGCGACGCGCTGGCGCTGGCCGCCCGACAGCTGGCTCGGCTTGCGCTCGAGCAGATGGCCGATCTGCAGCACCTTGGCGACCTTGTCGATCGCCTGCTTGCGCTCGGCGGCCGGCACGCCGCGCATCTCCATGCCGAAGGCGATGTTGCCCGCCACCGTCATGTTCGGATAGAGCGCGTAGCTCTGGAACACCATGGCGATATCGCGCTTGGAGGGATGCAGGTCGGCGATGC